>CAZZIG010000001.1:0-4362 GCA_964653975.1 uncultured Acidimicrobiaceae bacterium
CCCGGTGGCGAGCATGGGGGCGATCAATGAGCCGGCTGCCACTGCCAGCGCCACGTTCTTGAAGCGGGCAATGATCGCCAGGTCGGTCTCGAATCCCATGACGACCAGCAAGAACACCACTCCCAGCCAGGCGACGGCGAAGGTGGCCGAGTTCACGACAGGTTCGGCGACGAAGACCCAATCGTGCCACGCCGGGAGAGTGAGACCGAACAGGGACGGGCCCAGCACCACACCGGCGAGCAGTTCCCCGACCACGGGCGGCTGGCCGAGACGTTTCATCGAGGCGCCGAGCAGTCGCGCCACGGCCACGAGCAGCAGAATCTGGACGAGGAAGACGAGTACCTCGTGTTCTGTGAGGGGAGCGTCCACTGTTCCCGGAGCGTCGGCAGCCAGCGCGGCGTACAGGGGGCGGGCGGGCATTGCGGCACGTTACACGCACACTGGCTTGGCCGAGGCAAACCTCGATCGGGCCGTGTGGCAGCGCGCGTCTTATGATCTGCCCGAGGTAAAGATGCCCAATCCCGTGGAGACATTCGCCGACCGCCACATAGGACCACGTCCGGCAGACGTTGAGAAGATGCTCGCCACCATCGGTGCGGCGTCGCTGGATGAGTTGGTGACCCAAACCGTCCCCGAAACGATTCTCGACACGAGACTCGATCTGCCCACCGCCCTCTCCGAGCCCGACACCGTGCAGCGTCTGAGGGAGCTGTCGGAGCGCAACGAGGTGATCCCGTCGCTCATCGGGCTCGGCTACCACGACACCATCACGCCGCCTGTCATCCAGAGGAACGTGTTGGAGAACCCGGCGTGGTACACCGCCTACACGCCGTATCAACCGGAGATCTCCCAGGGCCGACTCGAGGCCCTTCTCAACTTCCAGACGATGGTCTCCGACCTGACGGCCATGGAGATCGCCAACTCGTCGCTTCTCGATGAGCCGACTGCGGCTGCGGAGGCGATGACCATGGCCCGCCGGCTGTTCAGAGGTGACCGGGAAGTGTTCTATGTCGACCCCGACTGTCACCCGGCCACCCGGTCGGTCATCGCGACCCGCTCGGCCGCCGCCGGTATCGAGCTGAGAGACCTCGACGACTCCGCCGACCCGGAAGCCGCCTTTGGGGTCCTGTTGGCCTACCCGGGCTCGTCCGGAGAGGTGCGGGACCACTCGGAGCTGGTCGGATCATTCAAAGACGCCGGAGCCATCGTCACGGTCACCACCGACCTGCTCGCCCTCACCATGCTGAGACCACCCGGCGAATGGGGGGCGGACATCGCCGTCGGATCGGCCCAGCGGTTCGGCGTACCCCTCGGATACGGGGGACCTCACGCAGGGTTCATAGCCACATTGGAGACTCATGTCAGAGGGCTGCCCGGGCGGCTGGTGGGGGTGTCCACCGACCGCGCCGGACGCATGGCCCACCGACTCGCCCTGCAGACGCGGGAACAGCACATCAGACGGGAGAAAGCCACCTCCAATGTCTGCACGGCGCAGGTGCTCCTCGCCGTCATCTCCGGCTTCTACGCCTGCTGGCACGGCCCGGACGGCCTGAAGGCGATCGCGGCCGAGTCGAATCGGCTCGCCACCGTGGTGGCCGACTCTCTGAGCGACGCCGGATACGAATTGGCCAACGAGAACTGGTTCGACACCGTCACGGTGCGGGCGCCCGCGCGTGCGAAGGCGATCGTGACCGACGTCCTCACGGCCGGGGTCAACATCGGTCTGGTCGACGACGATCATTTCCGCATCGCAGTGGACGAGCGGACCGACGACGAGCTCATTGCCAAGGTCCTGGGGGCAATCGGCGTCGATCCGGCCTCTTCCCAGGGCCGAATACCGGATCACGCCAAACGAGAATCGGCCTACCTGACACACCCGGTGTTCCATCTGTACCAGTCGGAGCACGAAATGCTCCGGTACCTTCGCCGGCTGGCCGACCGCGACCTGGCGCTCGACAGGACCATGATCCCGCTGGGCTCTTGCACCATGAAGCTGAACGCCACGACGGAGATGGTCCCCATCACCTGGCCCGGCTTCGCCGACATCCATCCATATGCCCCGACCGGCCAAGCCACCGGCTATCTCGAGCTGATCTCGGAGTTGGAGAGCTACCTGGCCGAGATAACCGGATACTCGGCGGTGTCACTCCAACCCAACGCAGGGTCCCAGGGAGAGCTGGCCGGTCTTCTCGCCATTGCGGCCTATCACCGCTCCCGTGGCGACGAACAGCGTGACGTTTGCTTGATCCCGGCTTCGGCACATGGCACCAACGCGGCATCTGCGGTCATGGCCGGGATGCGGGTCAAGGTCGTCGCCACGGACGAGTCGGGCAACATCGACGTCGACGACCTCCGGGCGAAGGCAGTCGAGCACACCGACGAGCTAGCTGCTCTCATGGTGACCTATCCCTCGACCCACGGCGTCTTCGAAGAGGCGATACGCGAGGTCACCGACATCGTCCACACCCACGGTGGCCAGGTCTATGTGGACGGGGCCAATCTCAACGCTCTCGTAGGGCTGGCGCGTCCTGCGGACTTCGGAGCCGACTGTGGTCATCTCAACCTGCACAAGACCTTCACCATCCCCCATGGCGGGGGTGGCCCCGGGGTCGGCCCACTGGGGGTGAAGGCCCATCTAGAGCCGTTCCTGCCCAACCATCCCCAGCTGGCCGAGGCCGGGCCGGAGACCGGGATCGGGGCCATCTCAGGAGCGCCTTTCGGCTCCGCGGGGATCCTCCCCATCCCTTATGCGTACATTCGGTTGATGGGCGCCGAAGGGCTGAAGCGAGCGACGAAGGTGGCCATTCTCTCCGCCAACTACATCGCACGTCGCCTCGACCCCTATTTCCCGGTCCTGTACACCGGTGATTCCGGACGGGTCGCTCACGAGTGCATCATCGATGTCCGACCGCTGACCAAGAGCACCGGTATCGACGCCGAGGACATCGCCAAGCGGTTGGCCGACTACGGCTTCCATGCCCCTACGCTGGCTTTTCCGGTGGCGAACACCCTGATGGTCGAGCCCACCGAATCCGAGAGTCTCGAGGAGCTGGACAGGTTCTGTGACGCGATGATCGCGATCCGCGGTGAGGCGGACAGGGTGGGCGAGGGGGAGTGGCCGAAGAACGACAACCCGCTGGTCAATGCCCCGCACACCGCCGAGGATGTGAGCGCGGATGAGTGGGAGCACCCCTACGGACGTGAACTCGCCGCCTACCCCTTGCACAACCTGCGCGCCGACAAGTATTGGCCACCGGTGGGCCGTGTCGACGGGGTTGGCGGTGACCGCAACCTGGTGTGCGCGTGCCCGCCCTTGGAGTCCTACGGGTGATCCGTCTTGACATTTTGCGATCTGGTGGGATCTTTACCGAGGTTGGAGGGTTGGGAGCCAGGCACAGAATCGAGGATCTCTGAATGAAGTTCAGAGGAGAGCTCAAGTTCCCCGAGGTCGATCATCCCGGGGTACCGGTGACGTTCGTCATCGAGGGACTGCAGGCAGAGCTGATCGTGGATGGCGAATCGCTGGGGAGATGGTCGCTCTACGACATCCATGCCCGGCGTCTCGTGGCGAGTGCGTTCCAGATCGACCTGGAAGGCCAAGAGATCACTTTCGTGGCCGACGATCCGATCGACTTCGCCTATCGCGGGGTGGAGCACATGGCCAGCACGTGGGCCTCCATCAAGTCGAAGCGGATGGCCAGTCGATCCATGGCGGTGCGGAAGTCCCGAAAAGGGACGATCCCGGCGCGTATCGACGAGATGAGGGCCGCCATGGAGGAGAACCTCCAGACCCGGGTCGCCCCCCGTCAGATCGCGGGCGAGGTGGCGATGCCCGACTCGCCGGCCCCCGAACCGGTCCTCGACCAGACCGCCGAGACCAGGGAGGAGGAGACCTCGATCCCCCTCGTGGGCGTCGACGAAGCGACGCAGGCCCCGGTGGACGACGACCTCGCCGAGAAGATCCGTCTGCTCGAAGAGGAACGGCAAAGACTCGCCGCTGAGAGAGAAGCCCTCGAAGAGGAACGACGTCTCGCCGAAGAACGCGAAGCCAACCGGGTCGAGGCGTACCGGCTGGAGATGCAACGTCTCGAGGCCGAGCGGGAAGACTTGCGCCGTCGCACCGTCGAGCCGACTCCAGACGAGGAGCCGGCTGGGGTCTTCGAGCCCGAGCCCGACCTGGTGGACGCCGGGAGTGTCTCCGTGGTGGAACCGGAGCCCGAACCCGAACCGGAGCCCGAGCCCGAACCGGAGCCCGAGCCCGAACCGGAGCCGGAGTTGGAGCCGGAGCCCGAGCCGGAGCCCGAGCCCGAGCCAGAACCAGAACCGGAGCCCGAGCCGGAGCCGGAGCCGGAGCCGGTCCAC
>CAZZIG010000002.1:0-9967 GCA_964653975.1 uncultured Acidimicrobiaceae bacterium
TTCTCTCATCCTCGTCTCGGCCTCGGCAGGGTCGAGGTCGGTCTCCACCCCGAACCCGTAGCGGTGTGAGGTCATGGTCACGGCTCCCTTCAGTTAGATCTCGATGAGGCTACGGACCGGCCGGGCCTAAGTCGTGTCCGGAACTTCGGGCGGATCGATCGGTACCCCCCGACCTCAACGGCCCAGGATTTTGTTCCGAGGTGATCCCGATAATCGCGATCGCCAACACTGCGATGACTAGCAAGGCAGGTGTTCGCGGATCAATCGAGGCAACCACCTGTCCGCTGGCATCCTCCTCGGTTAGAACGTCGAGTAGGTCGGCGAGTTGCCGCGTCTGGATCTGGAGCAGGTCGCGTGCCACCCAGCCGTTGACGACTTGCTGTTGCGGCGCCGATTCGGTGAGAGCGTCATTGGCGTCGTAGTCGGACATCGCGATGTCGATGAGCGTCTGATAATTCGTTGCTGAGAGGTTGCGGGAACCTTCTTCGGGCGGCCCGGGATCCATGATGAAGAAAACCAAGAGCGCCGCTACGGACAACGTCACCAATCCCCAACGTCTAGCCGTCTGCATCATCGCTCCCGCTTTCGATAGCTCGTCGAGGGGGCTGCGGTTTGTCTTCGAGCATCGGGACCGTGGAAACCACTGTCGCGCCGTCAGTGATCTGGCCACCGGCCTGGCTGGGCTGCAACGAGGTAAGCGGCACGATCTGTTTGCCGAACGGGGCGAGGGCCAGGCCCGCCATCTTGATGTTGGCGATCCCTAACGGGATTCCGACGATGGTGAGCATCAGGAGCAGAGCCGTGAACAGATGAGCCAGTGTCAGGAACCACCCTCCGAAGATGAACCAGGCCACGTTTCCCAACGTTGAGATGGAGACGTCGGCATGTGGCTTGCGGACCACGGCCCGGCCAAACGGCCACAGGGCGTAGCCGGCCAACTTGAAGGACTGAATCCCGAACGGGATGCCGATGATGATGATGAAGTTCAGTAGACCGGCGATCACGTAGCCGATCGCCAACCACACCCCGGCGAGTGCCAGCCAGATGATGTTTCCCAAGGTTCTCATGCGATCAGCCTCTCATCTCCCATTCGCCGCACCCGGTTGAGTTGAAGGCGTAGTCGTTGGCGCCGATCTCGACGATCGCAGACCCGCCGGGGAGGTCGTTGGCGATGATGTCGTCGAATTGGCCGCTGACCCCGCTGAGACGCTCCCAATAACAGCTGTCCCCACCCTCGGCCCGGTAGGTCCCGGACTGTATGTGCGCACCCACGACCCATTTGCCCTGTGGGATCGTGGTCATCGGCTCATCCAGGCTGATCAGTTCGTACCAGGCGTCACACTGGGAGCTGAACCCGGCGTCGGAGCTGGCGATCTCCACCACGTCGTGGCCGACGGCATTGTTGTTGGCGATGATGTCGTCGAACTCGCCCGAGAATCCTGCGAGTCTCTCCCAATAGCAACCGTCGAAGAGGTCGTCTCCGAGGAATCCGGTCTCGTAGATGCCGGGTTGGACGTCTTCTCCCACCACCTGGATCCCCGACCCGAAAGCCGGCTCAGGTCCTGGTGGCGCGGTGCTCGATGTCGTAGTCGGGACAGTGGTCGTGGTCGTCGTCGGGGCTGATTCGGAGGTAGAAGTGGTCTCGGCGGCCAGGGTGGTCGTGGCCTCCACGACAGAGGTCGTTGTCCCGGTGAGGGTGGTTGTGGTGGTGGCGGCCGCGATCGGGTCGTCCTCGTCGTCGTTTCCCCCCAGGCTCACGATGACACCGAGGACGACGACGACTGCGATGGCGATGAACCACCAACGCCGGTAGAAAGGCGAGGTCTCCGTGCCGCCGTTTGGCGGTTCCGGTGACGTGTTTGGTCCTTCGGTGGTCATCGCTTCTTCCCCTTCCCCGTTTCCCCCATGAACGTACATCGGCGCTCTGACAGGTTTCTTGACCGTCGCCGGCCTCTGGTGGGATCCGCACGTGTCGGCCTGTCTCGGCCGAACGGGCAGCCAGACGGCCGATCTGGGATAAGGTTGCCCTTCTGAGTCAGCCACTTTCGGAACTCGCCACAGCCCTCGAACGACGAGCTGAGACGGCTCCCGATCCGGGACGAGTCGAGCGGGCGGAAACGCTCCGCAGACACGTCGCCGAATACCTGATCCCCAGGACGTCGGACCTCTCGGCCCCGCTCGTGGTGGTGATCCTCGGCTCTACTGGTGTCGGCAAGTCGAGCCTGTTCAACGCCATCGCCGGCGCTCCGCTGTCCGAATCGGGTCTGATTCGCCCTACCACCCGTCGCCCGGTGGCCCTGGTCCATCCCGACGACGCCCCGGCCGGCGAGGAGGGGCCAGTCGCCGGGTTCGCATCCGACCAGATCGACGTCGAGACCGATCCCGATGTCCCACCCGGTGTGATGGTGGTCGACGCCCCCGACTTCGACAGCGTGGAACAGGCCAACCGCGAGCTAGCCGTGGAGCTGTTGGAGAGGGCAGATCTGGTGGTCTTCGTCACCACGGTCACCCGCTATGCCGACCAGGTCCCTTGGGACATCCTCGCCCGGGTCCGCCAACGGGCGGTGCCGCTTCTGGCCGTGATCAACCGCATGCCGACCGACGAGTCCGACGAGGCGGCGGTCATGGCCGACTATCGGGGGCTGATCGAAAGGGGAGAGATCGACCGGCAGGGGGCCTTCGGTGATCTCGCGGTGCTCTCGGTCCCCGAGGGTGCGGTCGACCCGGACACCGACGGTCTGCGTCGGGAAGCGGTTGCTCCCATCCTCGACGGTATCGAGCGACTGCGTCGCCACGACGAGGAGCGAAAGTCGATCGCCCGTCGCAGCCTCCAGGGCGCCCTCGCCGGCCTTCCCGAGGCGGTGGAGAGCATCGCCGCCGAGGTGGACGAGGAACAGGAAGAGGCCGCCGCGCTGCGCAACTCCCTCGAATCGAACTATGCGGCGGCGCGTCGCGGTCTGAGCACCGAGATCGAGCGGGGCACCTTTCTCCGCACCGAGGTCCTGAGACAGTGGCTCGACTTCGTCAACGCCGGTCCACTGGCCCGGTACCTGTCCGAAGGGGTGGGCCGGGCGGCGGCGGCCATCCGCAATCTGTTTCGACCTTCCCCGGTCCCGCCGGCACCTCCGGTGCGCGAAGCCGCATTCGCCGACCTGGTGACCTCTGTGGTCCACCACGCCGACACCGCCGCCTCCCGCACCGCCACGACCTGGGCCGAGACACGCCACGGGGCGTCGGCGCTTGCCGACACAGCGGCCCTGTGGGGGGCGTCGCCGGAGTTGGCACCCCGACTCGAGGAGGATCTGGCCGAGTGGATGGAGGAGGTCGGCGACGAGATCCAGGCGATCGGCGCAGACCGCAAACGGCGCGCCCAGGTGGCCAGCATCGGGGTCAACGTGCTCGGGACCAGCGCGATCCTGGCGGTCTTCGTCCACACCGGAGGGCTCACAGGAGCCGAGTTGGGCATAGGCGCCGCGACCGCACTGCTCAACCAGAAGCTCCTGGAGGCGATCTTCGGTGAGGGCAACGTCTCCGACTTCGTCAACCGGGCTCGGGCTCGTCTCGATGAGATCCTCGGTGCGGTGTTCGAGACAGAGGAGCGACGGTTCCTCGACGCCCTCGGGCCGCTGGCCGAGGACTCCGACCTCGCCTCAGAGCTGCGTCGGACGGCTCACGCCGCCGCTCGGTCGGACGCAGGATGAACCCGATCGAGAGACTGCGGGAAGTGGCGGCCGCCGCCGCCGATCTCGGTCTTGTCGAGCAGGCCCTCTCGGCAGAGTTGTTGGCGGACGAGAGTGAACGCCGTCTCGGCTTCCCCGGCGAGATCTATGTGATGGCGCTGGTCGGTGGGACCGGAGTGGGCAAGTCCTCGGTGCTCAACGCGCTCGCCGGTGAGGAGGTCAGCCCGGCGCGGGCGCTTCGCCCCACCACCGAACAGCCGCTCGCCTGGGTCGCCAACGAGGCGCAGGAGGAGATCCGTCGGCTGCTCGATTGGCTGGGGGTGGAACGGGTGGTGGGCCACGACCACACCGACCTGTCCGGGGTGGCCATCCTCGATCTCCCCGACGTCGACAGTGTCCGCACCGAGCATCGGGCCACCGTCGACGCCCTCCTCCCGCGGGTCGACGCCGTCGCCTGGGTGGTCGACCCGGAGAAGTACGACGACGAGCGCATCCACTCTTATCTCCGCCGGTTGTCCTCCCATGCCGATCGCATGCGTTTCATCTTCAACAAAGCCGATCGCATCGACCCCGAGGAGCGGGACATGCTCGCCGAGGATCTCCGACGCCGTCTCGCGGCCGACGGGATCCCGGATGCCACAGTCGACATGGTGTCGGCCCAGGACGGCATCGGTGTCGGCGAGCTTCGAGCCGCATTGGCCGAAGCCGCCGACGCCAAGGCGATAGTCGCGGCGAAGGTCGCCACCGATGCCGCTGCCCGGGTCGAGGAACTGGCCCGGGCGGCCGGTTTGGACCCGGACCGTCCCCACACCCCTTTGCTCAGCCCCGCGGACAGGGAGACGGCGGTCGCCGACGCGGTGCAGGGTGCGATGGCCGTTGTCGACCTCGAGGGCGTCTCCCGGCAGATGCGGGAAGCGGTGATGCACCGCGCCCACCGCAGGGGTGGGTCGCTTCTCGCCCGGGTGCTGAGTCTGTTGTCGTTGATCACGGGGAGGAAGTCGAGAAAGGCCGACCCGGCCTCCTATCTGGTCGGCTGGCGGCGTCGGGGGGCCCTGGGCCACGTGCTCAACCCGGTCCGTGCTGCGCTCGTCAAGGCGGTTGGGTCGGTGCCCGCCCAGACGAGACCCACGATCCTCGAGAATCTGGGAGCCGACGATGTGGAGACCGCGGTCACCCGTGCGCTCGATCGCTCCACCCGTCACTCCGCGGAGGAGATGACAGTGCCCAACTCGATCGTGTGGCCGGTGGTTGGCTTCTTCCAGCTGCTTTTCGGTGCGGTGCTGTTGTTCGCCGTCGCCTGGTACATCGTCGTGATCTTCGGACCGGATCAGATCAGTGTCGCCACCGTCGACGTCCCCTACCTCGGCCCGGTCCCGACGCCTCTGGTGCTGCTCACCGGTTCGCTCGTTCTGAGCATCCTCCTCGGCTTCTTGCTCAACCTCCACGCCGCACGGGTCGGCCGCCGCATCGGTCAGGAGGCTGCGGCCCGAGTGCGGGAGTCGGTCGCAGAGGCGGTCGCCACCGCAGGTTTCGCCGGTCTGGATCGGGTGGAAGACGCCCGTCGTCGTCTCGTCTCCCTGGCCGGTGGTAGGTTCCCGAACAGTCATCAGGATTGAGGTCGGCATGGATCTGAAGCGCGCCCGGGATCTGCTGTTGAGCGAGCAGTCGGAGCTGACCGAGCTCTACGAGCGCATCAGCGAATCGAGCGGTCTCGACGTGTCGGTGGAGGAGGCGACCGGTGAGCTGACCGGTGTCGACCAGCACCTCGGCGATCACGCCACCGAGATGTTCGAACGGGAGAAAGACCAGTCGATCGGTCAGGGTCTGACCAGGAAGCTGGAGGAGATCGACGCTGCCCTGGCCAGGATCGATGGCGGGGAGTACGGGGTGTGCCAGGTATGTGGTCGCGAGATCCCCGACGAGCGTCTCGAAGCCGTGCCGGCCACCCGCTTCTGCCGTGACCACGCCGACACCGGCATACCCGACAAGGGCCCCGACGTCGAGATCACCCAGGAGATCGACGAGACCTGACTCGTCACCGTCATCGTGGGAGGCCCGTCGTGGGGTGTCGTCGTCTGCAACCCAGGGTTGCTGACGTCGCTGAGCGACGTCTCCGGCCCAAACTTGGCCCCGATACCCCCGTCGTGTGCAACCCTGGGTTGCTGACGTCCCTGGGCGAGGTCTCCAGCCCAAACCTCGCCACGGCCACACCCCAAACCTCGCCCCAGCCCCCGCCACCGCAACCCCACCCCACGCCACCGACAGCACACCACCGCTAGCCTCGCCGCCGATCATGGCACTGTCTGAAATCCCCCTGGCCAACGACCTCCTCGACTCGATGCGATTCCGCTGTATCGGCCCGACCCGGGGCGGTCGGGTGGTGGCTGTGGCCGGCGACCCCGAACGTGTCGGCACCTTCTACTTCGGCGCCGTCGCCGGGGGAGTGTGGAAGACGGAGGACACCGGCGTCACCTGGCGCAACGTCAGTGACGGCTACCTGAAGACCAGTTCGGTGGGCGCCCTGGCAGTCTCCCAGTCCGACCCCAACGTCATCTTCGCCGGGATGGGGGAGAGCTGCATCCGTCTCGACGTCTCCCACGGCGACGGGGTCTACCGCTCCGCCGACGGTGGGGCAACCTGGACCCACTGTGGTCTCGACGACACCCGCCACATCGGCGAGGTGCGCATCCATCCGAAGAACCCCGACGTGGTCTACGCAGCGGCTCTGGGCCACGCTTTCGGATCCAATCCCAACCGGGGTCTCTACCGCACCACGGACGGCGGTAAGACCTGGGATCGGGTGCTCTACAAGTCGGAGCGAGCCGGTGCGGTCGACGTCAGCTTCGACCCCCGCCACCCCGAGGTGGTGTACGCCACCATCTGGCAGGCCCACCGCAACTTCTGGAAGCTGTCGAGCGGCGGCGAGGACAGTGGCCTGTGGAAGTCGACCGATGGGGGCCACGCCTGGGTCGACATCACGCGCAACGAGGGTCTCCCCGAGAAGGGGATCCTGGGCAAGATGGGGGTCGCTGCTTCACCCGCCAAGGCCGGCCGGGTGTGGGCGCTGATCGAGGCGGCGGAGAAGCCCGGGCTCTACCGCTCCGACGACTTCGGAGAGACCTGGAAGCTGGTCAACGACGAGACCAAGCTCCGTTACCGCCCCTGGTATTACATGCACCTCACCGCCGACCCGATCGACCCGGACACCGTCTGGGTGAACAACCTGGACCTGTGGAAGTCGACCGACGGCGGCAAGACCTTCGACCGGGTGGCCACCCCCCACGGCGACAACCACGACCTGTGGATCGACCCCCGGGACAACCGCCGGATGATCCAGGGCAACGATGGCGGGGCCAACGTCACGTTCAACGGCGGGGAGACCTGGAGCACCGTCTACAACCAGCCCACCGCACAGTTCTACACGGTCGCCACCGACAATCGCGAGCCCTGGTATCACGTCTACGGAACCCAGCAGGACAACTCGAGCGTGGCCGTGCCCAGCGGGGCGGTGGACGGGGCGATCACCTGGGCCGACTGTTACGCCGCCGGCACCGGGGAGAGCGGGTTCGTCGCCGTCCACCCCGACGACCCCAACATCGTCTTCGTCGGGGCGGTGGGATCTTCACCGGGTGGTGGCGGGTCGCTGCAGCGCTACGACCACCGCAGCGGACAGATCCGTCTGGTCAACGCCTGGCCGGAGGCACACGGCGGCATCGGACCGGGGGAGTTGAAGTACCGCTTCCCCTGGACCTACCCGATCCTGTTCTCCCCTCACGACCCCTCGGTGGTCTACACCGCGGACAACGTGGTCTTCCGCAGCACCGACGAGGGATACACCTGGGAGCCGATCAGCGACGACCTCACCCGCAACGACCCGGAGAAGCTGGCCGCGTCGGGTGGGCCGATCACCAAGGACACCAGCGGAGCCGAGCACTACTGCACCATCGCCACCCTGCGGGAATGCGCCCTGGAGGCGGGTGTGCTTTGGGCGGGCAGCGACGACGGGCTGGTCCACCTCTCCAGGGACGGTGGGGAGAGCTGGGAGGAGGTCACCCCACCCGATCTCCCCGAGTGGAGCTTCGTCCGCACCGTGGAGCCGTCACCGCACGTAGCGGGCACGGTCTACGTGGCCGCCACCCGATACAAGTTGGACGACGACACCCCCTACATCTACCGCTCCGGCGACTACGGGCAGACCTGGACGTCGATCGTCGGCAAGGGGCTACCTGACGACGAGTTCGTCCGGGTGATCCGGGCCGACCCCAACCGTGAGGGCGTCCTCTACCTGGGCACCGAGACCGGTATCTACCTCTCCACCGACGACGGGGCGAGCTGGCAACGCTGGCAGTCCAACTTCCCGGTGACTCCGGTCTATGACCTAACGGTGAAGGGGACCGACCTGGTGATCGCCACCCACGGGCGCTCCTTTTGGATTCTCGACGACCTCACCCCTCTCTATCAGCTGCTCGACGAGCCAAACGGCCTGCCTCAGCTGTTCCGGCCGAGGGACGCCAGGCGGATCCTCCCCGACCTGTTCGGCCAGTGGGTGACCACCGTGGGAAGGGACTATTGGGTGTCGCTGGGCAAGGCGACCATCTTCGACGCCGAGCCCGACGAAACCGGCCAGCCGAGACGCACCTTCCTCGACGCCGGGGAGTCGGGACCGGCCGGCCCGGTGGTCCACTACACACTCGGCGAGTTGGAGGAGGGGACCGGTGTTGCCCTGGAGTTCGCCGACGCCGACGGCAACCCGGTGCGTCGTTTCGAGCCGAAGCCGGAGGGGTGGGACGGGATGAGCGAAGACGAGAAGACGTTCCATGCCGGGCCTTGGATCACCACCAAACCCGGAGTCAACCGATTCGTCTGGGACCTCCGCCACGCCGGAGCGACACGGGTGTTGGGCAACAAGTTGGGCGCCGCGGCCAACGTCGGGCCGCTGGTGGTGCCGGGCAGCTACCAGGTCAGTCTGGTGGTCACGGATCCCTCCGGGGAGACCACAACCCTCACCCAGGGCTTCGAGGTGCGCAACGACCCACGGGTGAACGTTTCTGCAGAGGACCTCGGGGAGCAGCTCGAGACTCTGATCCGGATTCGCGACGAGATCTCGAAGGCGCATGGGGCGGTGATCACCTGCCGGTCGATCACGAAACAGCTCGAGTCGTGGCGGGAGCGTCGCGACCTGAGCGACGAGGTGCTTGCCACCGTCGACGTGTTGGAGGAGAAGATCCACGAGATCGAAGACCAGCTGATGCTCCCCGGGGAGCACAAGGACGTCTTCGGGCTCAACGAGCCGGCCCGTCTCGCCGAGAGACTGGCCTCGGTGCTCAGCGTGGTCGGCTCTGCCGACGCCCGTCCCACTCGCAACGCTTTGAGGGTGGCCGACAAATACACCGCCCAGATCGACGAGCAGGTGACCAGGCTGGAAGAGGTGCTGGCCACCGACCTGGCGGCGCTCAACGCCATGCTGAAGAAGGCCGACCTGCCCGCCGTCCACGTGTGAGCTGACCATGGAGCCCGGCGTCGTCGTCATCACTCTGATCGCGGTGGCGGTCTCGTTCACCGTGTCCGCATCCGCCGGTCTGGGAGGGTCGCTGGTGCTGGTGCCGACCCTGGCGCTGGTTCTCGGGACCAAGGAAGGTGTGGCGCTGGCCGCCCTGCTCCTGGCGGCGAACAACGTGGTCAAGATGTTCGTCTATCGGGAGACCATGCCCTACCGCAAGGCGCTGGTGGTGATCGCGCTCGTGGCGGTGGGCGCCGGTGTGGGGGCTCGGCTTCTCGTCGCCGCCCCCGAGCAGGTGGTGACCACCGCGGTGATCGCCAGTTTCGTCGCCGCTCTCGTCGCCGAGCGTCTCGATCTGACCCGTCTGCGTCGGGTGGGCGGTCCGGTGCTCGCCTTCGGCTCCGGTGCGACTTCGGGGTTCTCGGGCACCTCCGGGCCATTGAAGGGGATGGCGATCCGTCAACTCGACTTAGATCGAGCCCACTTCGTCGGCGCCGCCTCTCTCGCCTCTCTCGCCGGCGACGTCACCAAGTCTGTGGTGTTCGCCGACGCCAACCTGTTGGGTGGCGACAGTTTCGTCCTCGCCTTGGCCGCGGTGCCGCTGATGGTGGTGGCCACGTTTTCGGGTCGGCGGATCAACCGTGGAATCGGCGAGCTCGGCTACACCTGGCTCTTCTGGGGGGTGATGGTCGGATACACGGCGCGGCTGGTCCTGCGGTTGATTTAGACCGGCATCCTCCACTCTTCGCACCTGGATGACGAGGCGCTATTTCGCCCCTGTCAGTAG
>CAZZIG010000003.1:0-5648 GCA_964653975.1 uncultured Acidimicrobiaceae bacterium
CCTGGAAGGCGTCGAGGTGCTCCTTCTCGATGAGGAAGTTGGGGTCGTCCGCCACCCGGTCGGCGACGTCGATCACCACTGCCGGGGCGACGAAGGCGGACACCGGAACCGAGGCGATGTCGGGTTGGTCGCGACCGGTGACCCAGTGGATGGGGGCGTCGAAGTGGGTGCCGGTGTGCTCACCGGTGTGGAAGTTGTTCCAGTACCAGGCGGGGCCGCGGTCGTCGTACTTGGAGATCTCCTCCAGTTGGAATTGGGCGGTCTGGCCGAACTCGGGGGGCAGCTCGAGCAGCGGTGTGTCGCTCGATAGCGGAGCGGTGAGATCGATCACCTCGACCGACCCCGAGGACAGGGCCCCGGTGAGACTCGATAGAACGGACATGTCATACCTCCATTTCGGGTTGGGTCACTGCTGTGATCACTCGGTCTTCGCCTCCTCGGCCTCCCGCAGGCGGTAGCGCTGCACCTTTCCGGTCTGGGTCTTGGGAAGCGCGGAGACGAACTCGATCTCTCTCGGGTACTTGAAGGGGGCGATGTCGTCCTTGACGAAGCCCTGCAACTCCCCCGCCAGGTCTGCGCTGGGCTCGACGTCGGGACGGAGGACGACGAACGCCTTCACCACCTGGGTCCTCATCTCGTCGGCGACACCGATCACGGCGCACTCGGCCACCGTTTGATGGCGGAGCAACGACGCCTCCACCTCGGGCCCGGCGATGTTGTAGCCGGACGAGATGATCATGTCGTCGGCACGGGCCTGATACCAGAAGTAGCCGTCGGGATCGCGGACGTAGGAGTCGCCGGTGAGGTTCCATCCCTCCTTCACGTACTCGGTCTGTCGCTCGTCGGTGAGGTAACGGCAACCGGTCGGCGCCCGCACCGCGAGCAAGCCGACGTCACCGTCGGGAACCGGCTCCACGTTCTCATCGACGACCTGGGCCGTGACCCCGTGGACGGGCCGGCCGGTGGCTCCGGGGCGGATGTCGTCACCCGAGGCCGAGATGAAGATGTGGAGCATCTCGGTGGCCCCTATCCCGTCGATCAACTCGACGCCGGTGGCTTCCTTGAACTGCTCCCAGGTCGGCTTGGGCAGCGTCTCCCCGGCCGACACTCCGGCGCGGAGCGAGCCGATGTCATATTCGTCCATCGATGCCAGCATCCCCCTGTAGGCGGTGGGTGCGGTGAAACAGACGGTGGGCTCGAGCCGGGAGATCGCATCGAGGAACTCTTCGCCCGGCCGCTCGGTGAGCACCGTCGAAGCCCCCACCTGCATCGGGAACATCACGAGGCCGCCGAGGCCGAAGGTGAAGGCGATCGGAGGGCTGCCGCAGAAGACATCGTCTGCGGTGGGAGACAGGACAGGATTGAACATGTCGGCGATGGCGAGGACGTCGCGATGGAAATGCATGGTGCACTTCGGCTCGCCGGTGGTGCCCGAGGTGAAGGCGAGCAACGCAACGTCGTCGGCGGCCGTGTCGACCGGGGTGAATTGGTCTGACTTCGACTGTGCCCGCACCAGGAGGTCGTCGGCTCCCTCGTCGCCCCACGGGACCACCACGACGTCGCCGGACACCTTCTCCATCTCCTCCATGAGACGGGAGTCGCAAAGCGCCAGGCCGATCTCCGCCTTGGAGATGGTGGTTTCGATCTCGCCCGCCCGGAGCAGCGGCATGGTGGTCACCACGACTCCCCCGGCGCGGACGACGGCGAACCACGCCGCCACCGCCCAGGGATGGTTGAAGCAGCGCAGCAAGACCCTGTTGCCGGGCTGGAGGCCGAGATCCTCCACGAGGACGTTGGCGATGCGGTTGGACCACTGGTGCAACGCCCCGTAGGTGAGGCTCACCGAGCCGTCGGCCGCGATCATGCAGGGGCGGTCGCCCCAGGCGCCCAAGGCATCGTCGAGCAGCCTGGTGCCTGAGTTCATCTGACCGGGATAAGCGAAACGGGGGACGTCCCAGTGCATAACCGGCCACTGCTCGACAGGGGGCAGCCCTTTCCTGCAGAAGGGGTCGACATGTGCAGTGTGGCCGGTGGGGCCGGGTATCAACCGCGTGGTCAAAGCTTCCTCATTGTGTCCGGGACGGGTCGGGTCACGCTAGTGCAGTGGCCACGTCCGTCGCGCCCTGGGAACGGCTCCTATGGTGTTGGTCCCCGTCGTGGAGGTGACGAGTTGGAGTTTCACAATCTGGGGCGAACCGGGCTGCGCGTCTCCTCTTTCGGCATGGGCTGCGGCAATTTCGGGGGGATTGGCAGCGCCCCGGAGTTCTTCGGCCAGGGAGAGTCCGAGGAGGAGGCCTTCGCCCTCCTCGACCGGGCCGTCGACCTGGGCATCAACTATCTCGACACGGCCAACGCCTACGGCGGTGGCCGCAGCGAAGCCACGATCGGCGAGTGGCTGTCAGGCAAAGACCCCTCCGTCCGCGACGACCTCCTCATCAGCTCGAAGGTGGCCAACCCGGTGGGTGACGGGCCCAACCAACAGGGGCTGTCCCGACGGCACATCCTCGAACAGATCGACGTCAGCCTGGGGCGTCTCGGTGTGGACCATCTCGACATGTACATCGTCCACCAGCCCGACCCGAACACACCTCTCGAGGAGACCCTCGACGTCCTCGACTCGCTGATCGACGTCGGCAAGGTACGTTACATCGGCGCCTCCAACTTCCCTGCCTGGCTGATGGCCAAGGCCTCGTGGGTGGCCGACGTCGGCGGGTTTCGCCGCTTCGAGTGGATCCAGAACTCGTTCAACCTCATCGACCAGGGCCAACAGACGGAGATGCTCGAGTTGTGCCGTGACCAGGGTCTCGGCTTCACCAACTTCAGCCCGCTCTCCGGGGGACTGCTCACCGGCAAGTACCGCCTCGGGGAGGACTACCCGGACGGATCCCGGATGACCAAGCGTCCCGAGGGCTACCTGCGCTACTGGAACCAGACAACCTTCGACCGTCTCGACCGTCTCGCCGCCATGGCCGCAGACGCCGGCGTGAGCATGGCCGGGCTCGCCCTGGGTTGGCTCCGCAATCATCCCGATGTCACCTCGTCGATCGTCGGCCCGCGTCGGCTGTCCCACTTCGACCCGGTGGAAGAGGCGCTGGGGCTCGATCTCGACGAGTCGGCGTGGAGCGAGGTCGGGGACGTTTTCGCCGAACAGGAAGACTGATGGCAACGGTTTTCATCGGCCAGGACGAGGTGGCAGACCTGTTGCCGATGACCGACTGCATCGATGCGGTGCGTCGGTCGCTCGGCGACCTGGCCCGCGGTGAGGGCATCCAGCCGTTGCGACCGGTCATGTGGCTTCCCGAGAAGATCGGGGCGCTGGGGATGATGCCCGGCTACCTGGGCTCGATCGACACCATGGGGATCAAGACGGTGACCGTCTTCCCGGGAAACGCCGGCACCGAATACGACTCCCATCAGGGGACGGTGATGCTGTTCGACTCCGGCAACGGGCGGCTCAAGGCGGTCATCGACGCCACCGAGATCACCGCCATCCGCACCGCGGCCGCCTCGGCGGTGGCCACCGACCTCCTCGCCCGGGAGGACTCGTCGGTGCTCGCCATCCTCGGAGCCGGGGTCCAGGGGCACAGTCACGCCCGGGCGATCCCACTGGTCCGGCCGATCGACGAGATCAGGGTGTGGAGCCGGACCCCGGAGAGCGCCGGGAGGCTCGTGGCGAACACAGACGGCAACGCCCGGGCCGTGTCCTCGGTCGAGGAAGCCGTGGCCGGCGCTGACATCGTGTGCACCACGACGGCGTCTCCGGACCCGATCCTGTCCGGCTCCCTGCTCGAGCAGGGGATGCACGTCAACGCGGTCGGCTCCAGCGTCCCATTCGCCCGCGAGCTCGACTCGGATGCCATGGCCCGCTCACGCATCTTCGTCGACCGCAGGGAGTCGACTGTCAACGAGTCGGGCGACTTCATCATGGCCCGCGAAGAAGGTGCGGTCGACGACGACGACATCGTCGCCGAGCTCGGGGAGATCATCGTCGGGACCTATCCCGGTCGGGGCTCGGACGAGGAGATCACCTTGTTCGTATCGCTCGGCATCGCCGTCGAGGACATCGCCAGCGCCGATCTGGTCTATCGCAACGCGGTGGAGTCGAACCGGGGCTTCACCTTCGAATTCGGAGGAGCACGACATGGCTGAGCCGCTCCCCCTCGAAGAGATCGAAGCGGCCCGGGGACGTCTCCTCGGGCTCGCCGTGCGCACTCCGTTGATCCGGCTCAACATGGACACCGCACCCATGGAGGTCTACCTCAAACTGGAGAACCTCCAGCCGATCGGTGCCTTCAAGATCCGGGGCGCCGGCAACGCCATGGCGATCGCCGGTGACGACGCCCTGAGGGAAGGGGTGTGGACGGCGAGTGCGGGGAACATGGCCCAGGGGGTGGCATGGAACGCGGCACGGCTCGGGATCCGATGCTCGGTGGTGGTTCCCGACCACGCTCCCGAGGCCAAGCTCGAGGCCCTGGAACGTCTCGGCGCGTCTGTCGTCAAGGTCCCCTTCGAGGAATGGTGGCAGATCATCGTCACCCACCAACACGACGGCCAGAGCGGGGTCTTCGTCCATCCGGTGAGCGACCGGGCGGTCATGGCGGGCAACGGCACCATCGGCCTGGAGTTGGTGGAGGACCTCCCCGACCTCGACGCGGTGGTGGTTCCCTACGGTGGTGGGGGCCTCAGCTCGGGCATCGCCTCGGCGCTGCGTCACCTCGCTCCCCACGTGCCGGTCTACGCCGCCGAGGTGGAGACCTCGGCGGCGCTCCACGCCGCCTTCGCCGCCGGTGAGCCCACCGCAATCGAGTACACCCCCTCCTTCGTCGACGGGATCGGGTCCGGCCGGGTGCTCGACGAGATGTGGCCGCTGGTCAGCGAGTTGCTCACCGGATCGCTGGTCTCGTCGCTTCAGGACGTGGAGAGCGCAGTCCGGGCCCTGGCGATGCGTAACCACCTGGTAGCCGAAGGGGCGGGGGCGGCGTCGGTGGCGGCGGCACTCGGGGGCGGGGCCGGGGCGGGAAAGGTGGTCTGCATCGTCTCCGGGGGCAACATCAACGCCTCCACGCTCGCCGAGATCCTCTCCGGCTGACCCACCATGCAGGGAGATCCCCTCTGCACACCTCGTAGCCCAACAGATCGAACGAGCCCATCCACAGCGACGCGAAGGGTCGAACCATGCCACAATCCCCCGGTCCCAGGCTGAGTGAAGAGGATGTCCGGCTACGTCACACACGTATCGCAAGTGAAACCCGTGCCCGAAGCCGATGGCGCGGTCTCGACCAGGACGATGATCGACGATTCGGTGGGTGCCGAGCTTCTCGTCCAGAGCGTGCTCACCTTCGCCCCGGGGACCTCACCGGAGCGTCGCAACGAGGACCGTGACGAGATCGCCTACGTGGTCTCCGGGTCCGGCTCGCTCCACCTCGAAGGGGACACCCACGTGCTGCATCCCGACTTGGGGGTCTACGTCAGGGCTGGTGAGACCTACACCGTGGACAACACGGGCAACGAAGACCTGGTACTGGTCTCGGTGACGGCTCCACCCCCCGACAGCGACGACGAGACCCGTCGCAAGGTGACCGTCGACGTGGCCGACCAGCCGATCATCCCGGCCGGCAAGGATCGTGAGTTCAAGTTCGTGGTCGACC
>CAZZIG010000004.1:0-6383 GCA_964653975.1 uncultured Acidimicrobiaceae bacterium
GTACACCATCTCCCACACCGGCATCCTCCAGTCCTCCCTCGACACCCTCGAGGAGCAGGCCCGGCTCGACTTCTGACCGCTTTCCTCAGGAAGTGGGACCCGTATACGGGTCCCAGCGCCTCGAGATTTCAGAGCTCGTCGGCGATCACCATGGTCGTCGAGACCAGGGCGCCGTCTACCTCCGTGGTGAACAACACCGGCATGCCCGGTCGGTCCTTGGCGAACCAGAACGTGCTTGCGGTGTTTCCGGTGACGACGCGATAGCTCAGACACTCCATCCGCCCCAGGGGACCCTCGACGACGTCCTCGTCGATGGTGGTGGCCTTGGCGGGGAACGAGGCGTGTCCCTGCAGCTCCCGCCAACTGACCCGGTGCTGCTGGCCGTTGCTCTCCAGCACCGCCCCTTCCCCGTCGGTCTCGGCGAAAACGGTCACGTCGACCCGGTCGGGCTCACCGGCCGCCTCGGTGCGGGCCGTGACGATGCGCCCGGTGGGACAGCCCAGCTTGATCTGCTCGGCGGTGAAAGGCGTGGGGGCGTGGCCCGGGTGGAGAACACGTGGGTCGTCCATCTGGCCACCAACCTACCGCCGGCTCCGAAGATGAGCCGTGTGCGGTCGGGCATAATCGTCTCATGATCTCATCCATCAGCCCCACCGACGGCCGAGTCGTGGCCGAGTACGAGGAGACGTCCCCTGCCGACGTCCAGAGGCACATCGAGACTGCCGGCGACCTGCAACGTGACTGGGAGCGGACGACGATTGCCGAACGTTCCGGTCCCATGCGACGAATGGCCGACCTCCTCGAGGAGAACCGGGACGAGATGGCGGCCCTGATGGCCGACGAGATGGGGAAGCCGGTGACCCAGGGTGTGGGTGAGGTGGACAAGTGCGCCTGGGTTTGTCGTCACTACGCCGAGAGCACCGAGAGTGTCCTCGCCGACGAGCACATCGACGCCGACCGCACCAAGTCGTATCTGGCCTACCGACCGCTTGGTGTCGTCCTCGCGGTGATGCCCTGGAACTTTCCTCTGTGGCAGGTCTACCGATTCCTCGCCCCGGCGTTGATGGCGGGCAACGGGGGAATCCTCAAGCATGCCTCCAACGTGACCGGGTGTGCCCTCTGGATCGACCGTCTCGCCGTCGAGGCGGGGTTCCCCGACGGTCTTTTCCGCAGCCTGGTGATCCCTTCCAGCCGGGTCGACGAGGTGCTGGAGCATCCCGGTGTCGTGGCCGCGACCCTCACCGGATCTGATCCGGCGGGACGCGCCGTGGCCGCGAAGGCCGGCTCCTTGTTGAAGAAGACGGTCCTCGAGTTGGGCGGCTCGGATCCCTACATCGTGCTCGCCGACGCCGACCTCGCCAAAGCTGCCGAGACCTGTGCCAGCTCTCGTCTCATCAACGGCGGGCAGTCGTGTATCTCCGCCAAACGGTTCATCGTGGAGGAGCCGGTCGTCGAAGAGTTCACCGAGCTGATGACGGCCGGGTTGTCGAGGGCGGTGATGGGCGACCCCCACGATCCCGACACCACCTTGGGCCCGATGGCCCGGGCGGATCTACGCGACGAGTTACACGATCAGGTGCGACGCTCGGTCGAAGCCGGAGCCTCTCTGCTGATGGGTGGTGAGATGCCGGAAGGGGATGGCGCCTTCTACCCACCGACTCTTCTCTCCGGGGTCACCGACGGGATGGCGGCATATCACGAGGAGACCTTCGGGCCGGTCGCCGCGGTCATCGCTGCCAAGAACCTCGATGATGCGGTGCGGATCGCCAACGACACCGACTTCGGTCTCGGTGCGGCGATCTTCACATCCGACGTCGAACTGGGGGAGGAGGTGGCGCGGGACCGTCTCCAGGCGGGGGCGTGTTTCGTCAATGCCTTCGTGGCCTCCGACCCGAGACTCCCCTTCGGTGGCATCAAGATGAGCGGTTACGGCCGCGAACTGTCCGACCTGGGGATGAAGGAGTTTCTCAACGCCAAGACGGTGGTCGTGGCCTGACGCGGTCGCCTCTCGACTGTGCTGCAGGGTGTCGCGTCTGGGGTGACGGTTTGCAGCGGAGACGAGGGGGCGGGGGTGTTTCTCTCGACTGTGCTGCAGGGTGTGGCGCCCAGCGCGACGGTTTGCAGCGGAGACGAGACCAACCCGGTTCCCTCTCGACTGTCCTGCATTGTGTCGCGCCCAGCGTGACGGTTTGCAGCGGAGACGAGACCACCCCGGGTTTCCCTCGACCGTGCTGCAGGGTGTCGCGCCCACCGTCACCGTTTGCAGCGCAGACGAGACCAACCCGACCAGACCAACCCGGCGAGCCCAACCCGACCAAGCCACCCACCCCGGTCACTTCAGATGGCGGTCGTGCCAGTCGACGATGGCCTCGAAACGCTCCCGACGGTGACGTGGCTTGCCCGATCGGCTCATCTCGTGGCCCTCCCCCGGGAAGCGGAGGAATTCGGTGGTGGTCCCGTTGCGGAGCAGGGCCATGAAGTACTGCTCGGCCTGTTCGATCGGACAGCGGTAGTCGTTTTCGGCGTGGAGGACGAGTGTGGGTGTCGTCACCTGGTGCGCCAACGCCAGCGGGCTCTTCTCCCACCAGGTCTCCCAGGCGTCCGGGTACGTCTCTCCGAGGTAGTTCTCGGGGAAGACGCCACCGATGTCGGACGTCCCGGCGAAACTGGTCCACGAGATCAGGGCTCGTTCGACTACCGCCGACTTCCACCGGTCTTCCCTGGCGATGAGCCACGCAGTCATGAAGCCTCCGTACGAACCCCCCATCACACCCATCCGGTCGGGGTCGAGACGGTCGTGACGAGCCAGGGCGCCTTCCACGGCAGCGGCGATGTCGGCCTGGTCCACCTCGCCCCAGCCCTCGCCGACCACCGATTTCAAGAAGTCGCCGCCCCGGCCCGACGAGCCGCGCGGGTTGCAGGCCACCACGCCGTAACCGGCGCCCGCGTAGACCTGGAACTCGTCGAAGAAACCGAACCCGTATTGAGAGGCCGGGCCACCGTGGACGTTGAGCAGGAGTGGCACCTTGCCGTCGGTGTCGGGCAGATACACCCACACGTCGATCTCGTGCCCGTCGGATTCGACGCGGAAATGGTCTGGCACGACGAGATCGAGATCGGTGTCGTCGAGGTTGGTGAGGGGAGTGCGGTCGGAGAACACCTCGCCCGGAGAGTCCCAGGTGGAGACGGTGTATACGAGTCGGCGGTCGGCGATGTCGAATCCGGTCACCACCTTGTCCCCGCCGACGAGGTTCTCTACCGACCCGTCGGGGCTCACCCTGATGATGCCGAACCGCCCCGAATCCTCATGCCCCGCGACGGCGCTGTCGTCGTCCCACCGCAACGCGGCCGGGCCGGCCGCCAGGGACACACAACCCCGGTCGATGTGGAGGGTGAGGTTGGTGAGGCTGCCGTCGTCTTCTCGTCGGTGGAGGTGGGAGTCGATCGGATAGCGCGACTCGGTGTCGCCGAGCAGGTGGAGCACCCCATCGGGTCGGTAGGAGGCGTATGCCCAGAAGCCCCGGTTGGTCACCTGGGTGGTCTCCCCGGATTCCACATCCAGTTCCCACACGTCGTTTCCTGAGACGAGGCCCCGTCGCGGGTCGCGGTCGGAGATGAAGGCGATCCGCTTTCCATCCGGTGACCAGGCCGGGAAGTCCTCGTCGGCGTCGCTCGGGGTGAGACAGCGAGGCTCCTCGGCTCCGGTGGTGTCGACGAGCCATAGATGCCGCTTCCGATCGTGGGTCCAACCCCCGGCTCTGGTGTCGAAGCGGTAGGGGACGGTGGTGATCCGGCGGGGGCGGCGTTGCCGCTCGTCCTCGTCGAGGTCGGCCCACTCGTCGCTGTAGGTGACCGCAACAGCGACGAGCCGGTTTCCGCGGGGAGACCACTCCAGGGCTTCCACACCCAGTTCGAAGTCGGTGAGGATCCGAGCCTCGCCACCGTCGACGGGGATCAACGCGACCTGAGCGGGCTCTCCGTCGACGCTGCGGAGAAAGGCGAGTTGGGAGCCGTCCGACGACCAGCGGGGCGCGGTGTCACCGGGTCCGGTGGTGAACTGCTCGTGCTCGACCCAGATCGACCTGTCGTAGCGGTCGTTGTCCAGGTCGGGAACCGACACGACGAAGGCGACTCTGGACCCGTCGGGAGACACGCGGGGGTCGGAGGGGACTTTGATCTGGGCCAGTTGCGCTGGAGTCATGGCGGCAAGATAGGCCGCGCTGGGGCCGGCCCGCGATCAGGACGACACGCAGCATCCGGGGAACGCCGCATGCATATTCGCTGTGTCAGTCCTGGAACGAGTCTCGTTTCACCGGGGGGAGGAGACTGGGGTTGGAGGCGACCCGTGTCACCCGTGACACGGGAATGTCGGCCACCCGGGGCGTTCTGAACACCACCACGTCGCCAACATCGGCCCTGGTCACCTGGTCGCGACGAATCCTCACCGAGATCCGGTCCTCGTCGGAGAGATCGACCGTCAGGTAACACCAGTCCATCGGCTCGGCACCTTCGGGAGGACGGAAGTCCTTCCCGACCACGAGGCCGGTGTGTCGCTTGGGCATGTCAGCTCCTTCGCTGATCATCCCAACCCGACCCTCGATGACGAGATACTAAACCCGGCGCGCTGAACCGTCGAGAGGTTTGCCCGTCGGGGGCCCCGGACTGGTAGTCGATCCGGGACCCCCGACATGCCCCCACCTCAGGGGCCGCGCGGGCCCGGTGGTGAACTTTGGCCTGGTGGCGACCCGCCTTGGCCCGGTGGTGACCCATCCGGCGGCCCTTGACCGTTGCCCCCACTCTGCCCGTCGCCCCTCCCGGGGATGGGTTCCGATGCAGGGTCGGGCCTCCCGGCAGGCTCGGGCGGGCTCTGCCCGATGTTGCGTGCCCGTTCGGAGACCTCCTCGCCGAACTCCCGACCGGAGACATCCGAGCCCGACATCCATTCGAGCATGCTGGCCACGTCTTCTCTCACGTGCTGTGACGGGTTGTCGTCGTTTCCGCCGTCTCGCACCTTGGCAGCAGCGCTCTGCAGGGCATCCGCCGCACCGGCAGACATCGTCACCAATGAGTCGGCGAGATGATCCAACGCTTCGGATGGCGAGCCGGTGGCGACCAACTGGTTGGCCTCCTCGATGCGTTCCCCGAGACCACCGTCGTTGATGCCGATGCGTTCGAGGGCGCGGTCGATCCCGTAGAGCGGTTGGCCGGGTCGGGCAGTGTCGGCGGCGACGGCGACACCGGTCATCCCGATTGCGAGCACCACCGCCAGCGCGGCGGTGGCCAGACGCGGGATCAACGGTCGGTAGCCGGTCCTGATCCTCCGTGCCGGCCCACCCTCCCCTGAGCGGGCCATCCGGGCGGCGATCTCCGCGAACTCCGCTGCCTTGGCGTCGGTCGGGGCGGTCTCTCTCCTCAGGGAGATGGTGGCCACGACCTCGGAGAGGTCAGCGAATTCCTCGTCTTCGATCGTCTCCCGTGAGAGGAGGGCATCGAAGATTCGATCCTCGCGTCTGGTCGTCAACATTGCACCCATGCAATCGCCGGACTCCTGCAAAGAGATACCGGCGCAGCGAAATAGGGGTTCAGAGGACCATTTCTCGTCCCGGCCGTTTCCCCGGGGAGGGTTTGGACGATGACAGGAGTGGGAAGTGGCCGGGCGCCGAGGCAACGTACGCAACCAGGAGAACAACCAGTGAAGAGGAAGCTGACGGTCTTGACGGCGGTTTTGGGGATGCTCGCCATCTCCGGACTGGCCATGGCCGCCACCGAGGATGACCGCGAAGACACCACTTTCAACTTCGGCTACGACGAGCAGTACCGAATCCTCGTCTGGGGTACTTCAGATGTCGACGGGCTCTACGACTGCGCCATCGAGGGTGAAGTCGACGTCACCTACGGCGCCGAGGAGAACAACGTCATCGAGATCGAACTGCTCGAGCAGGACGGCACGGTTCTCTTGTTCCCGCCCACCGCCGCCGAAGACCTCGCCGACGATCTCGAGCCCGTGGAAGAGGACTTCGCGTACAACGGCTCCGATGGCGAGTGCGGTGTCGTAGGCACCTCTGTGGAGGGACCGAACCAACAGGTCAACCACGGCATGTTCATGAGGGCTTTCAACCAGATGTACGACGGGCCGGGTCGAGGCTGTCTGGTGCGGTTCCTCGCCCAGTCTGACCTGGGCAAGGGGGATCAGCAGATCAACGTCCCCGACGTCGACCCCGATGCCGATCAGGTCGGCGATGAGCCTGGGTCCGTTGATTTCACCAGCGTCCTCGCCGACTGCAAGCACGGCAACCGCCCGGGCGACGCCGATTCGGAAACGGACGGTGAGGGCAACGGGAACCGTCCCGATGACCCCGGTGCCCAAGGCAGGGCCAACGCCG
>CAZZIG010000005.1:0-33052 GCA_964653975.1 uncultured Acidimicrobiaceae bacterium
AGGCCCTGGCCGGGGCCGGGTGGCTCGAAGTCGAGCACGCCGACGGGACCGCCGCGGTGATCGACCACGGCACACTCGTCGAGACCCGGCCCGCCGGGCAACCACCGAGGCTGCGCAACCACTTTCCCCAGCCGATGCCAATCCCGGAGGTGGCGCCCACGGTCGAGGCCGGGGAGGAAGTCGGCATCATCTGGCGGTGGTTGGAGTCGAATCGGGTCAAACTGGTGGAGTGCACCGGGACCCTCGCCTACCCAACCCAGCGCGTCGTGCGACTCACTGCCGCCCGCAGAGCCGCCGCCTGAGAGCTGTCGTCGCCGCCGTCCTCGTACTGACTGTCGTCGCGTGTGACAGCCCGACGGGAGACCCCTCCGATGTGGCCGAACTGCCTGAGATCACCGTCAGCGAGTTCGAGTCACATCTCGTGAATTTGGGGCGACCGGCAGTGGTCAACGTGTGGGCTTCGTGGTGCCTCCCCTGTCGCTCTGAAGCGCCACTCCTCGACCAGGCCCACGCCGAGTATGGCGATCGCATCGCCTTCATAGGTGTCGATGTCCTGGACTCCCAGACCGGCGCCCGGGAGTTCCTCGCCGAGTTCGGCCTCGACTTCGACCACTTCTTCGACCGGGACCGCTCGATCCCCAACCACTACGGCGCCTTCGGCACACCGGTGACGTTCTTCTTCGCACCGAATGGAGAGCTCGTCCAACTCCACAACGGTGTGATCGACGAGCGCACCCTGGCGATCCACCTCGACGAGTTGGAGAGGCTGGGGCCGTAGGTGGAGTTCACCCTCCTCTGGGCCGTGTTGACGGCGGCGGTGCTGGGCTGGCTCGGTCTGCGACTGTGGTCGGAAGGTCTGCCCGAGCACGCATACGATCGGCTCATCGGGGCGGGGCTCATCGGGCTCGTCGTGGGCAGGATCACCACCATGCTGGCCCAGGGGATCAACCCGGTGACCAACATCGGCGAGCTCATCATCGTCCGGGGTGGTGTCCACACCGCCGCCGCCGCTGCCGCATTCGTGGTCGCCCTGGTCTGGGCGACACGGCACACACCCGGCGCCGTCGATGCGATGGCCCCGGCGATCGTGCTGGCCCTCGCCGGATGGCATGCCGGCTGCGTTTGGCGGGGGGCGTGTCTCGGCTCCGTCTCGGACCTCCCGTGGGCCTGGGCCCTCCCCGGCAGTGCGGTGACCCGACATCCGGTTGAGATCTATGCCGCGATCGCGCTCGCCCTGGGCGCCTGGCTGGTGTCGCGACTCGGATGGGGCCCTTGGCTGCGCTCCGGTGCCGCCCTCGCCGGGATCTCGCTGACGAGGTTGCTCACCGAGCCGATGCGTCCGAGCATCACCGGCGGTCCGATCGGGTGGTACCTGATAGGAGCACTCCTCGGTGTGCTCGTCATGGTCGTCGGGCCGATTCTCCCGAGGACGGCGACACCGGCCTCGACTTGAGCCGGGACCCGCGGACGGTGAGACTCCGCATGTGGAATCGGTGCTCCAGTTCCGTGATGCCGGCGTCTCGCTGGGAGGACGGCCGGTGTTACGTGGGGTCGAGCTAGAGATACGTCCCGGTGAGGCGGTGGGGGTGGCCGGGCCCAACGGCTCGGGCAAGACCACGTTGATCAGGACGGCGGCCACCCTTCTCGCCACTGACCACGGCTCCGTCGAGGTTTTGGGGAGCGATCTCGCGCCGGAGGAGCTCCCGACCGTGCGTCGCTCGATCGGCCTCATCGGTCATCAACCCTCGTTGCTCCCCGAGTTGACGCTGTTCGAGAACCTCGAGCACGTCGCCCGCCTCTCCGGGGTGGAGACGTCGCGGGTTGGCCACGCCCTCGACGTGGTCGGTCTCGCCGACGCTTCGGACCGTCGCGCCGAAGCCTGCTCGTTCGGCATGAAGCGCCGGGTCGAGATCGCCCATCTCCTCATCACCAAGCCACTCCTCCTCCTGCTGGACGAGGCCGCCTCCGGTCTCGACCACTCGGCCCGGGCGTTGATCGACGCACTGGTGGGCTCGGTTCGAAGCCGTGGTGGTGGGTGTCTGATTGTGTCTCACGACCGGTCTCAGCTGACCGACCTGACCACCCGGGTCCTCGCTCTCTCCGGGGGACGGTTGGAGACGGTGACATGACGTTCTGGCGCCAAGCCATCGAGATCGCCCGAGTCGACCTGGTCGTGGAGCGTCGCATCGGCAACACGTTGCGCATCACGCTGCCTTTCGCCGTCGTCGCCCTGATGGTCTTCCCCATCGCCCTCGGCCTGCGGTTGGGGGTGGTCTCCACCATCGGCACCGGGGTGTTCTGGGCCCTCGCCATCCTCTTCGGGATGCAGGTCGCCTTGCGTCAGTCGGCCACCGACACCAGGGAGCGGAGGGACCTGCAGTCGTTGTTGGGGCTCGACCCGGCAGCACGCTTCGTTGGCCGGGTCATCTCCGGGGTGGTCTTGATGATCGGGTTCATGCTCACCCTCCTCGTCGGGATGGTGGTCCTGTTCGACCCCGAGGTGCCCGCCGGTGGCTGGACGGTCTTGTTGGTCGCCACCGTGGCCGTCGCCATCGGGCTCACCGAGCTGGCGACCCTGGCCGGCGAGGTGACTACCGGGCTCTCCAACCGGACAGTCCTCGCCTCGCTGATCGTTGCGCCCCTGGCCCTGCCCCTGGTCATCGGGGCTTCCCAGTCGGTTGAGGCACTAGAACGCGACGCCGGTATCCTTCCCTGGATATTGCTGTTGATAGCCACGGACCTGGCCCTCGCGGTCGCCGGCGTGGCACTGGCAAGACCCCTCGAGGAAGCAACACGATGACGCGAGTGAGAGTGCTGATGAGCCTGGCCGCGGTTGCGGTGGGCATAGGTCTGTGGTTCGCCCTGACCGCACCGCCCGACGCTCTCCAGGGCGGGTACAGCCGTCTCCTCGGCATACACCCCCCATCAATGTGGGTCGCCTTCATCGCTTTTGGAGTCACAGCCATAGGTTCGGTCATGTGGCTGGTCAAGAAGACCGACCGTTGGGACCGGCTCGCCTCCGCTTCAGTGGAAGTCGGTGTCATTTTCACCGCCATCGGGCTGTTCACCGGCATGGTGTGGGGACAGGCGGTGTGGGGCACACCCTGGGATTGGCAGGACCCCCGTCTGATGAGCACCGCGGTCATGTTCTTCGTGTATCTCGGGTACATCGCCCTGCGCAACGCCATCGACGACCCTGTCGTACGCGCCCGCCGGTCGGCCATCCTCGGCACCATCGCCGTCGTCCAGGTTCCGCTGGTCTACTTCTCGGTGAACCTCTTCCGCACCCTGCACCAGACCCAGTCGATCCGTCCCGACGGGTCCACGATGCCCGACGAGATGCTCCTGGCCATGTTCGTGAACATGGGGGCGTTCATGTTGCTCTATGCGGCTCTGATGGTCGCCCGGATCGAGGTGGCCAAGTCAGAAGCCGCAACGGCACCGGAGAGCACGCTCGCGGGAGAGGCCGTCCGCCCGCCACGTCTCAGTGAGGTCGAGGATGTCTGAGACCGTGGTCGTCGCCGGCACCTACCTCATCTCATACGGGCTGATCGTCGGTTATGCCGTCTATCTCCACCTCCGCCGACGGCGCAGCCAAAACTGATCTCATGGGACAGCGGCAATTCGTTCTCTTCGGGATCGCCGGAGTGATCGCCCTCGTCGTGGCCATCACCGTCGCCGGGCTCAACGAGAACCTCACCTACTACCTCTACCCGAACGAGGCAGTGAGCCAGAGGGCGGACTTCCCCGACGGTGAGCGGTTCCGGCTCGCCGGGACTGTGGTGGACGGCTCGCTGACGACGGACGGCGAAGATCTCACCTTCGAGGTCACCGACGGGTCGGCGACCATCCCGGTCGTATTGGTGAACACTCCCCCGCCTCTGTTCAACGAGGAAGTCCCGGTCCTGCTCGAGGGTTACTGGAGCGGCGAGGTCTTCGTCTCCGAGGATGCGTTGATCCGCCACGACGAGAACTACGAGATCCCTTTGGAGGGGAACTACGGGGACGAAGGTTGATGCTCTCAGTCCTTGGCTCGGCGGGGATGCTCGTGGCCCTCGTAGGAGCCGGTCTGCTGGTAGCCCGGGGGGTGGTCACCGCCCGCAGCGGCAGGGCCACGAACCTCGCAGGTGCCGCCCGGCTCCTGGTTTCGGGTGCGGTGGCCGCCATGGCGGCACTGGTGGTGGCCCTGCTTACCGACGACTTCTCCCTGGTCTACACGGCCAACCACCACTCGTCGCTGACTCCGTTCCCGTTCGACGTTGCCACCGCCTGGGCGGCACTCGAAGGCTCGATCGTCCTCTGGGGCCTGGTGCTGGCGGGTTACACCTGGTTCGTCTTTCGACACTTCCGGCGTTCGCCTGACAGCCTCGGTGCGGCGGCGCTGGCGGTCATGGGTGCAGTGGCGGTCTTCTTCTTCGGCCTCATGGTCACCGTCGCCAACCCCTTCGAAGTGTGTGTCGAGGCGATGGAGGCAGGTTGTGCGGCTTCGAGCCCGTGGCCGTTCGCCATGGTCGACGCACCCGGCAACGGGCCCGGCCCCAACCCCCTCCTCCAGAACCACTTCATGATGGCGATCCACCCGCCGGTGCTCTACCTCGGATACGTCGGCATGACTGTCCCGTTCGCCTATGCCATCGGCGCCCTCGCCCTCGGCGTGCCCGGTCCCGAGTGGCTGCGGAGGAGCCACCGCTCCACCCTGGTGGCGTGGTCGTTCCTCACCGCGGGGATCCTCCTCGGAGGATGGTGGGCCTACGAGGTGCTCTCCTGGGGTGGCTACTGGGCCTGGGACCCGGTCGAGAACGCTTCGCTCATGCCCTGGTTGGTGGCCACTGCCTTCCTCCATTCGGGGATCGTGCAGCAGCGGAGGGGAATGCTTCAGGCCTGGAACTTCATCCTCGTCATCAGCACTTTCTCGTTGACGATCCTCGGCACCTTTCTCACCAGGTCCGGCACGATCAACTCGGTTCACTCGTTCACCCAATCGGCCATCGGGCCTGCGCTGCTCGGGTTCCTGATGCTGACTCTGGTCGGATCGTTCGTGCTCTTCTCCACCCGTGCCGATCTGGTGGCGTCCTCCCCGCGAATCGGGTCATTCGTCTCCCGTGAGGGAACCTTCCTGGTCAACAACCTCCTGCTCAGCGTCTACGCATTCATCGTCCTCATCGGGACCACCTATCCGCTGATCCTGGAGGCATTCACCGGGACCCAGGTGGGTGTGGGAGAACCGTTTTTCAACCGGCTCGCCGTCCCTCTCTCTTTCATGCTCTTGTTGGTGATGGGCTTCGGCCCGGTCACCCCCTGGGGGACCACCGGCCCGGAACTGATCTGGCGAAGGGTCCGCAACCCGGCCGTGGTCGGACTCGCCGCCGGTGTCCTCGTCGCACTGGCAGTCAGCCGGAACGGCTGGGTGGTTCTCAGCATCACTCTCGGGGTGTTCGTGCTCGCCACGCTGGTCGGTTTGCTCGTCGAGCAGGTGGGCCGGCGCACCGCCAAGACCGGGGAGACCGTTGGCGACGCGACCCGGAAAGTGGTGACGGGTGACGGGGCGTTCTGGGGCGGGCAGCTGAGTCACGCCGGAGTCGTCCTGATCGCCATCGGGATCGCCTTCGCCGCCAATCTGGGGACGCACGCCCAGGTGGAGATGCGGCCGGGAGAGTCCACGACGTTCGAGGGCTACACCATCACCTACGAGTCACCTTTCCAGCAGACGCCGCCGGGCAAGACCGTCGTAGGGGCACGTATGACCGTGACCCGGGGGGACCGCACCGTCGGCATCGTCGAACCGTCGTGGAACTTCTTCGGCGCCCAGTCGGGTGTGGGCACCCCCGATGTCCTCCATCGTCCGGGGGGAGACCTCTACTTCACCCTCGACGACCTTCCAGAGGATGCCGGTGACGCGGTGAGCATCTCGTTGGACACTTCACCGATGATCTGGGTCCTCTGGCTCGGTGGCTTGGTGACGGTCCTGGGCGGGTTCCTGGCCATGAGGGCGAGACGCACGGAACGCCGAATGGCCGAGGAGCGTCCGACTGTCGATGTCTGAACGACTCCGCAACATCCTCACGGTTTCCCTGCTCCTGGTGCTCGCCACCGTCCTGATCGCCCTGGTGGCGACCAATCCCACAGCCGCCGATCGTGTCGAGTCGATCGGCGAGCGCATCAAGTGCCCGGTCTGTCAGGGCGAGTCGATCGCCAACTCCCCGTCGCAGATGGCCCGCGACATGATGGCGCTGGTGGAGGAACGGGTCGACGACGGCGCCGGCGACGACGAGATCATCGACGAGTTGTTGTTCTCCTACAGCGGAGCCGTGCTCCTCGACCCCCCGGCTCGTGGCTCCACGCTCGTCCTCTGGGTCGCCCCCGTGGTCGCCCTGGTCATCGGTGCCGGGGTGATCTTCTGGTGGAGGGGACATCCCGGGCCCGGACCGGGCACCGACGACGGTCCGGTGCGATCCCGGGCATGGCGGCTGGCACCCTTGCTGGTCCTGGGCGGAGCTTTCGCTGTGATCGTCGTAGTCGCGGGGTTCTTCCTCCAGGAACGTGAAGGACCGGTCTCGGGTGTCGCCAACCTGGCGGGCCAGGACCTCGCCGAAGTGTCCAACGAGACGATGGAGGCGGTCATCGCCGCCAACGCGGACCATCCCCAGGTGGACGGGATGCGTCTCGCCCTGGCCGAGCGCTACTACGAGACCGGCGACTTCCGCTCGGCGTTCCCCCACTATCTCGCCGTGGCCGAGTCGCCGAACGCGGCGGACCCGGAAGCGGTGACGGCACTGATCAGGTTGGGTTGGATGGCCTGGGAGGGCAACGGTGAGGCCGGGACCGCGATCGATCTCCTCGACGAGGCCCTCGCCATCGACCCCGGGTCGGACACGGCCCGCTATCTCAAGGCGCAGGTGCTGTGGTGCGGGACTGGAGACACTGCAGGCGCCGCCGAACTGCTGCAAGCGGTTCTCGGTGACCCCGGGCTCGCCGACGACTCCCGCGAGCTGATTCAATCGGACCTCGACGCGATTCGATCTGGAGACAGTTGCCGATGAGGATCGTTACGTGAACCGCGGAATCCGTTGGGTCGGGTACGGGATCGCTTTGACTGCGGTGGCGTTTGCCGTCGTCCTGGCTTCCCGGTTCGGCAGCGACCCTGGTCTGGTCGACTCACCGCTCATCGGCCAGCCGGCCCCCCAGTTCGACCTCGCCCCGTTGGAAGGCGGGGACACGGTTTCCCTGACCGATCTCGACGGTGACATCGTGTTGGTCAACTTCTTCGCCTCCTGGTGTCTGCAGTGCCGCAATGAGCACGACGCTCTCACCTCCACCGCCGACGCTTTCGCCGACCAGGGGGTCACCCTGGTGCAGATCTCCTATCAGGAGAGCCCGCCCAACTCGATCGACTACCTGGAGACGGCGGGGCGTTCGGAGCACGCCTACTACCTGGCCGATCCGGGAAGCCGCACCGCCATCCGCTATGGGGTGTTTGGAATCCCCGAGACCTTCTTCATCGACGAGGAGGGGATCATCGTCGGAAAGATCATCGGCGAATCCGATGCTTTCACCCTCGGAGCGACGATCGATGCCATCAAACGTGGCGAGACGCCGGGCCAGAGCGTCACCGGTGACACCCAACAGCGTCCCGACCAGTAGATGAGACGACTGCTCGTGACGCTCGTTGCAGTGACCGTGGCCTGCTCGCCGGCCACCGATCCGACCACCACTCCCCCACCGTCCTCCGGGACCTGCACCCAGCCACCGGCGTCGGAGGTCGACGCGACCTCGGTTCTCGACATCAGGGTGGAGCCTGCCCCGACAACCCCTCTGGGTGAGGCGCTTCTGGTGGTGGCTTCGGAGGGTCTGCCGGAGGGGGCATTGGCAGGGGTGGATGCCGGCTGGCAGTGCTGGGACGGGGCTCAATGGGTGACCACCCACATCGTCTACCGCGGCTTCGGCTCCAATCCGGGACAGACCATCCCCGTGAACCAGGAGTTTCAGATCAGGGTTCCCTCCATCGGGCTCGGTCTCGATCAGGGTTATCCAATCGTCATCCCGCCGGTGGATCCGGGTACCTACCGGATCGAGGACGAGATCATCGTCGATGATGGAACCGTGCCCGGTTTCGTGATCGTCGAGGTGGTCGCCGGCTGACGGCTTCGGACATGGTGAAACGGCGCTGCCGCGCCTATTGGGGTGGTCTGGGAGGTGATCGGTAGGTCGGAGGGGTGGTCGGTGCGAGAGCACTGCACCTAGCTGGGTGGCCCACGTTTCGCCCTATCAGGCATACGGAATCTGACCCGGCCGTGACCAGGGTGCACATAGATCTCGAAGCCCCGCTGGTGGACGACCACCTGGTGATGAAACCAACACAGCACGACCATGTCGGCCTGGTCGGTTTTGCCCCCCAAAGCCCACGGAATCCTGTGGTGCACTTGGAGTCGCTGGCGGCCATCACAGCCGTCAGCGGCACATCGAAATCCGGATTCGGCCAGGAGCGCCCGCTTCAATGCGGGCGGTGTGGTCCGTTGGCTGCGGCCGTAGTCCATGAACCTTCCATCTTCGCTGCGTGCGATCACCTCCGTGGTGGCGTCACACAAAATCGCCTGTAACGCCACGCGGCCGACTCTGGCTCCCGATTCGAGCGTGACGCCCGCTTCACCGTCGGAGGGGGCAGCCTCTGTGGCATCGACGAAAACTGTTACCTGTCCTGTAGGGGGATCGTCGGACGTCAGACATTGCACCAACGCCATCGCCCGTCGCCATCCTCGGGATCCCCTCGAACCGTCCGGCAGGTCGGGTAGCTGATCGGCCGCTTCGGAGATCACCTTGTCCACCAGGGTGCCCGAATATCCGTCCAACTCGCCCCACAGCCGGAATCGGGACTCGTCCAGGGCCGGCTGCATTGCCAGATATTGGTCCTTAGCCGACTGGTGCTCAGAATCCGTTGTGATCCGAGCACGTCTCGCCGCCTCCCGACGCACGCCTGAGATATCGGCCCACTCGATCAATCCCGCTTCGTTCGTGATTCGGGATACGGCTTCGACACGGTCGAAAGAGGCCTCGCCCGCCGTCAAGACCTCCTGGAGATCGGGACGATCCTGGAGACGGCGCATGGTCCGTACCAGGCTTTTGGCAGATTCGGGCCCCACGTCCAAACGACCGGCAGCCCATTCGGACAGTGACCTGCATCCATCAGCCATAGCCACCTGACGGACGTCCAATTCCTCCAACACAGCCATTTGGCGGGCTCGCAGCCGACCGATCAACCTCTCGTCGGCGATCAACTGCTGCTCTAGGGTGTCGGTGTGGCTCTGTCCCACTCCATGTCTCGAACATACGTTCGTCATATGACAGATTCAACCCCCTCGTGGCCGAATTCGAGAAAAAGTTGGAGCGGCCGCCGGGAGCCCCCGTTCACCGCTCCATCAAGAACTCGACGCGGTTCCCGAACGGGTCCAGCGCATAGAAGCGGTCGTAACCCCGTAGAGGCTCATCTTCGGACACGTCGAATCCGGCTTCTTCGAGACGCCCGCGCAGAGTGACGAGATCGTCGACAAGAAGTGCTGGGTGGGCCTTGCGGGCCGGTGTGAACCCTTTCTCCACGCCGAGATGGATCTTCACCTCCTCCGTCTCGAACCAGCAGCCACCCCGTGCTTCGAGGTGAGCCGGTTTGGCCACCCGGGGAATCCCCAGGAGACCCTGATAGAAGACGACGGCCTCGTCCTCGCCACCCGGCGGCATCGCCATTTGCACGTGGTGCAGACTTCGGACTCTCATCGCTGCTCCTCTGGCTGGAAGACGAAGACGTCGACCTCGCTGAAGGAGACCGAGTCGAGTTGCGCGGGACCGGTGCCGAGGAGGAACACGTCGAAGAACCCGAGCAGGTAGTTGTCGATGATGGTGATGACCCGACCCGCGGGAATCTCCCCTCGCCAATCGAATTGGGAGGCCAGCGGGGTCAGGAGCGGGACCATCACGAAGTCGTTGCTGGTGGTCCCGCGAATGCCGACCGAATAGGTGACCGCCTCGGCGCGGGCGGCAATGCCACTTAGCAACGCGTCATCCTCGCCGCCGATCCAGTCCGCGGACCTCATGTACAAAGCGGGCCGGGTCATCTCCTGCTGCAAGTCACGCTGGGTCAACCCGGTCACCCACGGATCCATGGCGAGGACCGCCCTGCACCGCTCGTCCTCCTCCTCCAGACAGACCTTGATGGCCGCTCCCCCACCCGTGCCGTGGCCGTAGACACCGATACGATTGAGGTCGGCTCGGGCCGCGAGGTCGCCGAAGGGGCCGCCTTCTCCCTCCTCGAGCGCGTCGAGGATGTCCACCAGGTCACCCACTTGGGTCTCGACCATGACCATCACGGCCTCGTCGTATGCCGTCTCGTCCTCGGCCGGGTCGGGAAGTGCCTCCTGGTCCTGCAGGGCTACGTCGCCTTCGTCCAAGACGGTGGCGGCGGCGACGTGGGTGTGGTCCGGTGCGATGACGATGTAGCCGTTGGACACGAGGTGTTCGATCTGATTGAGCGAGTTGGTCCGCACGCCATCCCAGCCGTGGCTGTAGAGGATGACCGGGAAGGTCCCCTCGGCGACGGGGGCCGACTGCTCGGCGTGCGAGAGGCTGTATTGGGTGTGACTCCAGAACCACGACGGAAGGCCCATGTTCCGGGAGATCGCGGGGATCACCACCTCCCAATCCTCGCTCCAGGGAACCCTGGTCCCGTCGTCTCCGTGCCGGGCCGGATACCAGACCTGGGCCACGAACTCACGTGGCCCTCCGGGCCGCTCGCCGTATGGCTCGTCTCGCTCCCGGTCGATCAGGTAGACAGACGTCGTCCCGATGGCCTCGGGCCCCGCTGGAGTGGGGATCTCGGGGACCGGGAACAACAGTGGGAGCACCGCAGCGACGACGAGCCCGATCGACCCGAGCAGCCCCCGAACGACTCGGCCCGACCATTCGAACTTGCGCTCCAGATAGAAGACGTCACCTACGGCGAGACCCACGGCCACCAGATAGATGGGGATCATCTGCCAGCGGTAACCCTCGAACTGGAGTTGGACGAACAGCCCGGCCGACAACGCCAAGGCCACCAGGCCCCGTCGCGGGCGCACACCGAAGACCACGGGCCAGTACACGGCGAAGGCAGCCGTGAACAACAGCAGGTACTCGAAGCGTCTCAACGGCTGGAGACACTAAGTGCCACCCGGGGATTTCGTGAGACGACCAGGTCAGAAACCGCGCGAGATCCTCGTACCCTGGTGGAAGACCATGCGCCACTGCCCGTCTTGGCGGACCCACACCGAGCTGCGGCGGGCCTCCTGGCCCGATTGGCCGACCGAGCGATAAGTGACGAGGGCGGTGTCGGAGGCGAGTTGACGAACCGTGAAGTCACGGATGACCACCGTCGACGGGGTCTCGTCCCGCAACATGTCGAGGAGGATCCGCTTGTTGTAGACCCGGCCCGTGCTGCCGAACTCGACGAATTCGTCGTGGAGGAGGTCCCGTACCCGGGGCGGGTTGGAGCGCACCTCGGGGTCGAGCAACTCCAGCTCCTTGGCCCGCAGGACGGCGAACCAGGGGTGTTGGCGAGTTTGATGACGCGGTAAGCCAGTCACAGACCGGACCAGGCTAGGGAGATCAGCCGGACAGGGCGATGAGAGCGTCCAGAGCCGCCCTGATCTCCTGCTCGGCACGCAGACCGTCCCAGGCCTCCACGACGGTGTCATCGGCAGCGATCAGGACGGTAACCGGCTGATAAGGGATCCCGTATGCCTCGAAGATGTCTTCGTCTTCGTCCAGCCCCCACATGATCTCACCGGACTGGAAGAGTTGGTCGGCGCGCATCTCGGTCAGCTCGAAGGTCGATTTCCAGGCCGGGGCCACGAAGTCGACCCGGTCCGCATACTCGGTCGCCAGATTGTCGATGACGGGCAACTCCCGCCGGCAGGTCGGTCACCACTCGGCCCAGAAGACGAGGTACACCGGCTTGGCGCCATCGGACAGGGTGTAGGTGCCGCCGTCGCCCAGTTCGAGGGTGAAATCGGGTGCCAACGGCCGATCCGACGTCGTCCCGGTCGACTCGGTCGCGCTGGTGGAGGTGGTGGTGTCTTGCTCCTGGGTGTCGGCCTGAGCGGTTTCTGGCATGGATGTAGTCGTCTGGTCGACGCCGGCACTCGTCGTCGTGGGCTCCTCTGAGGCGGGCCCGCAGGCAACCAGGAGCAGCAGGAGGATGAGTGACCCGATGAGACGACGCACGACCGAAACGCTAGAGCCGCCCGGGTTTAACGAAGGTAAATCACCCCATGTCGCGGCAAGCCGGGGATTCTTTGTACAATCGGTTTCCCGTGCCAAACACGACGCTGTACTTCGCCTACGGATCGTTTCTTGACCCGGAGAGAATCGAGAGGGCAGCCCCCGGGTCTCGTTTCTTGTTCACGGCTCACTATCCGGAGACCAAGCTCGACTTCGTGGCGTCACCCGAGAACGGGGCGATACCGACCCTCACCAAGGAGAGCGGGCATACGGTGTGGGGCGGTGTCTTCGAGATCCCCGAGGACGAAGTCTCGTCGCTGATCGAGGCGGAGGAAGCGGAGGGCCGACGGCCCGGGTTCGACCTGAAGGCAGTCGATCGTGAAGGCAACAAACACGACTGTCTCGCTTTCGTAGCCGTCGGCGACGTCAACGGGGACAACCGACCCAACTCCGAGTACCTCGATGCGATGATCAAAGGCGCCCGCCATTGGAGCCTGCCTGCCGGCTGGATCATGGGTCTAGAGGACATCTCCGGCGACTCACTCTTCTCATAGGGAGAGGCCCCCGTAGGGGCCTCTCATCGCGTCGGGGAACTCCCCGGTCAGTCTTCGACCCGGTCGGGCACGGGAAACAGTCGGTAGAGAGCAAAAGCGACGACCGCCCCGATCAGCGGTGCGTAGAGGTAGACCCACAGGCCGGAGCCGATCTCGCCTCCGACCAACGCTGGACCGAACGACCGGGCCGGGTTCACCGACGACCCCGAGAAGGGAATGCCGGCGAGATGGACACCGACCAACGTCAAGGCGATGGCCGCCGGTGCGTGATTGCCGCGGGCGCGCGAGAACCGGGTCGTGGCCATGATCACCCACACGAAGACGGCCGTCAGGGCGATCTCGACGACGACTGCGGTCGATAGCTCGCTGTACGTCGTGGCGGTCGCCGCCACATCAGCCCTGTCCCCCGACACGCCGAGGATCAGCAAGGAGCCCACGGTGGCACCTGCGAACTGGGCGATCCAGTAGCCGATGGCGTCAGCCAGCGAGATCCGCCCGTCGAGCAACATGGCCAGGGTGACTGCCGGGTTGAAATGGGCCCCCGAGACGTGGCCCACGGCCCAGATGCCGGCGAGCAGCGCCAGACCGAAGGCGAATGCGATGGCGATCACTTGGGCCGTGCTCCCGCCTCCGGCGGTGGCGAGGGTCGCCAGGATCCCCATGGTGCCGAGGCCTACGAGGATCAGGGTCCCCATCAACTCGGCCAGGTATTTGTTGATAACCACTGCCGTCTCCTTCTGTGTCGACTCGGGCGTGAGACCCGTTGCCTCGGTGAAAGGTTTCTCGACCAGGCTATTTCCACCGTCATCCGCCCCGACGGATTTGACGGTCACGTTGGGTGGCCACGCTGCCAACATCGGCGCACATGCTCGCCGCCCTCAACTTCGGTGCCGTCGGACTGGGTCTTGGTTCCGGTGCCCTGGCTGCATCCGTGGCGACGTTGCTCTTCAGCGGGATCCTCACGGTGGTGGGGGTGGAGACCGGAGCAGACATCGGTCTGGTCGTCGGGGTAGTCGTCGGGCTCGTCTCCGGTGGCTGGGTGGCGGGAGCCAAGGCCCGTCACTCGCATCGTTTCCACGGCATGGTCACCGGGCTCCTCCTGGCGTTCCTGGTCGTGGTCATCGCCCGGTTGGGTGGCTGGCCCGGCTCCGTCGGGGAGGTCATCTGGATGGCGGTGCTGTCGATTGCGATATCGGGTCTCGCCGGGTGGTTGGCCGGTAGACGCAAGACGCCGACCCGTCGAGGTGACCCAAGCCCCCCTGCCAGGTAGAATGAGCTGGAGCCCGTCGGACGGTCGCGGTCGAGAGACCGAGGAAAGTCCGGACTCCACAGGGCAGGGTGCTGGATAACTTCCAGGCGGGGTGACCCGACGGAAAGTGCAGCAGAGAGCAGACCGCCGATGGCCCGCAAGGGCACAGGCAAGGGTGAAACGGTGGTGTAAGAGACCACCAGCGTCCCGGCAACGGAGACGGCTCGGCAAACCCCACCCGGAGCAAGGCCAAGCAGGGACCCGGTTGCCCGCCGAATGGTCCCGGGTAGGCCGCATGAGCGTGCCGGCAACGGTCCGCCCAGATGGATGACCGTCCTCGACAGAATCCGGCTTACAGACGGACTCGCAACGTGGAGAGGCTCCCGAGAGGGGGCCTCTCCTCATTGGAGGTCTCGAACTCCGGAGTCGGCTCATGAGGATTCTTCTTGGCTGATACCGTGAAGGCTCGATGGACGGCACCGTGATGTGGATGGAGTGCTTCGCCGGCGACACCCGGATCGAAGGCGAGACCGTCGACGTCGTGGTGGAACGGTTCGTCGCCCACGCCAGGGACAGCCACGACTGGCCCTACCCGGAGGAGGCGATCCGTAACTATGCCCGCAACTACGCAGAGGCGAATGTGCGGCTCACCGGCAGCACCGACAGGCTCGGCGTCATCGGAGAGGTGTACGTCCACCCGGTGACGGAGGATCGGATCGAGGACTGGGCCTCGTTCTTCGACCACGACGCCTTTGCAGGCAACCCGGACTGGGCGTCGTGCTACTGCCTCGAACCTCATCGCTCGGCCGACGAGGGAGACCTGGAACGGCCATGGCGGGAGACTCGAGCCGCCATGATCGAGCGGCTTCGCAATGGTGGGACCTACGGCTATCTCGCCTACGTGGACGGAAGACCCGCAGGGTGGGTCAACGCCTCGCAACGATCCGAATACGGCTTGTACGGGGAGGTGGACCCGGACGGACCCGACGCCGAATCCGTGATTGGAGTGTCGTGCTTCCTCATCGCCCCGCCATATCGACGTCATGGATTGGCCGCGATGATGCTCGACAGGGTGATCGCCGACGCGGTCGACCGTGGTGTGGCCTGGGTGGAGGGCTATCCGAGGAAAGACCCCGAGAGCAGCGACGCGGCCCATTATCGGGGCCCGAGGCACATCTACGACGAGCGAGGTTTCCGACCCGTCGAGGAACGGGACGGCTACACAGTGGTGCGACGTCCCACGACGATGGGTTGACCGACGGAAGCGCCGAAAACCGCGTGGTGCTGATTCGGGCCAGGGCACCTAACATCGCAGATCATGACGGCGACAGGTCGTGAGCAACCGAGCACGACGACCGATGGAGAGTCACGAGACAGGATGATCAACCGTGTCTTTGGGCTCGCGGTGATCCTCGCCGGGCTCGCTTTGGCCTATTCCCTCATGTTCACCGAATTCGATCAGCGGGTCACCTTCCAGTGGGAGTTCGTCAACGGGGATCGGGTGCCGATCACCCACATCACCTGTCCCTCACCGTGGTCGGTGCTCAACGAGGGGACCCAGCCCGAAGGCGTCGTCTCCGGCGACCTCTGCGTCAAGCCTGCCCGGGGGCAGATGGTGCAGAGCATCGGGGTCGCGCTCCTGACCCTGGCACTGGGAACATGGGTGTTCACGAGGGATCCGCGACGCAAGGCGCTCCCTCCGCTTCCGTCTTCGGTGAGAGCTCTGCTCGAGAAGCGATGACGCCGGGTTACCTTCGACATCATGGCTGACATCGACGTGCGAGCTCTCGGCGACGACACCTTCGAAGTGGTCGTGGACGAAGGAAGCTCGCGGAGCACCCACCTGGTGACGGCGACGGAGAAACACGCCGACCTGTTGTGCAGTGGGTGCGACCGTGCCCACCTGGTGGAATCCTCCATCCGCTTTCTCCTCGACCGCGAGCCGAAGGAGTCGATCGCGAGCCAGTTCGACCTCGACGTGATCGCCACCTACTTCCCCGACTACATCACCGCCATCGGCGAATACCTGTGAGCGACCGGGCACGGTCAGAAGCCGAGAGGGCTTTTCGCGAAGAGGGCCTCGAACCCGAGACGTGGTCCAACCAGCCGGGCGATGTGTACAGCGAGCACGAGCACGACTACCACAAGGTCCTCTTCTGCGTCGAGGGGTCGATCACCTTCCATATCCGCGAGGGCGACATCGAGATACATCCCGGCGATCGTCTCGACCTGTCTCCCGGGACACCCCACTCCGCGACAGTTGGGCCCGACGGTGTCACCTGCATGGAGGCGGCTCGACGCTGACACCCCCCTACTCTGAAACCGCGATCACATGATGCCCTCACCCCGCGCCAACACCGCCCACCCCTGGGGCGACGCCGACACCCCGTACGACGAGATCGGCGGCGACGAGACGGTCCGTGCCCTCTCGGACGCCTTCTACGACGTGATCGAGGAGGAATCCCCGACCCTGCGGGCGATGCTCCCCGCAAGCACCAAGAACACCCGTGAGAAGTTCGCCATGTATCTCAGCGGGTGGCTGGGAGGGCCCCCGCTCTACGAGGAGAGGTGGGGCCACCCCAGGCTACGGATGAGACACCTGCCATTCTCGATCGGGTCGGCCGAGGCCGAAGAGTGGATGCGTTGCATGCGCATTGCGATGGGGCGCACCGGTGTCGCCGAGCCTCTCCGGTCGTTTCTCGACGGGCGACTCGCCTCCCTGGCGCTCCACATGCGGAACAGGGACGAGTGAGGTGTGTGGCCGTTTCTCCATCACCGGAGACCTCGACTTCTACGCCGAGTACTTCGGTGTCGACGAGGTGGTGACCGACCCGCTGGACAAGAGCTGGAACGTCGCTCCCACCGACCCGGTCTATGTGGTCGCCGAACGCGACGGGATCCGCCAGCTGAGCTCGATGAGATGGGGGCTGGTCCCCCATTGGGCCGAGGACACCAAGTCGATCCACATCAACGCCCGCTCCGAGACCGTGGCGAGCACTGCAGCGTTCCGCGACTCGTTCGCCCGCAAACGTTGTCTCATCCCTGCAGATGGCTTCTACGAGTGGGAGCCGCCGGAGAATGGGCGTACCCCACACTGGGTCTACCGGGCCGATGGTCACCCGATGGTGTTCGCCGGGATCTGGGCGTCCCGTCTGGAGCCCGAGTCGGGAGACTGGCGCCGGACCTGTTCCATCATCACCCGAGACGCTCAGGGTGTCGTGGCCTCGATCCACGACCGCATGCCGGTGTCATTGACGCCCCGAGTCTGGGATTCATGGCTCGACCGCGATCTTCGTGACCCGGAGACGGCCATGTCACTGCTGCAGTCGATAGACCCGGACGCGATCATGGAGCATCGTGTGTCCCGCAAGGTGAACTCAGTCAGGAACAACACTCCGGATCTCCGTGAACAGGCCGAAACCGAGACCCTCTTCTGAGCTGAAGCGGGAGCTCGGGTTGGGCGGGGCCGTCGTCACCGGGCTCGGCTCGATCGTCGGCACCGGAGCGTTCGTGGCGATCGGGATCGCCTCCGGCAGGTGGGGCGACATCCTCTTCCTCGCCATCCCCCTGGCCGCGGTGGTCGCCGTGTTCAACGGGATGTCTTCGGCATTCCTGGCGGGCCGCTACCCGGTCGCCGGGGGCACCTATGAATACGCCTATCAGACCCTCAACCAGTGGCTCGGGTTCTCCGCCGGTTGGCTCTTCCTCCTCGCCAAGACGGCTTCGGCCGCGACCGCGGCCCTCGGCGTGACGCTCTACCTGGGTGTGGAGGGGCCTGTGATCCCGATAGCAGCCCTGGCAATGGTGACTGCGATGGTCATCGCCGGGATACGACGGACGGCGTGGTTGAACATGATCCTGGTGCTGGCATCGGGCGGGGCCATCGTCTGGTTCGCCACCTCGGCGGTTCTCACCCAGGACGGTCTGTCTGACATCGCGATCGAGTTGTCCGGCGGCGAGCTGGCCGCCGCGATTGCGTTCCTCTTCGTGGCCTACACCGGATATGGCCGCATCGCCACGCTCGGCGAAGAGGTTCACGACCCCGAGATCACCATTCCCCGGGCCGTGATCATCACCCTCGCGGTCGCGGCCGGCCTCTACATGGCGGTCGAGGTCGGTGGTCGCGCCCATGCCGGCGCATCGTGGGGCGTCGAAGCGGGGATCGTCGAGACGGGAGGGCTGGTGGTCGCGATCGGTGCGATAGCCGCGATGCTCGGCGTCCTGCTCAACCTGATACTCGGTCTCTCCAGGGTGTGGCTGGCGATGGGGAGGCGCGGAGACATGCCGTCGAGGCTCGCTCGTCTCAACGACCGATCCCAACCGATTGCTGCCATCGCGCTCTCCGCCGGGCTGGTGGCGGCGTTGACCCTGATCGGCGATATCAGCCTCGCCTGGAGCTTCGCGGCAATGACCGTGCTGCTCTACTACGGGCTCACCAATCTCGCTGCCCTCGCTATCGAGCGGAGACGGCCCACGGCGTGGCTCGGTCTGGCCAGCTGCATCTTCCTCAGCTTCTTCGTCCCCCTCGGGATATGGGTCACGGGAGTGTCCCTGGTTGCAGCCGGGCTGGTCTGGAAGTCCGTCTACAGCATGATCGCCAAGAGCGGTCTTGGTGCCCCCGGGCCGACATCCGAGGACTGAATTGCCTGGCTGACGAGGTCCGGCGTCGCCAATTCAGATGAAACAAGACCTTTCTAGTTAGCATCTGCACCGCTCTTGAGGCGGTCCGCACTCACACTCGCAGCAATCGTCGTGCTGGTCTCGGCCTGTTCGACCATCCTCGGGGAGACTCCCGTCGAGACTCTCCCCGGCTCCGGAGCGTCTTCCTCCACGGCGGAGGACGACGAGGGCTCCACTACCGAGCCTTCGTCCACCGGCTGCATCCGGTTCACCGGCGACCACAGCAGCACGATCGACACCGGCTCACTGGCCTCCGATGCCCTCCACCTCTCCGGCGAGGCGTTCATCTGCGCCGACGACGTCGTCGTGGTCGCCTCCGGTGATCTCAACGAGGTCGCCGCCGCATCGCAGCTCGCCGCGGCGGTCTCGGGCCCTCTCCTGTTCCCCGACCCCCGTCTGGCCGCGGAGCTGGGTCGGTTGGACGCCCGGCGGGTGCATCTCGTCGGCTCACCCGAGGTGAATGTCCCATCCGGTTCCCAAATTGTCTCTCACGACATCCCCAGCGCGGTCGATCTGGCGAGAGAGTCTGTCGGTGGCAGCGACGATGTCTCGCTCCCCGCGGTTCCCGACTCGTCCACCATCGTCGAGACGGTCCTGGCAATCCGGGACGGCGACAGGGTGGTGTCACCTCAGACGGCCGTCCCCGGGTCGACGACGGTCACCGAGGCGGAACTCGTCGAGTCCGAGATCGTCACGGGGCTCGCCGTCGCCAGTGAGGCACCGTCGATCTGGATGGTCGACGCCACCAAACCGGAGACGATCCTTCTCGCCGCCGCCATCGGGGCATCTCTCGAGGCCGCGGTCGTGGCCATAGACGGCGAGGACATCCTCGGCTATCCGGAGATCGCAGCGGTGTTGAAGGGCCGGGCCGGGGATGCGACCCGTTTCGTGGGTGGGGAGCCCGAAGGTGGGGAATGGGAGCTGGCTGCTCTCGCCAACGGCGAAGAGACACCCGGCGGTGGCTTCCACATCCTCCCAAAGGAGGGGGTACGGCGTTACCTCGCCTATTACGGACACCCGGCCACCGACGGTCTGGGGGTGCTCGGCGAGCAGGGTCCGGCCGAGACCCTGGAGAAGATGCAAGGGTTCGTGGAGGACTACGGCGCAGATGGCGCTCAAGTGATCCCCACTTTCGAGATGATCGCCTCGGTGGCCAGCGCAGGCCCCACCGACGACGGCGACTACAGCTATGAGTGGCCCGTGGAGACTTTTCAGCCTTGGGTCGACTTCGCAGCCGACAACGACATGTATGTGATACTCGATCTCCAACCGGGCCGCGACGACTTCCTCAGTCAGACCGTGCAGTACGAGCAACTGCTCAGACGTCCACATGTCGGCCTCGCCCTCGACCCCGAGTGGCGACTCGAGGACCACCAGGTCCATCTTGAGCAGATCGGCTCGGTGAGCGCCGCGGAGGTCAACGAGGTGATCGACTGGATGGCCGATCTGGTGCGGGACAACGGTCTGCCCCAGAAGATGTTGATCGTCCACCAGTTTCGGATGGCCATGATCACCGAGAGAGAGAATCTGAAGCAACGTCCCGAGATCCAGGTCGTCATCCAGATGGACGGTGAGGGCGGGCCAGGTGGTGAGTCCACCAAGGACGCCACCTACAACACGATCACGGCAGGGACCGAAGACGCTCACTGGGCCTGGGGCTGGAAGAACTTCTTCGACGAGGATGAGCCAGGGCCGCCACCCCCCGAGAACGTGATTCGGAAGGTGCCTCCGCTGACCTACATCAGCTACCAGTAGCCCGCCAAGCCACCCGGTGCACCAGACACGCTGGGTGCGCCCCCGATGCGGGACCCCCCCCCGGAAGCCGATCAGTGGCGATCATCGTGTCGAACCTGGCATCATCTGACGATGACCAGATTCGCCTACTTCTGCGGTCATGAGCAGTGGCAGCCAGAAGAACTCGTCCAGCACGCAGCACTCGCCGAGGAGTCGGGGTTCGACATGGTGGTCGTCTCGGAGCACTTCCACCCCTGGGTGGACGACGAGGGGGCGTCGGGCTTCGCCTTCTCGACCATCGGGGCGATGGCGGCCACGACGGAGACGATCGAGTTCGCCACCGGTGTCACCACTCCCCTCTTCCGCTATCACCCCGGCGTGGTCGCACAGGCCGCTGCCACCCTCGACCGTCTCTCCAACGGCAGATTCAGTCTCGGGGTCGGCACCGGCGAGAACATCAACGAAGGGCCCTTGGGCTACGACTTTCCTGCCTACGCCGAGCGCAATGCCCGCATGACCGAGTCGCTGGAGATAATGCGACGCCTGCTCGACGGGGAAAAGCTCACCTATGACGGCGAGTACTACCGAACCGACCGGGCCAAGCTCTACTCCCCTCCCCTGGGCCGGGTGCCGATCCTGATGGCGGCCGGAGGCCCCAAGTCGGCCACTCTCGCCGGGGAGAAGGCCCAGGGCGTCATCACATCGGTCAAAGACCCGGCCGAGACCAGGGAACGCGTCATCGACCCGTTGCGGGAAGCCGCGAAGAACGCCGGCAAACCCGATCCCACGGTCCTCGCCACCCGCTGGTCGCTGTTCGCCGCCGACGAGGACGAAGCGTGGCAGGCCCTCTACTCGTGGCGAGGGCTGCGAGCCCCGGGGAGGTTGGAGGCGGTCGACCCGAAGGAGTTGCGGGAGAAAGCCGACGCCATGCCTCGCGAAGAGGTCTTGAGTCGTTACAGCCTGGTCAACTCGGTGGACGAGATCGTGGAGACCTATCGGCCACTCGTCGACGACCTGGGAGCAGACATAGTCACGTTTCAGATGGCCTCGCTGGACCAGCCCGCGCTGATAGAGATGCTGGGCAAAGAGGTGGTGCCCCGACTCAGGCCCTAGCCGACCCTCGTGATCAGCTCGACGAGTGCGATTATCTGCTGGGATGCCGCCGTCGTCACCTCCGGCAGCGATGCGGCCACCAGAAGTGAGGGCACGATCCCCTGTAGCTCGGCGAGCACGACACGGGCTTCTTCGGTCTGGGTGGTGAGCAGCCTCTCGGTGGGGGCGATCATCTTGTCTGCCAGACCGGGAGCGAACGAGGCGAACAGGTCGACCCGAAAGCCTTCTGTGTCGCGTACGAGAAGCGTCCGGGTGTCGCCTTCGGCGAGCTCGATGGCGACAGTGTGGAACTCGATTCCGTCCTGATCGATGGAGCCGTCCCCGCTGGCGGTGACGCCCCCTGCGAGGAAACTCCCCGCTCCCTGTGCGAACCCTGCCCAGAAGTTCGCCGCGATCTCCTGGTCCCCGCCACGTAGCGCCTCCGCCACCTCGGCGAAGCTGGCACCCTCCGCCAGGGAGGCCAGGGCGGCCTGACCGGGGACGGCGACCCTGCTGGCAGCGGCGAAGTCGGGCTCGTTGATCGCAGAGATGAGCTGTTCGACGGCACCGACCGCGGTCTCCGCCCCAGACCCGGGGGGGATCGTGGCCTCGGTCTCCCCACCATCGCCACACCCGGCGAGGAGAACGCCGACGACGAGGAGACCGGCCTTAGCCCTGTGCCACATAGTCAGGAAGCCTCCCCGATTGGAGCATGCCGCGTCGGCGGGAGGCGTCCCCCAACCCCAATGCGATCCAGAGCCAGATGAGATACCCGAGACCAATCGCCTCGGTCACCCATCGCCACGGATCGGAGAGCGCCCGCTCCCAGGCCAGGGACCAGAACGGTGACGCGCCAGCGGGGATCTCCCAGCCGAAGAAGGGCCAGAGGAACACCTCCTGACTCGTCCACATCCCATCGAGGAGCAGGTGGAACAGCCAGCCCACGCCGATCGCCATCCAGGCTCGTCTGCGACGGCCACGCCGGGTCGCCACGAGCACCAGAGTCATGTAGATGGTGGGGGCCAGCAGGGTGTGGGACCACAGCTCTCCGGAGGAGTATCGATCGGCCAGCAGGAGCGTGCCGACGGGCAGGTCTATCAGATCGGGAAGGATGGCACCGAACAGCAGGAACCTCACATCCACCTTGGGATCGCGGAATATCCATCGGAACAACCAGAGTGTGGCTCCCAGGTGCCAGAACAACATGGGCTCGTCTCAGGCGACGAGGATGCGTCTGCAGTGGACACAGCGGGGGAGGTCGGAGGCGAACACCTCTTCGTGTTCGGCGGGAGAGAGCGTCATATGACACCCGCCGCAAACTCCGTGGTCGTAAGACGCCACTGCAACGCCTTCTTTGATCCCCCGAAGCTTCTCGTAGAGCTCGAGTAGCTCGGCGTCGATCGGCTCGAGGGCAATCCGCTTCGCCTCCTCTCTGCGGGCCAGCTCGGCGTCGATCGTCTTCCACTGCGTCTTGATCGCCTTCTCGAGCTCGGACTTCTTCGACTCGATCTCCTCGATGTCGGCCTCGATGCCCTGGACCGTCTCCCGAGCGGGATCGACCTCCTCGAGGAGACCGAGGACTTTCTCCTCCATCGCCGACTTCTGACCGTGCAGACTCTGCACCTCGAGCCGCATGTGCTCGGTCTCCCGACCGCTCATCCCCCCGGCAAACAGTCTGGTTTCGTGCTCATCGAGCTTGTTCTCCAGGATCTGCAACTCCCCCTCCGCCTTGTCGAGGTCCAGCTCCAGCTGACGCAACTCGGCGGCTCGGGCTTGCAGTTCGGTGGTCCTGGCCTGCACCTCCTCGTGGGCCGCCTTGTACGCAGCGAGCTCGGGGAGGGCCTGACGCTGGTCGAGGAGACGGTCGATTTGGAGGTCGATCTCCTGGAGATCGAGGAGGTCGACGAGACTGGCTAACTCCATCTGAGACGCGCAGGGTAGCCCCCAATCAACTCCAAGTCTTCGGGTCGATGTGGGTGAGGTCGACCACCCCGGCGTCGCTCAGCTCAGCCACCATCGTCACCAGCGCCGCCATGCCGGGACGTTCGGTGGCTGTGTGACCCGGGTCGACGACCGCCAGACCGAGGTCGGCGGCGGCCACACTGCGATGGTGGCTCACGTCACCGGTGACCAAGACGTCCGCCACCTCGGCCGCGGCCTCGATGAGAGAAGAGCCCGACCCGGGGACCACGGCTAGAGTCTCGATCGTCGTCTCGCGATCTCCCGTTATGCGGAGACCTGCCGGCCCGAACGCGTCGGCGATCATCGCGTCGACCGTGGCCAATGTCCCCTGGAACCCACCGCATCGGCCGATTGCAGGCAGACCCTCGGCAGGATCGCCGCCGAATTCCCGGACGTCGGTCAGGTCGAAGAACTCGGCGAGCGCGTCGGCGGCGCCTCCCGGAGCCGCGTCGAAGTCGGTGTGGGTGACGAGGAGGCTGACGCCCAGGCGGAGCAGCCGGTAGGAGCGGGCTCCGGCGGAGCGACCCGCGAGGAGCTGGTTGGTTGGGGTGAACAGCAACGGGTGATAGGTGACCACCAGATCTACGGGGTCTTTCTCGGATGCGGTGACCACGTCCTCGGTCACCTCATGGCAGACGGCGATTCTGCTCACCTCCGCCCCGGGATCGCCCAACTGGAGCCCGACAGGGTCCCACTCCGGCGTGGTCTCGGGGTGGGTGCGGGCGGCGAGGGCCGTCGCGATCTCTCTGACGGTTGACACGAGGAGGCATCGTAGGCTGGCGGCCCCATGGACTTGCGAAACGCGCTCACCTGGCAACCGCCCGACGACTGGGTGCTTCGGGCCGTTGTGATCGACTCCCACGCCGGCGGCGAGCCGTTCCGCGTGTGGGTCGACGGGCTCGGGGACATCCCCGGGCAGGGCGTGTTGGAGCGACGTCGTCACGCCCAAGAGACCCTGGACCATCTGCGCAGGTTCTCCATGTGGGAGCCGCGAGGCCACGCCGACATGTACGGAGGCTGGTTGGGACCACCCACCACGGAAGGGTCCGACCTCTCGGTCTTGTTCCTGCACAACGAGGGTTTCTCGACGATGTGCGGCCACGGCATCATCGCCCTCACCAAGGTGGTCCTCGACACCGGGATCCTCCCCGCTACCGAGCCCGAGACAGAGCTCACGATCGACACTCCCGCCGGACAGGTCACGGCAACCGCCCTCGTCGAGAAAGGGGCGGTCGTCGCCACGCGATTCCTCAACGTCGCTTCCTTCGTCCTCGACCTCGATGCAGAGGTGGACATGCCAGGCGGAGGAAGGGTGCCATATGACCTCGCCTTCGGAGGAGCCTTCTATGCGGTAGTGGAGGCCGAAGCCGCCGGAGTCGGGCTCGACGACGTGGCCGGGCTCATCTCAGCCGGACGCGCCATCAAGAGCGCCGTGACCGGGTCGCGGTCGATCGAGCACCCCATGGACGCCGACCTCTCCTTCCTCTATGGCGTCATCTTCACCGGACCGGCCCGCCGGCTGGGGAACCACAGCCGCAACGTCTGTGTCTTCGCCGACGGGGAGGTCGATCGTTCCCCGACCGGCACCGGGGTCAGCGCACGGCTGGCGATACTCGCGGCGAGAAAAGAGGTGGCGACAGGCGACGAGATCGTGGTCGAGAGCATCGTGGGCAGCGAGTTCACCGGCCGGGTCGTCGATATCACTGACGTCGCCCACTATCCCGCCGTGACTCCCGAGATCGGGGGTACCGCGCACATCACCGGCAGGGCGGAGCTCTGGCAGGATCCTGCAGACGAGTTGGGCCGGGGTTTCCTGCTTCGTTAGAAGGGCTGTTCGATCAGACCAACCAGGACACCTACGCTCCGGCCGGGATCTTGGTGCGAAGAGAATCCTCCGCCACGACACAGCCGGGGATCGTGAGGACGAAACAGGCTCCGCCCAATCGCTCCGATTTCCGGTACTCGACGTGCCCGCCGTGGGATTCGGTCACTGCCTGGACGATGGAGAGCCCGATCCCGAGACCGGGTGTAGCGGCGTCGAGCCGGTGGGCCCCCCGCTCGAAGTGGTTCCAGATCATCGCCTCGTACCTCGTCGGAACGCCCTGCCCGTTGTCGTGGACCTCGAAGGTGAGGTCACGGCCCAGGGCCTTGGCCACCACCAGACACCGATCGCCGCCATAGCGGACCGCGTTGGTCAACAGGTTGCCCAGGGCCTGTTTCATCCGATCAGGGTCGACGCGAACCAGGACCTCTGCTTCGAGCTCCTGGTCGATTCGGGTGTCCCCGGTGTCGGTGCCGCGAAGCACCGAGGTGACGATGGCCATCGCCCGCACGTCCTGGAACTCGAGGCTGAGCTGGCTGGTGTCGCCTTTGGCCAGCATGAGCAGGTCTGAGACCAGCCGGGACATGTGTCGCGCCTGATCGGCGGCCTCGGAGATCATCTCCTGCTGGGCGTCGGCGGGGAACTCGTCGGCATACTCGTCGAGAAGGCTGAGGAAGCCGACCATGGCGGTGAGCGGCGTTCGCAGCTCGTGAGACACCGACGCCACGAGCTCGGCGCGCTTGCGGTCGACCCGATTCCGGTCCCGGTAGATGACGTAGACCTGGCGGAGGATGACCACGACACCGACGAGGAGCACCGAGTCGAAGAGCAGGACCTCGTTCGTCCCGGGATTCAGCGTCCTGTACTGCTGGAAGTTGACCACGATCAGCGCGGCAGCGAGGAGGTAGGGCCACATCAGCGCCCAGATAGGGGTGGGAGCCTCGGGGAACTCCCGTTTGCGGGGCACACGGTCGACGACGGCTGCCGTGAGCACGAGGAAGATGGTGGCCGTCATGTTGATCGCCCAGGCCGGCTCGGCGGTGGCGAACTCCTCGCCCACACCCCGTCTCAGGAACACGAAGTCGGCCATGACCTGGGTGCCGGCGCCGATTGCCAGGAAAACGAGTCGCAGGTCGAAGTGATAGTGAGAGCGACGGATCACCAGGATGACGAGCCCGACGACGATGAGAACATCGCCGATCGGATAGATGCTGGCGATCGTCGACTGCCACCAGGGGGCCCCAGCCAGTTGTTCCACGAGCTCGTGGAATACGAAGTTCCACACCAATGCGGCCAGTGCGATGCTGCCGACGAGCGCGTCGACCAGGGTCAGCACCCATTCCTGCCCTCCGCTGTCGAGACGGGCGAGCAGGATGAGAGCGGTGATCAGCGCGCCGTAGGCCCCCAGAAAGAAGACATCGAGGGCACCAAAGGAGGGAAGGTCCACACCTAGCGCGGAGAGACCACCCACCAACAGCACGCCGGTCCACATCAGGGACAATGCGAAGGCGATCCATCTCCAGGCTCGACGTTCTCTCGGGGCGAGGTCGCGGGAACGGCGGAAGAGGAGGAAGACCGCCGTGCCCAAACCTATGAGCAGCCCGAAGAAGCCGATCGCCGGGGCCAGGTCAGACGCGACCGAAGACCCAATCACCCCTGCCGTGAGCAGGACTATGACGAGTCCGGGAAGAAGCCATCTTCGGCCTCCCGAGATCGGTGCTTTTCCCACTCACGATCTATCGGTCGTTTTCGGGACCGAATTGAGGTTCCCGATCGACTACCGGCCGGAGCGTCGCCCTTCGACCTGGTCCTCCAAGACGGTCAGGTCGACCACCCCATCGGGGCCTTCGTGCTCCCGTCTGACCTCGGCGAGGGTGCCGAGCATCTCTTCGATTTGCCCGGGCGTGTTGTACCTGGTCACGGTGAAACGGACACCGCCTTTGTTGCGGGGGACCGCGGGGAAGACCGCAGGGTTGAGAAAAAACCCCTTCTTCAGCATCGAATTGGCCACCGAGATCGTGCTCAGCACCGGGCCGATGCCGACGAAGAACAACGGTGTCTCTTCCCAGGCTTCGAGGGGAAGCCCGATCTCCTGGGAGAACCGGTTGACGAGCCTGATCCGGTCCATCAACTCTTCCTGGAGCCCGGGGAGCTCGTCGGAGAGATGGATATCGGCGGATACGAGCGAGGCTCCGAGCACGGGCGGGGGCAACGGGCCACCGAAGAGCATCGGCCCACCCGTGACCTCGATGAGCTCGATCAGCTCACGGTCGGGGGTGGCGATCAATCCTCCCATGGTGCCGAAAGACTTGGCCAGCCCGGCTGCCATGACGAGACGGTCATGCCACCCGTGTCTCTCCAGGAACTGCCCTCTCCCCCGAGCGCCGGACCAGCCGAAGCTGTGGGCGTCGTCGCAGTAGAGCCAGAGATCGGGATGATCGTCGAGCATCACACGCAGCTCCTCGGCTGGGGCGGTGACGCCTTGCATCGAGTAGAGACCGTCGAAGAGGTACCAGGTGCGTCCTGGTGCCGACTCCGCGATCTCGGCGAGACGGGCGAGGTCGCTGTGAGGGACGTGGTGGATCTCGGCTCCGTTGGCTACCAGGGATGGGGCGACCGCCAGGAGGGAAGCATGGGCGTGAGCGTCAATGGCCACGGTGTCGCCTTCCCGAACCAGCACAGGGAGGGCAGCCAGGTGAGCCAGGGTCGTTGCCGCGGCCACCAGCACCGGGGCGCCCAATATGGCCTCGAATCGCTCCCGCAGCGGGCCGTACATGGGCATGGCGGTGTAGGCAGCCGACGACGAGTAGGAGTTACCGTATCGAGTCACCGCGTCGATGGCCCCCTGGACGAGACGCGGGTCGTCACCGAGACCGAGATAGGAGCACAGGCCGAAATTGGCTACGGTGCGTCCACGGAGGACGATGGTGTCGCCTTGGAATGTCTCGTCTTCGATCAGCTGGCGGCTGATTCCCAGCTCCCGACCAAGCCGGGTGTAGTGGAGAAACTGGTCAACCGCCCTTCTCGAGCTGGTGTGTGATGGGGACTTTTGCATAAGGGCGGCTTACCAACGATAAGGGAAGTCGTCGTCCTTCGTCGGCATTTGGCCGCGGAAAGCATCGAAGACTCACTCACAGTGACAGCCACCCTGATTCGAGAGGCTCCGATATCGTGTGGCCATGACCCTCCCACCCACCGATCTCCCACCCGGCGCATACCGCCCGTTCCAGGATCTCGACGACGCCAACAAGGCCGCCTTCGTCGCTCGCTACGACTCATCCAAACGGAGCATGGCCGTGATGGTGGCGCTTGCGATCCTGCTCCCCATCCAGCTGTTCCTTCTCGGCAAGGTTCTGCTCGGGCTCCTCTTCTTGCTCACCGGGGGTGGGTTCGGGATCTGGTATGTCGTCGAGTGGTTCCTGACCCCGGGTCGGGTACGTGAGTACAACACCAAGCTGGCCAACGACATCCTGACCAGCATGGGGGTGCCGGGGGGCGTCTCCGCCCGAGCGGATGAGGAAGATTGAGGACACACTCTTAACCTGAGTCGCCCGTGAACCAACTGCTCGCACGGTCGCTTGTCTTCTTCACCTCCGCCTCGGTCCTCGTCATCGAGATCCTGGCGGCACGGCTCCTTGCTCCCTACCTGGGCGTGAGTCTGGAGGTATTCACCGGGATCATCGGGGTGATCCTCGCCGGCATATCCGTCGGCGCATGGCTCGGTGGATTCGCCGCCGACCGGGGTGACCCGCGTCGCCTTCCCGGTCCGCTACTCGTGGCCGGCGGCGTGACCGCCCTTGCCGCACCCCTCATCATCGACACCGTCGGCCCGACGCTCTCGATCGACGCGACGTCGATCGTTTTCGCCTCCCTGGTGGGGTTCTTCGTCCCGGCGGCGCTGCTCTCGGCGGTGCCGCCGGTGATCGTGAAGATCCAACTCGCCTCTCTCGACGAGACCGGAAGGGTGGTCGGGTCGTATTCGGCCATCGGGACCGCGGGGGCGATCCTGGGCACCTTCGCAACCGGGTTCGTGCTCATCGCCGCTTTCCCCACCCGGCCGATAGTGACCGTGCTCGGGATCGCCCTGGCCGTGGCGGGTTTGGCCCTGTGGTCGACCCGGGGGTCGTGGGCGCTCCTGAGCGTCGCGGCAGCGGGCTTGCTCTCATTCGGTCTCTTCGTGTTCGACGGGCCATGTCAGTTCGAGACGACCTATCACTGTGCCATCGTCGAAGTCGACGAGGACCGCCCCTCGGGACGCACACTCCTCCTCGACCGCATCCGCAACAGCTATGTCGACCTGGACGATCCGACCCATCTGGAGTTCCGCTACATCAGACTGATCGTCGACATCATCGAGACCGAGTCCGCCACCGGCCCACTCGACGTGGTGTCCATCGGCGGAGGAGGCTTCACCTTGCCCGGGTACATCGGGGAGACCCGACCGGGGAGCAGCAACACGGTCCTGGAGATCGATTCGAAACTCGTGGACGTCGGACGCGACCACCTGGCCCTGACCGACGAGATCGAGGTGGTGGTGGACGATGCCAGGATCTCGCTCCGTCAGGTCCCCGACGGCCAAGCCGACTTCGTGGTTGGCGATGCCTACAGCGGGGCTTCGGTGCCCTGGCACCTCACCACCGTCGAGTTCACCGAACAGGTCGAGCGGGTGCTCGCCCCGGACGGGACGTACGCCATCAACATCATCGACTACGGCGCCCTCGACTTCGTCCGCGCCGAGGCAGCGACGTTGCGACGGGTCTTCCCCAACGTCGCCCTCTTCGCTCCGCCCCCCTACCTGGCCGGCGAGGCGGGGGGGAATTTCGTGCTGGTGGCGTCAAACGATCCCATCGATCTCGATGGGATCGAGACGAGGATCCGGACCCGGGGAGGCAGCGAGTTGGGCATCCAGGACGCCGCCCTGTCCCGGTTCATCGGCGAAGCCCCGGTCCTCACCGACGACTACGCCCCCGTCGACCAGATGCTGGGACGGCCCTGACATCTGCCCAGAAGATCCCCTCGCAAGTCTCGACGGGTTGTCTCTCGAAGTCCGGGCTGCGCACGTCGCCAAGCGACGTCTCTAACCCTGGGTTGCAGGTGCGCCACCGTCCTGGATCTCGGGCACCGCTTCAGCTCTTCTGCTGCACCCAGTACTCGTGGAATGAGGAGCACCGTCCGTCTTCGGCGAACTCGAGCAGGTAGGCGTTGTGGTAGGTCTTCGCCGGATGCTCCCCTATCGGCTGATAGCGGGTCCACCCCACGGCCACGGCCTTGTTTCCCTCGACGACATAGGGCTCGTAGTGCGCCTCCCAGAGAGAAGGGTCGATCGCCTGCTTCAGCCAGGCGGCCACGATCGCATCGCGACCGCGCGGAGTGAGCTCGTCGTCCTCCCAGGGCCGATAGCTGTACACGGCGTCGTCGGTGAACAGCTCACCGATCGTCGCGCCATCGTTCGAAGCCCAGGCCTCCAGATAGCGGTCGAGCCAAGCCTGCACCGCGTCGTGTGTCATGGCAGACGAATCTAGGTCGGCGCCGCCACGTAGGCCGGGGATTTCGCCACTGGGTAGCCTCGCGTGGTCATGGCCGAGTGTTGTAACCCCGCCGGGTATCGCCGCCTCTTCGATCAGAAGGAGGCCAGACGCAACCTGCGCCGGTACCAGAAGAAGGGGCTGGACGAGATCGTCGCCGGGATGGTCGACTACCTCGTGTCGAGAGGGATGGAAGGTCGGTCCGTGCTCGAAGCCGGTGGCGGGATCGGTGCCATCCAGATCGAACTGCTGAGGGCGGGTGCGGCCAAGACCACCAACGTGGAGTTGTCGGGGGGATATGAGGTCGTGGCCGCCGAGCTCCTCGAGCGCGAAGGTCTGGCCGACCGGGTGGAGAGACATGTGGGTGACTTCTGCGACGTGAGCAAGGGCCTCGAGGCCGACGACGTGGTGATGAACCGCGTCATCTGCTGTTACCCGCACATGGACCGTCTCATGGACGCCGCGCTCTCCTCCAGCCGGAGGTTCGTGGCTGCCACCTTCCCAAGGGACCATCTGATCTCCAAGATCGGCATCTCGTTGGAGAACGCCTACTTCCGGCTTCGAGGGGTCGGCTTTCGCGGCTACGTCCATTCGCCCGATGCGATAGTGGCCGCTGCCGCTGCCAGAGGATTCGAAGTGACCTACGACGACCAGGACTTTGGCTGGCAAGCGGTCGTGTTCGAGAAGGCTGCCTGAGCGGGCAAACAAAAAGAAGCGCCGACAGACCCGAGGGCCCATCGGCACTTCCAGAACGGAATATATCCCGGAGTTCCCCACTCTGCAACAGAGCGCGAAACATTCCGTTGATTGCCGAAGGGCGTCGCTACGGAGACTCGACCGTGGTCACCGGGGTCGCCGGGGCCCGACCCTTCCACTCGGTTCAGGCAGACACGTCGAGCTGGTGTCGAAGAGCCCGATCCCGATGCCGAAGAGGATCCAGGAGAGACGGGAACGTCCGGTGCGATGTCGCGCCCCGATCGCTACCAGCAAACCCGCGCCGATGGCGACGATGGGATATGTGATGTCGCTCAACCACAACGCCGGCGCCGGAGCGAACACACCGAGGGCCAGGACACCTGCGACGACGACAGCCAAGCCCGCGAGGGCGCGACCGCCATAACGCATGACGAAGTCCATTACAAGCCTTCGACATCGCGGACCCGAGGCTGTAGGCGCTGGTGTTGCCCGCCGTCGGGCTCCTTGGTCACCGAGCAGGTTTCATCGACCCCGACGCGCCCCCGCACTGCCCCCACCGAAAAGGATTCCGGCACCGAGGACGAAGCCGAAGTCGTACCAGTTCCCACTGTTGTGGATCTCGTAGAGGTTGACGTCATCGGTGAACAGCGAGATCACGAAGGTGACCGGAGCGATGAACCCATGCCACAGACCGAGCCAGAACCCGGCGACGTCACCTCCTTCGGCGGCGTTGCCCACCTCCGGGTTGACGCCGGGTGCGCAGCCGGCCACCAGGACGACGATGAGCACAACAGCGACCACGAGGCCGATCGTCTTCAGTCGACCTCGTGATGAGCGCCCTCTCATGCCGCCATGGTATGCGGCACACCGCCTCGCGGTGGCAAGGTTCCGCCCTCCATGCCCGGTCGCCCGCTGTCACAGGGCGGGGATTTGGTCCTGAGCAGGGCATTTCGACCCTGTTCGCCTCCCGATCGCTCCCCGAGACTGGACAGATGGAATTCGAGACGATCATCGAGCCCTTTCGCATCCACTCGGTCGAGGAGATCGCCATCACCAACCGCGACGAACGGGAGACGGCGCTGGAGCGTGCTCGCTACAACCTCTTCGCGCTGCACGCCGACGAGGTGACCATCGACATGCTGACCGACTCGGGTACAGGCTCGATGTCGGCCCGCCAGTGGGCGGGGATGATGGTGGGTGATGAGAGCTATGCCGGAAGCAGGTCTTTCTTCCGCTTCCGCGATGCGGTCCACCACCTCACCGGGATGCCGGAGGTCATCCCGACTCATCAGGGCAGAGCCGCCGAGAAGATTCTGTTCACCGAGACACTCCAGCCAGGCGATGCCGTCCCCAACAACACGCACTTCGACACCACCAGGGCCAACGTCGAGTATCGAGACGCAGACGCGATCGACCTGGTCATCGCCGAGGGCCTCGACCCGGCGAGCCCCCACCCATTCAAGGGGGACACCGATCTGGACCGTCTGACCGCCGT
>CAZZIG010000006.1:0-57658 GCA_964653975.1 uncultured Acidimicrobiaceae bacterium
GGTCGGTGATCACGGGCAGATAGAGGCTTTGAGGGTTCGCTTCGGAGAAACCGGCGTTGCGATCGGCGGACCACTGCATCGGGGTGCGCACCCCATTTCGGTCGCCGAGATAGATGTTGTCGCCCATCCCGATCTCGTCCCCGTAGTAGATCACCGGGGTGCCGGGCAACGAGAGAAGCAACCCGTTGAGCAACTCGATCTCGCGCCGGTTGTTGCCGAGCAGCGGGGCGAGCCGGCGTCGGATGCCCACGTTGACCCGCATCAAGGGGTCATGGGCGTACACCCGGTACATGTAGTCCCGCTCCTCGTCGGTGACCATCTCCAGGGTGAGCTCGTCGTGGTTGCGAAGGAAGATGGCCCAGGCAGCCGACGGTGGGATGTCGGGAGTCTGTTCCAATATGTCGAGGATCGGGAAACGGTTCTCCATCCGCAACGCCATGAACAGACGAGGCATCAGGGGGAAGTGGAACGACATGTGACACTCGTCGCCGTCCCCGAAGTAGGCCACGGCGTCTTCGGGCCATTGGTTGGCTTCGGCGATGAAGAGCCGATCCTCGTATTTGGCGTCCATACGCGCTCGTAGCTTCTTCAAGAACTCGTGGGTGGCAGGGAGGTTCTCGCACATCGTCCCGTCCTCCTCGTAGAGGTAGGGGACGGCGTCGAGACGGAGCCCGTCCACTCCCATGTCGAGCCAGAACTCGAGGACGTCGAACAAAGCCTCCTGAACCGCTGGATTCTCGAAGTTCAGATCGGGCTGATGGGAGAAGAAGCGATGCCAGTAGTAGGCGCCGGCCACCGGATCCCAGGTCCAGTTGGAGGTCTCGGTGTCTTGAAAGATGATGCGGGCGTCCGAGTAGAGGTCGGGAGTGTCGGACCAGACGTAGAAGTCGCGTTCGACGGAGCCTTCCGCGGCGTGACGGGCTCTCCGGAACCAGGGGTGTTGGTCCGAGGTGTGGTTGATCACCAGCTCGGTTATCACCCGGATATCCCTGGCGTGGGCCTCGCGGAGCAGCCGCTTGAAGTCGCGCATGGTTCCGTAGGAGGGGTGGATCGCCTTGTAGTCGGCGATGTCGTACCCGTCGTCGCGCAGCGGAGAGGGGTAGAAGGGAAGCAGCCAGAGAGCGGTGACGCCCAGATCGCGGAGGTAATCGAGTTTCGAGGTGAGACCCTTGAAGTCGCCGATACCGTCGCCGTTGTCGTCACGGAAGGCTCGAACGTGAGCTTCGTAGATGATGGCGTCGTGATACCAGGCGAACCGGTCAGACGAAGTAGTCAAATCCCTCCTCGGTTCGGGTCTGGCCACGGACGGTGAAGATATGGGCGGGGATGCCCGCAGGATCCAGCTGCACGAAGTTGTGCTGCCCGTCCCACTGGTAGCGGCGGTCGGTGAGGGCGTCGTGCATCGTGAACCGCTGTGAGGGGTCCACCCCCAACACATCGAGGTCGAGGGTGACCCATCCCGACTGGGTGTGATGCGGGTCGAGGCTCACGACCATCAACAAGACGTCGTCGCCATTCCGTTTCGAGTAGCTCAGGATCATGTCGTTGTCGGTGGGATGGAAGACGAGCCGGGCGGGTCTCTGGAGTGCGGGGTGGGCCCGCCGCGCCTGGTTCACCTGGGTGAGGAGCGGCGCCAGGGAATCTGCCCGCTCCAGGTCCCAATTCCTGATCTGGTATTTCTCCGAGCTCCGGTATTCCTCGGAGCCTTCGTGCAGGGGACGACGCTCCATCAACTCGAAGGCGGGCCCGTAGATGCCGCAGACCGAGCTCAATGTAGCGGCCAGCACATAGCGGCTGATGAACGCAGCCCGTCCTCCGGTCTGCAGCTCCTCGGTGAGGATGTCTGGGGTGTTGGGCCAGAAGGCGGGGCGAAAGTAGCTGGACACCTGTTCCAGGTCGGACATGTACTGGGTCAACTCCCATTTCGTGCTGCGCCAGGCGAAGTAGGTGTATGACTGGTTGAACCCCACCTTGGCCAGCCGGTTCATCACCGCCGGCCGGGTGAAGGCCTCGGCAAGGAGGATGAGGTCGGGATGCTCCGAACGCAGCTCCGGTATCACCCACTCCCAGAACGGGAAAGACTTGGTGTGCGGGTTGTCGACCCGGAAGATGCGGATGCCTTCGCCAATCCAGTGCTCGAACACCCCCTTGAGGGCGTTCCACAGACCCTCGGGGTCCGTGGTCTCGAAGTCGAGCGGATATATGTCCTGGTACTTCTTGGGCGGGTTCTCGGCGTACTGGATGGACCCGTCCGGCAGGTGCTTGAACCATTCGGGGTGCTCGCCGACCCAGGGATGGTCGGGTGAGCACTGGAAGGCGATGTCGAGGGCCAGTTCCATGTCCCGGGCTGTCGTCGCGTCGCGTAGGGAACGGAAGTCCTCGATGGTTCCGAGGTCGGGGTTGATGTCGGTGTGACCGCCCTGGTCGGAACCTATGGCCCACGGGACCCCGGGGTCCCCTCCACCGGCGGCGAGTGTGTTCTCGGGGCCTTTGCGGAAAGTGGTGCCGATGGGGTGGATCGGGGGGAGATAGAGGACGTCGAAGCCCATCGCGGAGACGTAGTCGAGACGCTCCTCCACATCCGAGAAGGTGCCGTGCTCGTCTTCCTTCTTGGACCAGGAGCGAGGGAAGAGCTCGTACCAGGTGGAGAACACGGCACGCTCCCTGTCGATCACGACCGGCCACCGCAGAGACGACCGGGTCTCACGGGACCGATCCGGGTAGCGGCGAGCCAGTGCGACCGCGGAGGGAGATGTTCCCGTCGCCAGCCTCTCAGCCACGCTCGAGGTTGCGTCTGCGAGAGAGGACGACAAGGCGGAGAGCTCGTCTGCGTCACCTCCCTTGGCTCGCTCCCCGGCCTCGGCGTAGAGGGCGGCGCCGGTCTCCAGATCGACCGACACGTCGACTCCCGCCCCGGCGTTCTTCTGGATCCCGGTCAACCAGGTGTCGAAGTGGTCGACCCAGCCGGCGATCTCGAACTGCCAGAGACCGAGCTGGTCGGGAGTGAAAGACGCTCTCCAGCGGTCGTTGCCGAGGGGCTCCATGGCGTTCTCCCTCCAACTGCGCGACCCGCTGCGCCGGTAACGGAGCACCGACCTGACCGAGTCGTGCCCGTCGGCGAAGACGTCGGCCTCGACTGTGACCTCGTCGCCGAGTGTCGACTTGGCCGGGAACCGGCCCCCGTCCACCTGGGGCGTCACCGACTCGATGACCACACGTTTGTCCGTTGCCCAGGTCCTGGCCATGCCCTTTTGAATCTAGCTGGCTTCGAATTACCCGCCAGATGGCCTCTCGGCATGGGTGGGCATGAACGGGACCACCGACTCGACATAGACGTCCCGTCCAGTTCGACCGTCGACGTTGGAGCGAGCCCGTCCCAGGATCTCGAGGAACCCCGGCTCCAGGTCCCGATCGAGGGCACGACGTGCGAGATCGACCATCCGACCGGCATGTCGGAGCACGAACACCGCCTCCAGTCCTGAGATGTCGTCGAAGAACCAGCCACACGAGGTGTACATCAGCATCGCCCGATGCTGGGTCTCGAGCAGGTCGACGGTGAGTCTCCTCTGCTCCGCGGTCAGCTCTTTGGCCTGCTGCTGGACGAGAAACTCTTCGATGTCACCACCCAGGATCACCTCGATGTAGGCGTCCCGGGCTGCCCAAGGGTCGCGGAGCAAAGTCGCCCCCATCCGCTCGAAGTCGTCGACCAGTGAGTCTCGGAGGAAGTCGAGCGCCTCCCTGAGATGCTCCCGCCACCCCTGATTCCAATCGGGGTGCTGGCCGGTGTGGCAACCGCAGTCGGCACGCCATCTGTCGACGCCGTGGGAACAGCTCCAGGAGCTGGCTTCGATGATCCTGACGATACGGGCGGGGGGATGGCTCGCCAGGAACTGCCCGTAGGTGGTGAGTTGGACATCGGGATCGCCGTCGAGGTCTTCGATGGCCCGGGCCAGGGCCATCTCGCCATGCTGGTGGTGATGACCATAGGTCTCTCCGTCGGTGGCGACATGGGACAGCCTTGCCTCCCCGTTGGGCTCGCCCAGTGCCTGTACGAGGCGTTTGGCGAGCAGCGAACCGTCCTCGAGCACTCCGTTGAATGCGATCTCCTGGGACAGGGGGCCGTTGTAGAAGAACACGGTGATGCTCCGACCGCCGAAGAGCTGGACGGTATAAGGCACACGGGTGTCCACACTGCCGCCGACGACGTCGACCCATTCACCGTCGTCGAGCACGGACGCCGCCTGATAGGGAGACAGGATGGTGTACTTGATGCCGGCCTCGGCCATCAACTCGAGACTCTCGAGATCGACAGCGGTCTCGGGAAGCCACATACCCTCGGGCTCGCGGCCAAAGCGGTGACGGAAGTCGGCGATTCCCCACAGGATCTGGGTACGTTTGTCACGGCGGTTGGATAGAGGGAGGATCGTGTGGTTGTAGGTGTGCGCCACGGCCGTGCCGTGACCGTCGAACCTCTCCAACGAGGCCGCGTCGGCCGCGATGATCTTCTCGTAGGTGTCCGGGGCGTGCTCTTCGAGCCAGTCCAGCAGGGTCGGTCCCCAGTCCGAGCTCACCCACTCGTAGTTGTTGAGCCTGCGCCGGACGGTGTCGTCGTCGCCAAGGATCTCGGCCCTGGAGTTGGGCTCGTAACACTCGGCGGTTATTCGTTGGTTCCAATCGGCATACGGTGCCGCGGATGGCTGAATCCCCACCTCACCGGTGAACGGGTTCTCCCGCGGCGGCTGATACCAATGGCCATGTATGCAGACGTAGCTGTTATGGCTCAAAGTAGAACCACGATTTTAGGAGGCGGGAGCCGCCAAACCGATGTCTACTCCTCTTCAGCCCGCTCGGAGTAGTCACCCGGCAACTGTTTCAAGATCAGGGTGGAGAGTGGTGGCAGGGTCAGATCGATCGACTCCGGGCGCCCGTGGTGGGGCACCGAGAGGGGGCCGGTGTCGACTCCGCCGAAGTTCCCCTGGCCCGACCCGCCGTACACCTCGGAGTCACTGTTGAGCAGCTCCACCCATCTTCCCGGCCCGGGGACACCGATGCGATACCCGTCCCTGGGCACCGGGGTCAGGTTGTGAACGATCAGGATCGTCTCGTCGCCGGCGCGACGGAAGTAGGCCAGGACGCTGTTGGTCGAATCGTTGACCACCGCCCACTCGAACCCTTGCGGGTCGGTGTCGGTCTCGTGGAGGGCCGGATGGTCTCGGTAGATCCGGTTGAGGTCGCCAACCAACCGGGAAACACCGCCATTCGGGCCTCGATCCGCCAGACTCCAGTCGAGCTGGCCCTCGTGAGCCCATTCCGACCGTTGGGCGATCTCCCCACCCATGAAGAGCAGCTTCTTTCCGGGTTGGGCCCACATCTGGGTGAGGAGGAGCCGGAGGTTGGCGAACTGCTGCCACTCGTCGCCCGGCATCTTCTGGAGCAACGAGCCCTTCTCGTGGACAACCTCGTCGTGGGATAGGGGAAGCATGAAGTTCTCGGTGAAGGCGTACACGGCGCGGAAAGTCAGCTCGTGATGGTGAAAGCTGCGATGTATCGGGTCGTTGGACATGTACTGGAGGGTGTCGTGCATCCAGCCCATGTCCCACTTCATGCCAAATCCCAGACCTCCGAGAAAGGTGGGGCGCGACACCATCGGCCATGCCGTGGACTCCTCGGCGATCGTCTGCACGTCGGGATAGGTCAGGTAGACGATCTCGTTGAGCTTCCTGATGAACGAGATGGCCTCCAGGTTCTCCCGGCCTCCGTGGACATTCGGTGTCCACTCCCCTTCCGCTCGGGAATAGTCGAGGTAGAGCATCGAGGCCACCGCATCGACTCTCAACCCGTCGATGTGGTACCGATCGAGCCAGAAGAGGGCGTTGCTGATCAGAAACGCCGGTACCTCGGTCCTCCCGTAATTGAAGATGAGGGTGCCCCAATCGGGGTGGAAGCCCTGCCGGGGGTCGGAGTGCTCGTACAGATGGGTGCCGTCGAAGTACCCGAGGCCATGCTCGTCGGAGGGAAAGTGGGACGGAACCCAGTCCAGGATGACGCCGAGACCGGCGTGGTGGCACGCGTCGACCAGAGCCATGAAGTCCTCGGGCGTGCCGTACCGGGAGGTCGGGGCGAAATAGCCGGTGGTCTGATAGCCCCATGACCCGTAGAAAGGGTGCTCGGCGACCGGTAGGAACTCGACATGGGTGAAACCGAGATCGCGGACATAACCGGGGAGCGTGGAAGCCAACTCCCGGTAGGTGAGATAGCGGTTTTCCTCACCTCGCCGCCACGACCCGAGATGCACCTCGTAGACGCTGATCGGGGCGTCGAGAGCGTTGCGGGCGCCCCGATCCGCCATCCAATCCTGGTCCTGCCACTCGTAGTCGAACCGCCACACCTTGGATGCGGTGCTCGGGGGTGTCTCGTGATGAAACCCGAACGGGTCGGCCTTCTCCACGACATAACCCCCATTGGTTATGTGGTACTTGTAGGCCGCCGTGTGGAGGGCGTCGCCGATCGTGCCCTCCCAGATCCCGGAGGCTCCCCTCGGTGTCAGCGGATGGGCCCCGGGGTCCCATCCGTTCCAGTCGCCGATCACCGCCACCCGGTCGGCGCTGGGTGCCCAGACCGCGCAATAGGTGCCGTCCTCGTCCGGGTGTGCTCCCAGCTTCTCGTAGAGGCGATAGTGCGTCCCCTCGTTCCAGAGGAAGAGGTCGTCGTCGGAGAGGAGAGATCGGGCCGGGTCGGGGTTGGTCACTGTCATCGAGGCTAACGACCTGGGAGACATCCAATCCCGAGGCCGGGAGGCCGACGGGGGGCTCAGCCGCTGCCGACCCTGCTCAGCCAGGCGGCGGCGACCTCGAAGAATGGCTCCTCGCCGGTCTCGATGAGCTCGACGATACGTCCTGTCTCCTCTACGGCCCGCCGAATCATCTCCTCTGTGTACTCATAGCGATGTTGGTGGATCTCGAACTCGTCCTCATCCTGGACTTCGAGGGTCCCATCGACGTGCACGGCCACATCGAGATCCAGGTCGACCATCTCGTACCGGTTGTCACCCACCCAGATCGGCGGGGTGACGATGTCGACGAAGTGCGAGTAGTTGTGGGCGTTGCTCCCGTTGTAGTGGAGATGCCACCACTCCCCACGCGGGGCGCAGAAGACCGCGGCGGACTCGGTGGGTCGCACCGACCCTTCACCTTTCCACCGTTTCGACCCTCGGGGGACGGCGATCCAATCACCCCAGTCGTCCTCACCCAGCCATATCGCCTCGAAGCCCCAATGGACGATGTCGGGGTTCTTCAGGAACTGGACCGTCACCGGGCGGGTGTTCACGACCGGTGGGGAGAGCTGATCGAGGTCTCCGGCTCCGGGTCGTTGCTCGCCTGGGAGGTCACGTATGTGACCGCCCACCAGACGAGGGCGAAGAACCCGGCGGCCAGAACCGTGTGCACCAGCTTGAAGGGCAGCGACCCGTCACCCAGCCAGTTGACGATCAGACTCCGGGCCCACAGGACGACGGTGAACACCGAGAACAGGATCAGAGCCCATCTGCGGGCTCCCTCCAACTGGGCGACGACCAGTGTGGCCGCGGCGAAGAGCCCGATGAGAAGCGAGCCTCCGATCCTCAGCCAGGCACCGACTCCCTCACCACTGGTGAGCAAGCCGATCCGACCTCCCCAGGCGACGAGTGTCCAGACGGCGATGGCCGCTGCCAGGGCGATCCTCATCCGCCGATGTATGACATCTCGACGGGAACGGAGAGACGCGCTGTGTTCGAGGACCTGATCTCCGAGTAACGATCGTCCCGTTTGGCCCACACCTCATCGATGGTGGCGCCGAGGTCGCCGCCGGAGCGGATGACGTCCCGGAGACTCGTCCCGGTCGACGCGAAGAGACACGTGTACAGGCTCCCCTCGGCGGAGACCCGCGCCCGTGTGCACGAGCCGCAGAAGGGCCTGGTGACCGAGGCGATCACGCCAACCTCGCCCTGACCGTCCACGTACCTGAAGCGGTTGGCCACCTCACCCGGATAGTTGGGTGGCACGGCCTCGATCGGGAATTCCGCGTGGATCGCCTCGAGGATCTCCTCGGCCGGGACCACGTCGTCGAGACGCCACCCGTTGCTGTTCCCCACGTCCATGTACTCGATGAACCTGACGATGTGACCGGTGCCGCGAAAGTGGCGGGCCATGTCGACGACGGCATGTTCGTTCACGCCACGTTTGATCACGGCGTTGACCTTTATCGGGCCGAGACCGGCCTCTGAGCCCACGTCGATCGCCTCCAGGACCGTGGATACGGGGAACCCGACGTCGTTCATCTCCTGGAACGTGGGGTCGTCCATGGCATCGAGGCTCACCGTCACCCGGTCGAGACCGGCTTCCGCGAGCGCCCGGGCCTTGCGCGCCAGTAGAGAGGCGTTGGTCGTCAGGGTCAGGTCGCCGACACCATCCACATCGGAGATCATCGCGATCAGCTCTACGACACCCTTGCGCAGGAGCGGCTCACCACCGGTGATCCTCACCTTGCGCACCCCCCTGTCGGTGAAGTGCCGGACCACAGTGGTGATCTCCTCGAACGTGAGCAGCTGCGCGCGGGGCAGGAACTCATAGCCGGGACCGAACACCTCCTTGGGCATGCAGTAGGTGCACCTGAAATTGCAGCGGTCGGTCACCGAGATCCTCAGGTCCCGCAACTGCCGATCGAACAGGTCGGTGGCGACAGGCTTCACACGCCGAAGACTAAGTGCTCGCCGACACAAGCACAGTCGTGTATCGCACCGTCGGCCGGATGCGGAACGAACTGCTCAAGTACCGGCCCCGCGACGGTCGATGCTATCCAGACCGTGGGAGCCCCCAGAAAGATGCCTCGGCTGAAACGCGGCCGTCATGAGAAGATCGAGTGCCGTCATCGCAACAAGGCGGTCACGGAGACAGCCGGTCTCCGTCGTGTGGTGTGCCGCCGATGCGGGACGATCACGGTCCACTATCTCCACGACGTGTTCGCCGAGGAGCGGGCCCAACTCCGACGTCTAGCTGACTAGTCAGATGGGGTGTGCTGGGGATGACACCCAAGCAGCCCCGTCACCAGCCGATACAACCCATATGACACTGAGTTTCTTGAACAAGCGTTCCACCTGCGAGCACAGGTTCCAGATGAGGATCGAGATCGCCGGGATGAGCCGTGAGGTCTGCGAGTCTTGTGGGAAGGTGAGCGTCGCCTACGTCGAGTCGCACCTCAGCGCGGAGCGGGCTCAAGCCCTCAACGAGTCGGTCGCCGCGTTTGGAGCCAGCTCGGGGGACTGACCGTTCCAGGTCGCCATCCAGGCGCCCAAGCCCCAGGGCAGGATCACGATGGGGACCAGCCACCCGACCACGGGCAGATACCAGACGATCCCAACCAGTAGCGAGCCGACGAGAGTCGCCCCGTACAGGTCGAGACGCTTGAAGAGGACGCCCCCCAACCAGCCCACGGTGGGCACTCCCGCCACCAGGGCGAGAGCGAACACCAGTCCGGCCAGAGCTGCGATCAGCGGGATCAACGCAACCAGCAGTGGGAAGGCAGCTGCGGCAGGGGCGAGACCGAGGATCAAAGCAGTGATGGCCACCGCAATCCCGGGCGAGAACAGGATCGGGGCACCCATCAGCCACTTGCGGACCGGTCTCTCGCCGACTCCGGCCATGGCCGCCATCGTCCGCCGCGGCCACCCGTAGGCAGTGCTGAGGGCGGCAACGGAGAGAAACAGGATCACCAGGGAACGGCCGAGCAAAGCCAGGGCCCGAATCCTGAGATTCGGTGGCAGTGGGGTCTTGGCCACGGTCGCGCCACCCACCGTCGCCATCTCGATGCCAACCACGTCACGTGTCGATCGAAACCCCAGGTCGCCGAGCACGTCGAGCTCGTCCACCACCGTGAGTCGGGTGACCGAGACATCGACGTCGCCGGCCACCGCGCCGGCGAGCTCGAGGTGACGTTGCGTGCCGACGAGATCGGCACCGATGGTGCCCAGTGCGGAGGCCCTCCACGACCAGATGAGGGCGTCTCCCGTCACATTCGAGGTCGGTGAGAGCTCAGTGTCGAGCGCAGCCGCCACGATGTCTCCCCCGATGTCCCCGGTCACCTCGAGACTGCTCCCGGCGTGTCTGACGGATTGCCCGATCTCACCGTTGATCGAGAGACGGGGCGTCACCGCGGTCACCGAGCCGGTGACGGCCCCGTTGATGACGATCTCTTCGGCGGCGAATGCCACCAGGTCGCCTTCGATGGTCCCTTCCACGATCACCCGGATCGCACCCGCATACAGGTCCCCGGGGAACGTGTCACCCTCACGGATGATCACGAACTCCGAATTCGACGTCTGCGCCGCCAGGGCCGGGGTCGCGGTCGTACCGAGTGCGACCGCAACGAGACTGGCGAGGACGGCTACCTTAGAGAGGTAACGCATTGGCCGCGAGGCTCAGGAGCGATCCGGGTAGGAGCCCCCAGAGGATCGTCGTGCCGACCGCGGCGGCCAGGACCCACCTGATCGTGCCCGGAACCTCGATCCCGACCACGTCGCTCTCGTCCATGTACATCACGACGATTATCCGCAGATAGAACGCAAAAGCGATCACGGATGCCACCACGGCCACGACGACCAGCCACTCGAACCCGCTGCTCCAGGCTTGTGCGAAGACACCGAACTTGGCGATGAAACCCGACGTCAACGGCAGACCGGCCATGCCCAAGAGGAGGACGGTGAACGAGCCCGCCAGAACGGGGCTGCGGCGGGCCAGACCCCGATAGATCTCGAGCGTCGACTCGGAGGTGTCTGCCCCGCTCACCGCAGCGACCACTGCGAATGAGCCCAATAGTTGCAGGGCGTACACGACGAGATAGAACAAGACCCCGTCGGTGCTTCCACCCACGACCCCGGTCATGATGAACCCGGCGTGGGCCACACCGGAGTACGCCAGCATCCTGCGGACGTCATTCTGGACCAGGGCGAGCACCGAGCCGACGACCATCGACAAGGTGGCAATGGCCGCTACGACCGGAAGCCAGTCGGCGTCGAGGGCACCGAGACCGGTGAGCAGGACTCGAGCGATGGCGACGAAACCTGCGATCTTCGCAACCGCAGCCATGTAGCCCACCACGCCTGCCGGGGCACCCTGATACACGTCCGGGGCCCAGGAGTGGAAGGGTGCGGCCGACACTTTGAAGCCGAGGCCGACGACGACGAAACCCAGACCGATCAGGATGACGGTGGGCGAGAGCACCACGAAGCCGGCGAGGAAGTTCCTCATCTCCAGGATCTCGAACTGACCTGTGCCTGCGTAGAGGAGGGCAACCCCATAGACGAAGATCGCAGAGGCGAACGAGCCGAGCAGGAAGTACTTGATCGCCGCCTCGTCCGAACGCGCTCTCTCCCGGGACATGCCGGCCAACACGTATAGGGCGATCGATCCCACCTCTAGCCCGAGGAACATCATCACCAGGTTGTTGGAGGCGACCATGATCGAAAACCCGGCGGTCGCCAACAGGATGAGGGCGCTGGCCTCGGCGCCGCGTCTTCCCAGACTCTCGATGTAGCGCCAACCGGTGAGGAGACCGAAACCGGTCACCGCGAGAAGCGCGAACCTGCCGAATACGGCGAACCCGTCCATCACCACCAGCCCCGAGAAGACGATGAGATCGCCCGCGGTCCCCGCGGCGATCGCGTCTGAGGCTTCGAACCACTGCACGACGGAGAACACCGAGGCCAGCACCACCGCGGCTCCGGCGATCAGACCCAGGGTCCGTGGCGGCGGCTTCCACTGCACTTCGACCAGCAGCACGGCGGCCGCTCCAACTGCCAGGAGCAACTCCGGGGCGATTGCGAGCCAGGAGATCTCAGGGGTCACCACGCTCAGTCGCCCTCCACGACGGGTGCCACGAGCACGTCGCCGAGTCGGCCCGGCTCCGGAACCCTGTAGTCGGTCGACGCCTCGATGTGGTCGAGGATCGACTCTGTCGATGGTGCGATCTTGTCCAGGAGGATGTTGGGGTAGAGACCGAGCAGGAGCACCAGTGCGGCCAGCGGCGCCAGCAGCGAGACCTCCCTGATCGAGAGGTCGGAGAGCACCTTGTTCTCCTCCTTGTCGGGCACACCGGTGAACACACGCTCATAGGCCCAGAGCAGATAGATGGCGGCGAGGATCACCCCCGTGGCGGCGACGATCGTCAGGACGGGCAGCGTGGAGTAGCTGCCGACGAGAACGAGGAACTCGCCGACGAAGCCGTTGAGCCCGGGCAACCCGATCGAAGCGAAGATCATGAACAGGAAGAAGCCGGCGTAGACCGGCATCACCTTCTGGAGACCGCCGAACTCGGCGATCTGCTTGGTGTGGCGCCGTTCGTAGATCATCCCCACGAGGAGGAACAAGGCGCCGGTGGTGAGACCGTGGTTCACGTTCTGGATGACCGCCCCCTGCAGCCCACCCGAGGTGAGGGCGAAGGTGCCGAGCACGATGAAGCCGAGGTGGCTCACCGACGAGTAGGCGACGAGTTTCTTGAGGTCGGGTTGGACGATGGCTACTGCGGCTCCGTAGACGATCCCGATGACGGCCAGGATCCCCATGATCCAGATCGCGTCGACGGAGGCCTCGGGAAACAATCCGAGGTTGAACCGCAGCAGTCCGTAGGTACCCAGCTTGAGCAGGACTCCGGCCAACAGCACCGATCCGGCAGTGGGGGCCTCGGTGTGGGCGTCGGGCAGCCACGTGTGGAGCGGGAACAGTGGCACCTTGATTGCGAACGCCAGGGCGAAGGCGGCGAACAACCATCTCTCCGCCCCCACACCCAACTCGAGATTCATGAGGTCGGACAGAGCGAAGGTCACCGTGCCGTACTGCTGTCCATGGGTGATGGCGAGGGCGATGATCCCCGCCAACATCAGGGCCGAGCCGAAGGCGGTGTAGATGAAGAACTTCATCGCCGCGTAGACACGACGTTCGCTCCCCCAGATCCCGATGATGAAGTACATCGGGATCAGGATCACCTCGAAGAAGACGAAGAACACGAAGAGGTCCAAGGAGAGGAAGACCCCGATCATCCCCGCTTCGAGGAGCAGCGTGTAGACGACGAACTCCTTGGTCCGGTCCGTGATCGAAGTCGAGGCGGCGAGGGCGATGGGGACGAGGAGCGTGGTGAGCACCACCATCGGCATGGAGACCCCGTCGACACCGAGACTCCAGGAGATCCCCCAAGGCTCGTACCAGGGTCGGAACTCGGTGAACTGGTAGCCGGCCACCGGTTCGAAGACGTAGAAGAGATACATGGCGAGCCCGAGGGGGAGGGCCGACAGGGTCACCCCCAGCGGAAGATGCAACTCCTTGCGCGCCCTCGGCGTCAGCAACACCACGACCGCCCCCAGCGCCGGCAGGAGGATCAACCAAGTCAACACAGGGCCACCTCCGATGGGCCACAGCGAGCGAAGCGAGCCATCACGAGGACACCAGCCAGATGACCACGACGACGGTGCCGGCGAGGAAGAGGGCCCCGTAATTGCGCACGAAACCGCTCTGCAGCGGTTGAGCCCAGTTCCCGACACTCCGGACCAACCTCGCCACCCCGTTGACCGCACCGTCGATTATGGGAAGGTCGATGCTGAACGCGGCCGTCTCCGCGGTCCTCCGCCCCGGGGCGACTATCACCTTTCCGTAGACGTCGTCCACCCGGTATGCGTCTTCCCACGCTCCCCACAACGGCTCGAAGCCGTGCTCGAAGTCGAGCCAGTTCTGCTGGGGCTGGCGATAGGTGAGAAACGCCGCACCGGCGCCGGCCAGCCCGGCCACGACGGATAGACCGGCGAGGAGGAGGAACATCCCCATCCCCTCCGGGGGATGCTGCAGGGTGACCGTCTCGAAGGCCGGCTCCAGGAAGTGCTCGAGTGTCAGTCGGAAAGGAGTGTTGATCAGACCGCCGAACACGGAGAGGACAGCCAGCACCACGAGGGGGAACGTCATCACCCTTGGCGACTCGTGGGGCTCCACCCCTTCGTCCCACCTCGGCTCACCGAGAAAGACCATCACCCATTGGCGGGTCATGTAGAAGGCAGTGATGAGTGCGGTGACGAGACCGACTATCCACAGTGCGGAGAACCAGCCGCCACGGGCGAAGGCCGAGGCGAGGATCTCGTCCTTCGACCAGAACCCTGCGAGTGGCGGGATCCCGGCGATGGCCAGTGTGGCGATAGCCATCGTCCACCCAGTGACCGGCATCTTCTTGAGCAGCCCACCCATCTTGTGCATGTCCTGCTCGTCGCTCATGGCATGGATCACCGAGCCTGCCCCGAGAAAGAGCAGTGCCTTGAAGAAGGCGTGGGTCATGAGGTGGAAGATCCCGGCCACATAGGCGGTCGCCCCCACCGCGATGAACATGTACCCCAGTTGGGAGATGGTCGAATATGCCAGCACCTTCTTGATGTCACGCTGCGCCAGGGCGATCGAGGCGGCCCAGATCGCGGTGAGCGCACCCACGGTGGCGACCGTGATCTGCGCGGCCGACGACAGCTCGAAGATCGCCGCCGACCTCGCGATCAGATAGACACCGGCGGTCACCATGGTCGCGGCGTGGATCAGGGCCGAGACCGGGGTGGGGCCCTCCATCGCGTCGGGAAGCCACACATAGAGCGGGATCTGAGCCGACTTCCCGGCCGCACCCAACAGGAAGAGGAGCCCGACCGCAGTGGCCAGCCCGGTGCTGAGCTCGGCCCCCGCCCGATCGAAGATCCCCGAGTAGGAGAGGGTCCCGAACGTTGCGAACACGATCATCAGCCCGACCATCAGGCCGAAGTCACCGATCCGGTTGACGACGAAAGCCTTCTTGGCGGCGGGCGGCGGCGCCGTCCGGGTGTACCAGAAACCGATGAGGAGATAGGAGCAGAGGCCGACCAGTTCCCAGCCGAGGAACAGCATGGCGTAGTTTCCGGCGAGGACCAGCGTCAACATCGAGGCGGCAAACAGGTTGAGGTAGGTGAAGAAACGGTGGAACCGGTCGTCGCCGTGCATGTAGCCGATGGCGAAGACATGGATCAGCGTCCCCACCCCGGTGACGACCAGGGCCATCAGAGCCGACAGCGGGTCCCAGAGGATCTCGAGGTTGGCGCCGATGGCCGGCATCCACTCCCACAACAGCAGCGTGTCGCCATGCTCCCGGCCCTGGACGAAGGGGATGGCCGCGAGGAACGCCACGGCGAACGAAGCGGCGATGGTCGCGCTGGCCAGCCATCCCGAGAGCAGCTCACCGAGGTAACGCCCGAAGAAGTGGAGGAATACCGCCCCTGCCAACGGCAGAGCGATGATCAGCCAGAGCATGCCGGTCATGTTCGAGACCTAACCGCGGAGCGGGGGCCCCGGCCGACCGGTGTCTGTCCGCCCCGAAGTGCTCGGGCGAGACCATCCGGAGCCGGTGCTCCGCTGAGGATGGCTGAGAGGCGAAGTCGGCCGGTGATCGAAGATGCCCCCCGAACGGGAACGCTGGGCCTCATCCTCTCATCTCCGAGAGCTCGTCGACCGAGGCTGAGGAGCGGAGCCGGAAGATCGAGACGATGATGGCCAGCCCGACCACCACCTCGGCTGCCGCCACCACGAGGATGAAGAACACGGCGACTTGCCCGTTGATGTCGTTGAGAGCCCGTCCCGCCGAGATCAGGGTGAGATTGACCGCATTCAGCATCAGCTCGATGCACATGAACATGATGAGTGCGTTGCGACGCAGCAGCAGCCCGACAGCGCCGATGAAGAACAGCGCCGAGGCCAACCCCATGTACCAGCCCGGGTTGACCATCAGGTGACTCTCCGGCGATAGTGGGCCAGGGCGATGGCACCGGCCGCGGCGACGGTCAGCAACAATGCGGTGGCCTCGAAGGCGAGCACCCAATCGGTGAAGAGCGGCTCGGCAACGGCCTCCACGGTGCCGTTGATCTCAGGTGAAGGCGCCGAAGCCGCCGCCGGCACCCAATCGAAGTCGCCGGAGAGCGTGAGAACGGCGGCGAACACGACGATCACGGCCGAGACAGCACCGACCACCCAACGCTGGAAGGGAAGACTCTCCTTGCGGATGTCGTCCTTGTCGACCCCGATGAGCATGATCACGAACAGGAACAACGTCATCACGGCCCCGGCGTAGACGATCACCTGCACCGCGGCCACGAGGTGCGCCAGTTGCATGACGTAAAGAACCGCCACTGCCAGTAGCGTGGCGAGCAGCCCGAGTGCGGAGTGCACCGGGTTGGGGGCCACCACGACGGTCAGGGCCCCCACGAGTGCGACCAGCCCTACCACCACGAAGAGGAGGGTCTCAACCATCTTCGGGCTCCGAACGAGCATCTATCACGTCCTGGGTGGGCTCGGGGTCCCACGAGGCCGGGCCGGGGGTGGCCTGCCACATCTGCACGCCCTGGTAGGCGACACGACCCGACGGTGCGGTGGCTCGCACCCACCCATCGGCCGAGAGCAGCTCCTCACGGTCGATCAGCGGGTCGTCGGGGAACATGTGGGGGACATTGCCGTTGCGATCCATCAGCAGTTCGTCACGGGTGTAGATGGCATCACGGCGGTTGGTGGTCGAGAACTCGAATAGATGCGTCATCGTTATCGCCTCGGTGGGACAGGCCTCGACGCAGAGACCACAGAAGATGCAACGGAGCATGTTGATCTCGTAGACATAGCCGTAACGTTCGCCCGGTGACGTGGGATCGTCAGGGTCGTTGTCACGCCCCCTCACGTAGATGCAGTCCGCGGGGCAGGCACCGGCGCATAGCTCACAGCCGATGCACTTCTCCATCCCGTCGGGATAACGGTTGAGGACGTGGCGGCCATGGAAACGCTGTGGCTTCTGCCGCTTCTCATGGGGATATTCGGTGGTCACCATCTCCCGCCCGGTGATGGTCCGCAACATGGTCCCACCGGTCACCCGGAGGCCCTTCAGAAGCTCTGTGATCAAACCCATCTCATCACCCCCAGGGGAGACCGAATTGGCGGACACCGATGGCGACACTGGAGACCACGATCCAGGTGAGAGCGGCGGGGATCAGCCGCTTCCAACCGAGCGACATCAACTGGTCGTAACGAAGACGGGGAACCGTCGCCCGCAGCCAGAAGAAGATGAAGATGATCACGTATGTCTTGAGCAGGAACCAGACCGTAGGCAGGATCGCCGAGACGAAAGCCGGCAAGGTCCCCTCCCAGGTGGGCCCGTTCCAGCCGCCGAGGAACAGGGTGGCGGCGATGGCCGACATGGAGAAGATGTTGATGTACTCGGCGAGGAAGAACATGGCGAAACGCATCCCCGAGTACTCGGTGTGGTAACCCCCGACGATCTCCTGTTCCGCCTCCACCAGGTCGAAGGGGGCACGGTTGGTCTCGGCGACGATGGCCACCATGAAGATGACGAAGGCCACGATCTGGGGGAAGAGGTTCCATTTGGGGATGAAGCCTGCCCAGGTCCCGCCCTGGCGGGCCACGATCTCGGCGAGACTCAACGTCCCCCCTTCTCCCTGGGTCGCCGTGAACATGACGACGGCGACCATGGCCAGACCCATCGCCGCCTCGTAGGAGATCGCCTGAGCGGTCGCCCTCACCCCTCCGATCAACGGGTATTTCGATCCGGAGGACCAGCCTGCGAGCACGACGGCGTACACGGCCATCGAAGACATGGCCAGGATGAACAGGAGCCCGATGTTGAGATCGGCACCCTGGAGGATCACCTCGTTGCCCCCGATGGTGAACGGCGCACCGAAGGGGACCACCATGAAGATGAGGAAGGCGGGGATCGCCGCCAGGAATGGGGCGAGCATGAACGTGGTCAACTCGGCCTTGCTCGGGATCACCGACTCCTTGAACAACAGCTTCAGAGCGTCGGCGACGGTCTGCAGGATTCCCCACGGGCCGGCACGTTTCGGCCCGATACGGCTCTGCATGTCGGCGACGACCTTCCGCTCGGCCCATACGTTGATCACAGTCGCCCCCAGCAGCAGCGCGAAGACGAGGACCACCCGCAACACCACGATCCCTGCCTGGGCCCAGTCCATCAGTTGACCACCTTGACCCTCACCACAGGGTCGGTGCCCAGCGGTGCGCCGTCCGGCTGATTGAACGGCACGTAGACGACACCGCTCGGTGTCCCCGGGTCGAGGACGGCGGTGAACTGCCCTTCGCCGTGACGTGTGGTGACAGTGACCGGTGACCCGTCTTTCACCCCCAGACCGGGGGCATCAACGGGGTTGAGATGGGCGACCGGGCCGGGGGCCAGCGGATGGAGCGAGATGCAATGGCGGAGTCTGACCCCATCGTCGTACATGGTCCGTCCCTGATGGAGGGTGAACTGGGCGCCGGGTTCGTGCTGTCCTTCGAGCACCACCGGGATGTGGTCGAAGGGTTGGGTCCCCTCCATCGGCACCACGACTCCGTCCCGGGCCTCCCACTCGAGATGGTCATGGGTGACACCGTTGTAGAGCGGGAGGCTCTCGGCGATCTCCTTGGCGATGGTCTCTGCCGACGCCAGGGCGAGAGGGTGGCCCATGTAGGCGGCGATGTCGTCGACGATCGACCAGTCGGCTCGCGCGGATCCGGGGGCGGGACGAAGCCGGTTCACCTTCTGCACCCGACCTTCGATGTTGGTGATAGTGCCCTCCTTCTCGGCGAAGCCGGCCGCGGGGAGGATGACATCGGCATGGGTGTTGGAGTCGGTGGAGAACAGGTCGATCGCCACCACGAATTCGGCAGTCTCCAACCCTTCGACAGCAACCCGAGGATCCGGCATGTCACGAACCGGGTCGGCTCCCACCAGGACGAGACCCCTGACGTCTCCCGAGGCCAGGGATTCCATGATCTCCCGGGCACCCTTGCCCGGGCTCTCCACGGCCACCCTTCCCGGCAACAGGTCGGGTGCGATCCCCATGTCGAGGGCACCAAAGGTGTTGGCCCGGGAGTTGAGAGGCAGGATGGAGATGCTGGAGGCCATGTCACGGATCGTTGCAGCGACCGATTCGGCCAGCATGGGCCCATCGGCCAGGGCCGCCATTCCGACCAGCGCCACCACCTTCTGACCGGTGAGGTGCTCTGCCACCTCGGGGTTATCACCCCCGGCGAGCCCGCGCAGCAGGTCGAACCCGCCTCCCGGTCGATACGTCAGCTTGTGGGTGGCCCGATCGTCGAGACCGGTCACCCTTGGGTGCACGACTATCAGGTCCTTGCCGAGTTGCTGGGCGGCGCGACGCACCCGCAGGTAGAGCGTGGGGTGCTCCTCTTTGAGGTCCGGCCCCCAGACCAGGATCGTGTCGGCCGTGTCGACGTCGGCGATGACCGCCCGATCGACGGTGGCGGCCAGGAAGTGGGACGAGAGGGCGTCGTCCATGCGAGAGTCGAGATTCGGCGTTTCCAGCACGTCGCGGGCGAAGCGGGAGAGCGCATAGGCGTCCTCATTGGTCCCGTTGGCGCCACCGATCAACGCCAAGGCCCCACCCCCGTCCTCCTCCTTGATGAGTGCGAGGCGCGTTGCCACGATGTCGAGGGCCTCCGCCCAGTCCACCTCGACATACTCCCCATTGCGACGCACCAGGGGCGCCGTCAGCCTGTGCTCGGAGTTGAGGTATTGGAACCCGAAGCGGTCCTTGTCCGAGAGCCAGCCGTGGTTGGTGGGCTCGATGTCCACTCCCATGAGCCGGAGGATCTCGTTCTGGCTGGCGTGGATCTCGATACGGGGATGGGCGGTGTCGAACATCGACGAGCTCTCCACACGGCGAAGGTCCCAGGGACGGGCACGGAACCGGTAGGACGTCGAGGTGAGGGCTCCGACCGGGCAGATCTGGATCGTGTTCCCCGAGTAGTAGGAGGAGAAGGGGAGGTCGGGGAAGGTGTTGATCTCGGTGGTGTTGCCCCGGTCGATGAACTCGATCAGCGGGTCGCCCGAGATCTCATCCGAGAAACGGGTACAGCGGGCGCAGAGGATGCATCGTTCCCGGTCGAGGAGGACGAGATCCGAGATCGGGATGGGTTTCTCGAAGGATCGCTTGATCTCCACGAAACGGCTCTCCGCCGGTCCATGTGACAACGCCTGGTCCTGCAGCGGGCATTCGCCGCCCTTGTCGCACACGGGGCAGTCGAGGGGGTGATTGGCGAGGAGATACTCCAGGATCGCCTCTTGTGCCTTCTTCACCGTTGCGTTCTCGGTGTCGACGACCATCCCGTCGCTCACCTGGTTGGTGCATGCGGTGATGATCATGGGCCCCCGCGGCGTCTCGATCTCGACCAGACACATCCGGCACATGCCGACAGGCTCCATACGCGGATGCCAGCAGAAACGGGGGATGTAGGTGCCCTGGTCCTGTGCTGCCTTGATCAACAGTTCGCCATCGGGCACTTGGTGCTCGTTCCCGTTGATGGTGATGTGGACGAGGTCGTTGTTCTCGGAGGACGTCATGAATTCTCCTCGATCACTTCTGTGGGGCGACCCCCAGACCCCCGCTCGCCGCTCGCCGCGACTCTCACCGGCTGGGGACGATCACCTGCAGCTGCGGCGTGTTGAGAGATTCGCGCGCCCGGGAACCAGCATCCTCGGTTTGTGACGTGCTCTTGGACTTCGTCGCGGAAGAAGTCCCGCAGGGCGATGATGGGAGAGACGGCCGAAGGGCCGAGAGGACAGATCGTGGTCATCTTCGGTGGCCAGGCCAGGTCGATGCTGATCCCGTCGGATACATCGACCAGGAGATCGAGGTCCACGACGCGGCCTTCGCCCTCCTCGATCCGACGGAGGATCATCTCCATCCACGTCGTCCCCTCCCGGCAGGGAGTGCACTGCCCACACGATTCGTGGGAGAAGAAGCGGACCACCCGCTCGGCGGCGCGAACCATGCACGTCTCGTCGTCCATGACGATCACCGCACCCGAGCCGAGCATCGAGCCGGCCCCGGCCGCGGCGTCCTTGGTGATCTCGAGGTCGATGTGCTCCTCGGGGATGAACCAGGGCGCCGAGGCGCCACCAGGGATCCACGCCTTGAGCTCCCTGCCGTCCCGGATCCCGCCTCCGATGTCGTAGATGAGGTCTCGCCAAGTGATGCCATGGGGGAGCTCGTAGTTGCCGGGCTTGTTGACATGGCCGGACAGGGACATCAGGAAGGTGCCGGTGTCGGCGGAGTCGGTGAGACCGGAGTACTCCGCCGCTCCCATACCCAGGATGTGGGCCAGGTTGGACACCGTCTCCACGTTGTTGACGATGGTCGGCATCATGTAGAGGCCCTTGGCGGCAGGAAAGTAGGGGGGTTTGAGACGCGGCTCCCCACGCAGACCCTCCAGCGAGTTGATCAGGGCGGTCTCCTCACCGCAGATGTAGGCGCCCGCTCCGAGATGGACGGTGAGTTCGAGGTCATACTCCGAGCCGAAGATGCCCTTGCCCAGGTATCCCTTCTCGTAGGCCTCGTCGACCGCCTTCTGCACCCGTCGCGCCGGTTTGGGGTACTCGCCCCGGATGTAGATGAAGCCGTGGTGGACCTCGTTGGCGATGGCCGTGATGATGATCCCCTCCAGCATCTGATGGGGGTCGCGCTCGAGGAGTTGGCGATCTTTGAAGGTCCCCGGCTCGGACTCGTCGGCGTTGATCACGAGGTAGGAGGGCCGGGCCGGGGCCAGAAAGCTCCATTTCAGACCGGCGGAGAAAGCCGCTCCCCCCCGCCCCAACAGACCGGATTCCTTGACCTCCTCGACCAACTCGTCGCGGGTCAGCCCAAGAGCTCTCTTTGCCTGGGTGTAACCGCCAGTGGCCTCGTACCGCACGATGGTGTGTGAGTCGGTGGGATGATCCGTCATCCGCTTGGTGACCAGCAATGGGGTGGTCATTCTTCGACCTCGGTTCCCACGGTCCCCAGAGGCTGGAAGGCGGGATAGGGCCCCACCGCACCGTCCGTCTCGGTGATCGCCCAATCGAAGCTTCGCCTCTCGCCGAAGAGTTGTTGCATCTCGTCGGTGTTGACCACGGCGGGCTGCGCCGTCTTGAGCCACTTCACCAACTCGCGGCCCTTCTCCGGTGTCACCCCCTCGATGAGCTCGTAGTTGACCTGGACGGCGGGAGCGCCGCCACAGGCTCCGATGCACTCGACATGCTCGACGGAGATGAGGCCCTCGTCGTCGGTCTCGCCGTGAGGCACTCCGGACTCGTCTTCGACGGCGTGAAGCACGTCGTCGCCTCCGAGCAGCATGCACGAGATGGAGGTACAGCAGGAGATGAGGTATTTCCCGGTCCGCTCCCGCTTGTACATCGTGTAGAAGCTGGCCACCGCAAGCACCTGGGCGGGTGTGATCTCGCACCACCCGGCCACCTCTTTCATCCCCTCGTCGCTGAGATGGCCTTCTTCGGCGATCGCCAGGTACAGGAGAGGCATGACCGCAGACCGTTTCTCCGGGTACCGGGAGATGATCTGGCGGGCTCGCTCTCGGGTGGCCTCCGACCAGTGACTCATCGGTGCCGGAGAATAGGGAGTTTCGGTTTGGCTAGTGAAACCGGGAACGAGGAGGGTTGCTCCCAAACCCTCCAGAGGGCCGAAGCTGGACGGGGTCCCGCCGGTCGGACCGATGTGACGAAGAGCTAACGGTCGACGTCGCCCATCACCGGGTCCATCGAGGCGATGGTGGCAATGGTGTCAGCGACGAGGCTGTCCGCCATCGCAATGGGCAGTGCCTGGAGGTTGTAGAACGATGGAGCGCGGGTGTGCATCCGGTAGGGCCGGGCCTGGCCGTCGGAGACCAGGTAGCAGCCCAACTCGCCACGCGGCGACTCCACGGCCACATACGTCTCCCCCTCCGGCACCTTGAACCCTTCGGTGAACAGCTTGAAATGATGGATGAGGGCCTCCATCGACTCGTCGATACGGGCCCGTGGCGGGGGGGTGATCTTCCGGTCCTCGATGCGGTAGTCACCTTTGGGCATGGTGTCCATTACCTGCTCGACGATCTTGAGTGACTCGATGATCTCCTCCACCCTGACCCGGTACCGGTCGTAGACATCGCCGTGCTCGCCCAATGGCACCTCGAACTCGTAGTGCTCGATCCCCGAGTAGGGGAAGGCCTTCCGCAGGTCCCAGTCCACTCCCGTGGCCCGCAGCACCGGCCCGGTGATCGAATAGGCGATGGCTTCCTCGGGTGAAATCACGCCGACACCCCTGGTCCGCGCGGTCCAGATCGGATTCTCCTTGAGCAGATCGTCATATTGGCGAAGCCGATTGGGAAGATCCTCGAGGATCGCAGCGACGTCGTCCTTCCAGCCCGGGGGCAGGTCGACTACGACACCGCCGGGTCTGATGTAGTTGTGGTTCATCCGCAGACCTGTCGTCTTCTCGAAGAAGGCGAGGATCGACTCGCGCTCTCTGAACCCGTAGATCATCATCGACAACGCCCCGACATCCATGCCGTTAGTTGCCAGTGCCACCAGGTGAGACGAGATCCGGTTCAACTCGGTCATCAGGACACGGATCGCCTGTGCCCGCGGCGGCACCTCCACGCCGAGGAGACGTTCGACTGCCAGCGAATAGGCCAACTCACAATGCAACGGGGCCAGGTAGTCCATCCGGGTGACGTTGGTGGGCCCTTGGGAGAAGGTGAGCTGCTCCGCAGTCTTCTCCATCCCGGTGTGCAGATAGCCGATGATCGGCTTGGTGCGCCGGATGATCTCCCCGTCGAGCTCGAGTTGGAGCCGGAGGACACCGTGGGTCGACGGATGTTGGGGGCCCATGTTGAGCACCGTTCGTTCCTCGTCGGAGGTCTCGTCGTCGAAGATGTAGTCGTCGGTGACCACCCGCCCGAACTGGTCGTCGAGCCGGGCGTCGGACTCGTCCGACCCGAACTCTTGGGTCCCCTCGTCGGTCGGGTGAAACTCGGGCTCCTCGGTGCCCGCCACCCAGATGTCGAGTGTCTCTGGGGGGTTCGCGAGCCCCTCCTCGGATGTCGCTGTCTTCTCGTCAACCATGTCAATCCACCTGATGGGATGCTTTGAATTGGACCGGGACGGAGCCGACCCCGTAGTCCTTGCGAAGGGGGTGGCCCTCCCATTCGTCGGGCATGAGGATCCTGGTGAGGTCGGGGTGACCTTCGAATCCGATGCCGAACATGTCGTAGACCTCACGCTCCCCAAAACCTGCGCCGGGCCAGATCGGCGTCAACGACGCCACCGCAGGATCCTCGCGGCCGACGGTGGTGATCATGCGAAGACGAAGTCTGTGACTCATCGAGACGAGGTTGGCGACTACCTCGTATCGGTGTGGTCGGGAGCGCATGCGGTCGACCGCGGTCACATCGGAGCAGACCTCGAATCCGGCTTCTTTGGCGGCCCTGGCGAACTCCTGCCAGTCCTCGGCGGGGATCCGGACCACGTCCTGGCCGTGGGAGTCCTCCCAGACCACTGACTCGAAAGCGCCTGCCAACTCTTCCAACACCGGGCTCATCGCGCTGTCTCCCCGGCCATGATGTTGTCGTGCAGAGTGAGGATCCCGTGCATCAGGCTCTGCGGCCCGGGCGGACATCCCGGCACGTATATGTCGACCGGAACCACTTGATCCACCCCCTGGACCAGGGCGTAGTTGTTGAACATCCCCCCGGTGCTGGCACAAGCCCCCATCGAGATCACCCATTTCGGGTCGGGCATCTGGTCGTACACCTGACGCAGGACGGGGGCCATCTTCTGGCTGACCCGCCCGGCGACGATCATCAGGTCGGCCTGGCGGGGGGAGGCCCGGAACACCTCCATGCCGAAGCGGGCCAGGTCGTAGTGCGCGGCTCCCGTGGCCATCATCTCGATTGCGCAACATGCCAGACCGAAGGTGGCGGGGAACATCGACCGGGTCCGCGCCCAATTGGCCGCCTTCTCGATGGTCGTCATCAGGAGGTTGCCGGGGGCAGTGGTCGCCACGCTAAGCCGCCTCCTCGACTTCCACGGGTAGGTACCTGGCGCGCCGGTGGACGTTCCAGTCGAGTGCGCCACGCTTCCAGACGTATACGAGGGTCTCGATGACGAAGAACGTGAAGATCAGCATGGCGGCGACCCCGAACCATCCCAGCGAGTCCCATATCGAGGCCCAGGCGAAGAGGAAGATGATCTCGACGTCGAAGATCACGAAGAGCATCGCCACGAGATAGAACTTGACCGGGAAACGCTGCATTGGCTCCACCTCGGGGAGGATGCCGCACTCGTAGGGAGCCAGTTTCTCCGGGGTGGGGCGGTCGGGGGCGAAGATTCGCGAGATCAGGAGCGACACGGCGACGAAGCCAGTCGCCAGCAGCAACATCACCAGGATCGGTGCGTAGTCGGCCAAGGTCACGTTTCTGAGAATAGGGGCTGCGGCGGATAGTTCCGTAATCAGAAGGCCGTCACCCTCCTAGAGTCGCCGCGATGCCCTCGTCGCTCGATATCGCTGCCATCCGATCACGTTTTCCCGCCCTGGAGCGAGTGGAGAACGGCCACCCGGTCGCCTATCTCGACGGGCCGGGGGGGACCCAGGTCCCGGAGACGGTCATCGCCGCCATGACGGATGTCCTAAAGCAGGGAGTGAGCAACCTGGGGGGCGGATTCGGCTCCTCGGATGACGCCACCCGGGTGACCGACGACGCCCGGGAGGCGATGGCCCGGTTCTTCAACTCCTCACCGGCCGAGATCGTCTTCGGCCAGAACATGACCAGTCTCACCTTCGCCGTGAGCAGGGCTCTGGCCCGATCCTGGGACTCCGGAGACTCCATCGTCCTGACCAGCCTGGACCATGACGCCAACTTCACCCCCTGGGACATGGCCGCCGACGACTCGGGCGTCTACGTCAGAGTGGCCGAGTTCGACCCCGCCACCGGTCTCCTCGACCCGGACTCGGTGATCGCCCAGATCGACGAGACCACCCGTCTCGTGGCTGTCCCCCTGGCATCCAACGCGCTCGGAACTCTCGTCGACGTCGCCACCATCGCCTCGGCGGCACACGAGGTGGGGGCAAAGGTCTACGTCGATGCGGTCCATGCCGGCCCCCATCAGCTCATCGACGTGGGAACCCTCGATTGTGACTTCCTGGCGGCCTCCGCCTACAAGTTCTTCGGGCCCCACACCGGCATCCTCTACGGGAGGTCGCAACACCTCACCAACCTGCCCGCCTACAAGGTGCGAGCCGCCCCATCGGATCCTCCCGGTAAGTGGGAGACCGGCACGCAGAGCTTCGAGTCGATGGCCGGGGTGACTGCCGCCGTCGACCACATCGCCTCCCTTGGCGAAGGAGGGGGCCGGGATGCGGTGGAGTCGGCCTTCGCCGCGATCGGATCACATGAGCACATCCTGGGGTCGAGGTTTCTCCAGGGAATCGAGACCATGTCACATGTCACGCTGTACGGACCGGCCTCGATTGGAGCCGACCGGGTGACGACCTTCGCCATCGCCGTGGCCGGCACGCACCCGGACCAGGTTGCCTCGCGCATGGCCGACCGGGGCATCTATGTCTGGTCCGGCCACTACTACGCGGTCAACGTGATGGATCGTCTCGGGCTCGACCACGGCCTAGTCCGTATCGGGTTCTGCCACTACAACACCACCGAGGAGGTCGACCGGGCTCTGGAGGTCCTTGCCGACATCGGCTGACAACCCCTCCGAGTAGGATGCGCCGGGCGACGCCCAATTCCCTCCATCCGCCGTCGCTCGACGTCGTCCTCACACGCCGATTCCGTCCGCCGCGACGCGCCCTCCCAGCAAGGGAACCCATTGGACTTCCATGACGACACGATCATCACCGCCACCGACGAGGCGTTCCGAAGCGACCGCCTGTTCGCAGCCGGCATCGTCCTGATACGAAACGGGAAGGTACGGCTCTCCACGACGGTCGGCGCCGACGATCTGACCCTGTTCGAGATCGGCTCTATCACCAAACTCCTCACGGCCACCCTCGCGATCAGGGCCGGCGTGGATCTGGACCTCCCTGTCGAAGACCTGGTCCCGGGTCTCCGTTTCGATGACCGCCAAGGGGCGGCGGTGACGCTGCGACACCTCCTCACCCACTCGAGTGGTCTCCCCGCCGCAGGACGGGATTGGGGGCCGGCCGATCCCGGCGCACTTCGTCGATTCGTGACAGCCGACCTCGCCCATCACAGGTTTCACGCCGGGCCGGGGAAGGTCGGCTGTTACAGCTCGACGGCGATAAGCCTCGTCGGGCTGGCCCTCGAGGAGGTCTCGGGTGCCCCGTTCCGTGACTTGCTTCGTTCCCAGGTCCTGGACCCGGCGGGGATGGCCGGTTCGGGGTTCCCGCCCGAGATCGGCCCCGAAGCCGTGTCGTGGCCACATTCACGGACAGCGGGGTCATGGGAACCGGTCGCCCGGCTCGCCGACAACCCGGCCGGCTACCCCTCTGGGTTCCTCCTGGCCTCGCTGCGCGACATGTCTCATCTGGCCGTCGCTCTCGTCGAAGGAGGGCTCATCGGTGTCGAGGGCTTGATCGCGACCACGGTGCCGCGATGGATGGATCATGCCCGATCCCCACTCGGCCGGGTCTCCGCGGGTTACGGGCTGGGATCGTTCACGGGTGCCTGGTCCGGCCAGACTGTCATCAGACATGGTGGGAACCAGCTCACCTCGAATTGCTCGGTCGACTTCTTCCCCGAGACCGAGAGTGCGGTCGTGTTGCTCACCAATGGAGCCGACGACGCCACATTCATGGACCTGCTCACCCTTTGCTATCAGATGGTCGCAGGGCCCCCGGCCGAGATGTCACCGATGGTGGCGCAGATTCCCGAATCCTCCCGTCGAGAGGCAGCCGTCGGCACCTTCCTCGACGTGGACAACGGCTCGATGATCGCGATCGGTGTGCGCGACGACAGGGGCCTCTTCATCGAACGAGGAGAGAGCAGGGCTCGTCTCCACTATGTAGGGGAGCACCGCTGGGTCCTCTCTGGCCCCGGCGGTGAGACCCCGGTCGGCATCCCCTGGGAATCCGGCCCTGCCGACGTTGTCTTCGTGTGGGGTCGGCCCTACTTCCGGATCGACCCCCCGGACGCCGGGTTGGTCATCGATAGAGATCGGCTGTGCGGGGTGTACGCCGACTCCTTCTGGGACCACTCCGAGACGAGGATCAGTGTCGCGGAGTCCGATGGCGCCTTCACGGTGAGCGGCGAGGGCCATGTTTCCGACGCGCGCCCGATCGGGCCGCTTCGACTCGTCTCCGACCACGGGCTCCTTGAGTTCGAGGAGGACGGGTCGGGGATGGTCCTGGGGAACGCAACCCGATATGTGAGCGTCGCCGATCGATGAGCCTCAGGCTCCGAGGGCGGCAGCCAGCATCGTGATGTCGGCGACCTGATTGTCGGGCGGTGGTATCGGGATGCCCCATACGGAACCGGGGCGTCTCACGAAGACCGCCTCCGCGCCGACCGCCATGGCTCCGGCGCAGTCCCAGTCGTGGGCGGCGACCATCATCATGTCACCCACATCGACTCCCATCGCCGCCGCGGCATGGAGGTACGGAGCCGGGTCGGGTTTGAATCTCCTCACCTCGTCGACCGAGACGACCCGGGCCAGCATGTCACCGAGACCGGCGTTCTCGATTTGAGCACCGGCTGTCTCTGCGCTCCCGTTGGTGAGCGCAACCATCTCGAACCCGGCGGCGAGAAGACGAGCCAGCCCTTCGGCCACGTCGGGATGTGGGGGCAACCGACTCATCGGAGCCAGGGCCTCCACGGCGTCCTCGGCGCGGAGCAGCATGCCCCGATGCGCTGCCAGAGTGAGCAGCGCCTCGGCTGCGATGTCGCCGAAGGGCCGGAAGGTGTCCAGGATGTTGGCTACGAGCGACCCGTGGAGCAGACGGGCGAACCACTCCCCGATCGGGGGGTCGGCGCCGAAGATCCTCTCCAGGTTGTGTCGGATCGGCTGGAGGCTGAGCAGCGTTTCGTTGACGTCGAATACGATCAGCCGAGATCCGCCCACCGTCTGATCCTAGGCAGGCGGGAAGGGGTTATCTCGTCGGCAGGGTCCTGACCACGGCGGCGAGAGCGTCGTAAGTGCGCTCCCCCATGTGCTTGTCCTCCTCGTCGAGGAGGTTGGCCATCACCTTGAGGGTCCACTCCATCAACGGACGGTTGCGCAGCCCCGTGTGGGCCAGAGTCCGCATGACCGAGGGGTAGCCGATGAGCTTGACGAAGATCCGGGCCATCTTGTAGTAGAGCCCGTACTCGTCCTCGAGCCGCTGCGGGTAGCGACGGAGCAGCCCGAGATCCCCGCTGCCCACTGCTTCGCCGACGTATCCGGCGGCGATCCGCCCGGTCTCGTAGGCGTATGAGATGCCCTCCCCGTTCCATGGGTTGATGGCGCCGGCGGCGTCGCCGATCGTCAGCCAGTTGCTGCCCACCAGCGGGCTCTTCGAATACGACATGGTCAGCTTGCCGCCCATCGGCTTGCTCAGCCTCGACTGCTCGGTCAGACCCCAGTATTCGGGTGCTGATGCCACGTAGTCGTTCATCATGTGGGTGGTGTTGACCTCTTTCCACCTCTTGAAGGTGGAGAGAAGCCCGACCCCGACGTTCACGGTGCCATCACCGAGCGGGAAGACCCAGCCATACCCGGGCATGGTCGCTCCGGAGGAGTCGCGGAGGTCGAGCTGGCTCTCCAGGTAGGGGTCTTCGGAGCGTGGCGAGGTGTAATAGCCGCGTGCCGCCATGCCCAGCGGATAATCCCTCCGTCTCGCCGTCCCCAGCTCGCGCCCGAATCGGTTCATCGACCCATCGGCGATGATGGTCACGTCGGGGTCGACCTGCTCCACACCCTCACCGTTGGCCAAAGACACCGACATGAGCCTGCCGTTCTCGATGACTGGGGTGGCCGTGGTCTTCTCCCGGATGCGCACTCCCTCCTTCTCCGCGAGCCGGGCCACCTGTTGGTCGAGGTCGCGACGACGGATCACCCCACCCCAATTGGGGAAGCGGCTGTGGTCGGGCCAGGGCATCTCGATCATCAGGTCGTCGCCTGCGTAGGAACGGAGCCCGGTGATGCGGTGGAACTCGGGCACCTCGAAGTCGAAGCCCATGTCCTGGAGCTGGAGAATGGCCCTGGGGGTGAGCCCATCTCCACAGGTCTTGTCCCTCGGGTACTCCTTCTTCTCGACCAACGTGACCTCGAGGCCATCGCGTGCCATCCAATAGGCGGCGGCCGATCCGGCCGGGCCGCCACCAACCACGAGGACTTGGGGAGAGGACATGTCGATCAGATCGTAAAGCGTGCCAGGGACCACCTGGAAGTGGGGAAGGCTCGAGTGCGGTTATCGTCCCTGAGCGATGAGCGGGCTCTCACGTGCCACTGTCAGCCGCATGCCCCGGTACTTGCGACTCCTCGATGACATCCGTGAGTCGAAGAGCACCGTCAGCTCGCTTGAATTGGCCAACGCCGCAGGGGTCAACCCGGCCAATGTCCGCCGCGACCTCTCCGACCTCGGATTCCAGGGGACCAGGGGCGTGGGTTACTCGGTCACCGATCTCCGCTCCCGAATCCAACGAGAGCTCGGAATCGACGGTCGACGCCGGGTAGCCATCGTCGGGGCGGGCAATCTGGGAACCGCCCTCGCCAGGTACACCGGTCTCAGCCAACGGGGTTTCGATGTCGTCGCGGTCTACGACGTGGATCGGGCCAGGATCGGTGATCACATCGGCGACATCGTCGTGAGCGACGCCGCCTCGATCGAGGGCGACTGTGCCAATGGCCTGTTCGAGATGGCGATATTGGCGGTCCCTGCCAGTGCAGCGCAGAAAGTCGCCGACGCCCTGGTGGCGGCGGGTGTCGCCTCCATCCTCAACTTCGCCCCCGTGAGAGTCACCGTCCCCGACGAGGTCCCGGTCCGCCAGGTCGATCTGAGCACCGAGCTCCAGATCCTGAGCTACTACGGCTAGCGCTGACAGCCGACGCGGCAGCTGCCGGCCGACCGGCGTCTGTTTGGCCGGAAACCCCAAGCCCGCCACGAGCAGACCGAGGGTGAATCCCCCACCACGAACTCAACTCCTGTCTCGGAGGCAACCGGCCGCCGGGTCGACTACGACGGATCACACAGATAGCCGGCGCGGCAGCTGCCGGCCGACCGGCGTCTGTTTGGCCGAGAATCGGAGTTAGCAGAAACCGGGGTGAGGCCGATCCCCTGCCGCGCCGCAACAGGGGAGCCCAGGAGACAACCGGCCAAAGTCGCCGGCCATCAAATCAGCCCCCGGATTCCTTGGTCTCCTCGTACTGGTGGAGGGCGACCAGGAAGACCAGGAAGAGCACCGCCGATACCAGGAGGTAGGTGATGGGGATGATCCGGATCTCGAAGGCGTTGAGCCCCTCGATGCCACTGCGGGGAATCGGTCCCCGTGGTGCGTAGATCACGAACAGCATCGACGAGATGGTCAGCCAGCCGAAGACGGCGGCACCGGTCACCAGGAAACCGAGACGTTTGCCCAGGTTGGTGTAATTGAACAGGTAGATCGCCCCGTAGAACAACAGGACGGCGGCGACGGTGAGGATGATCCCGGTGACGAACAGGTTCGCCGAGAGGAGCCCACGGAACAGCTCACGGAAGAACATCGCTAGCTCCCCGCCCCCGTCTCAGGAGTGTTCATCCCGTTGAGGTTACCGGCACGCAGGTACCGGGCCAGGAGCTCGATGTCGCCCGGGTCGAGGATCGCCCCAAAGGCTGGCATCCGCCCGGACCCGAATCCGTTGAGCCCGTAGGGAGCCTCCGACTCGGACCCGCTGATCAGGAACTCGACGAGGAGGTCGGGCTCCTCGGAGCCCTCGGGTGGGGCTTCACCGAACTGGACGACCGGCCGGCCATCCCAGAGGGCCGGGCCGAACCCGCCGGAGCCGGCCTCCTGGGTGTAGGGAACACCGGCGCTGAACCCTGAGGTGTGACAGCGGGCGCAGTAGCCGTTGAACAGGGCGACGGCGCGCTCGGCTTCCTCCTGGGTGCCGCCCATCGCCTCGGCCACGCCCTCGAAGTCGACCGCCCAGGCGGCCTCTTCCTGGGCGTCGAGGAGGAACTGGAGCCCGGCCTCCTGCTGGGGGCGGATCCTGTCCTCGTTCTCGACGGCCACTTCCATGTTTATCGCAGTCGTCTCCAACCCTCCGATCATGGTCGACGCCGTGGCTCGATCGGGCTCACCACTGACCGACTCGGGGTTGGTCGGATCGAGGTCGATCACGCCTATCTCGTCGGGAACGGTGGCCGCGCTCGCCTCGGCGAACAACCCGGAGATCGCACCTTCCCCGGCGTCGGATATGCCGTCGCCGTCGGTGTCGGGTGATTCCTCGGAGATCTCGTCGGCCTCCAAGGCGGCTTCGATGCGATCGATGAAGCTCTGGAACACCGGATCGGTGCCGACGGCTTCCCCCATGGTGGCGAGGCCCTCGTCGACCAGTTCCGCGTCGGGAGCCTCCGGGTCGAGGGTGATCGGCTCGATCACCACGAAATGTGCGAACGCCGCGGCGGATATCTCGGACAATTCCACCTCGGCGGCGTCGGAGAGACCGTCGGCGTCGGTGTCGATCCCCTGCCCGGCGTTCGCCATCACCTCCATGGCTCGGTCACTGAGGGGCCCGATGACGTCGAGATCCGCCGCTGCCTGGTCGAGCTCACGAACCACCTGATCCTGGGCGACGATTGCCGCGGCCATCGTCGCGTCGGCGTTGGCGAGACGACCCAACTGGTTGCCGACGATCGCGACGGTCTCGTCGACCACCTGTTGCTGTGGCTTCTGAATGGTCCAAAGATAGTTGACCACGTCCTCGACCTGTTTCTCGTTCATGGGGCCACCACCGGCGAGTCCCCAGGCGGGCATCGGGGTGTTGCCCCGGCCGAAGGTGATCCAGAAGTTGACCTCGTCTTCGTCGTAGCGGTAGAGGACGTCGTCGAGAGAAGGGCTCTCCCAGGAAACACTCACCCCGGAGCGCTGCTCCACGAAGGGCGCCGACCCGCCCGAGCCGAGGGGGCCATGGCAGTCGAAGCATGCGAACTCCGCGACGAGATGCTCGCCACGTACGACCGAGGCCTCGGAGAACTCCTCGACGAAGCCCTCCTGACGGCTGTTCTCCCCGAGGAAATAGAGGGGCAGGGAGACGGCGAGGAAAGCCGAGAATGCGATGGCTGCCTTCTGGCCCCGCTCGAGACGTCTCGTCTCCAGTTCCTGGTCGTCGATGCCCGGCTTCAGGTTGGGCGACACCTCCTCGGCCCCGCCCCTGTTCCTCAGGGCGGCCACAAGCATCAACCCGAGCCAGATGATCCCGGCGACGACGGCCAGGACGGTGATGACGTCTGCTGTCATCGCTCAGCCTCCCCGGTCAGCATCAGATGCAACTCGGGCCCTGGGGATACGAGACGCTCAGCCGGGGGGCACGGGGGGTCTCGATGATCGTGCCGGTGCGGACGATGAAGCGGTCACCATCCCTCACCTCGACCACGAAGCGGTCGAGGTTTCTCGGGGCCGGTCCCCCGAAGTACTCCCCGACCGAGTTGTACCTGGAGCCGTGACACGGGCACTCGAACCCGATCGATGTGGAGCACCAGGGAACCCGGCATCCGAGGTGGACACAACGCTGGAACAACGCCATGAAGCCTCCGGCGGCGACATCGCGGCCGTCGAACTGCTCGGAGAGACTGTCCGGAGCGGGGACGATGTAGGCCCTGGCCTCGGGGACGAACACCGGTGCGATGGAGCCGTCGGGGTTGACCGTCTCCGCGGCGAGATCCTCCAAGGACCCGGCATCGACGTCGGTGCCGAACCCTCCGGTGAGTTTGGGCCAGAAGAAGGCCAGGTAGTAGACACCCTGCAGACCCAGGAAGAGACCGAATATGGCGCCGATCGCCCGATTGAAGAACTGACGGCGGCTGACTCCTGACTCCTCGACGCTCACCTCGACGACGCGTTGGGTCTCCACGACCTCGACCCCGGCGCCGACACTGACCGGCTCGGGCGCTACCTCGTCCTCCACTTCGTCCTGGTCCTCGTCCTCGGGAGCCTCGTCGACGTCCTCCGCAACCGGCATCGGGGAGACGCGGACACCTGCCATGGACCGGTCGGCGCGTCGAGTCTCCTCCGACACCCCGGCGGTGGGGTCGGGTCGCTCGGCCCGGGTTCGCCGGAAAGCGATGGTGAACGCCCCGATGGCGCCGAGGATGGCGAACACGGCGACCGCGATCAGGACCCAGTTGGCGAAGGTCATTCGAAGTGCACCCAGTCCTTCAAGTCGTCGAAGAAGACACCGTCTTGCCATGGGTAGGTGAAGTTGAACCCCTGACCCCTGAACAGGACCCCGATGATGGTGAGGGTGGCGGAACCGGCGAGAAACAGCGAGTACAGCATGATGGCGAACTTGCGATCGGTGGGTCGCGTCGACGGGTTCTTGTCGACGTAGGGCACCATCATGAACCCGATAATCCCGATGAACAATGGAACCATGACCCCGGCGATCTGCGGGTCGAAATAGCTCAACAGCTCCTGGAGCCCGAGGAAGTACCACGGAGCCTTCGAGGGGTTGGGTGTTGCGTTGAAGTTGGCCGGCTCGAGCAGGGGCGAGTGGATGATCACCGCCATGATCACCAACAACCCGGTGATGGCGAGAAGTGCCCCGAACTCCATCAACATGAGGTGAGGCCAGGTGTTGACCTTGTCGGTGGGCTCGGCCCTGACGTTCTGGATGGCACGCGCCTTGACGACGGTGAGCAGACGTTGGGTGCGCACCCCCTCGGGTAGCCCGGTCGGGGGCACCGTCGGACGGGGACTGACCACTGACGCGACTTTCCCGTTGCCCGAGCCGTTGCCCGAACCGTCGGTGGGCGGCCCGTCGAGATCCTCCACGTCGACCACCGGAATCTCGTCCTCTCCGGACTCCTCTGACTCCTCGGTCTCCTTGGTCTCGACCTCGGCGACGGCGACCGAGCCGGCCTCGGCCACCATGGCCGCGGGCGACTCCTCCGGCGCCGGGGCTTCCTTCGGCTCCTCCGGAGCGACGTCCTGGTCCATGTCGGCGTCGACGTCGGGTGCCACGTCAGTCTCCTCGTCTTCGGCAGGGACCTCCTCCACCGGCTCGGACGCGTCCTCGTCGAGAGCCACCTGCTCGGTGTCGGCCGCCTCCGGATCGGGTTGGGGAGGCTGGACCGGCGGCCCCTCGCCCTTCATTTCGGCGAGAACCTGCTCGACCGGCACACCGAGGGCTTTGGCCTTGGCCTCCGCCGATCTTCTCAACAAGCTCTCTGGTATCTCAACCACTCGAGGCTCCTTACAGAGGTCCGGAGATTCCGCCGTCCTTGCGGACCCGCCAGAAGTGGACCGCGAGGAAGACGACGAGGATGAACGGGAACGCCAACACGTGGAGGACATAGAAGCGGAGCAACGTGGCCCCGCTCACCTCCACCCCTGCCAACAGGGCGAACTTGACCTGGTCACCGATCACCGGTGAGAAACCCGCCATGTTCGAGCCCACCGTGACCGCCCAGAGGGCCAACTGGTCCCATGGCAGCAGATAGCCGGAGAACGACAGGAAGAGGGTCAGGAACAGGAGCACCACGCCCACCACCCAGTTGAACTCACGGGGTGGCTTGTAGGCACCGTGGTAGAAGACCCGGCTCATGTGGAGGAAGACGGATAACACCATGAGGTGGGCGCCCCAGCGGTGCATGTTCCGCACCAGCGACCCGAAGGCCACGTTGGTGGACAGCGCCTCCATGTCGGAGTAGGCCAGCTCTGCGGTGGGGGTGTAATAGAACATGAGGAAGATGCCGGTGATGGTGAGCAGGATGAAGAGGAAGAAGCTCAAGCCACCGAGACAGAGGGTGTAGGAGAGCTTGACCCCGTGTCGCTTCACCTTCACCGGGTGCAGGTGGTAGAGCACGTTGTTCATCACCACATAGGAGCGGTTCCTCGGGCTGTCCGAGTACCCCTGCTTGAACGGTGAGCCGGGACGCATGATGGACTCGGCGACCTGCGAGCTCCACAGCTTCTCGGTGCCTTCTTTGATCCGGTCCCTGAGACCGACTCTTCCGTTTCCGTTAGCCATCAGCCGTCTACGCCTCCCTACCAGCGCATCCCGTACGCATATCCATTCTTGAAGTCTCGTTGTCCGGTGTCGAAATCCAAGTGCCGGCGGTCGAGACCGAGCTCGGCGGCCTGCTCCGCCAACTACCCCTCGAACTTTCCCAGCGAGATGACGTAGGTGGCGAAACGGTCGATGCAGAGGGCGCACCGGGTGCATTCGTCCTCGTCCACGATGAAGAACCCCATGTTCTGGGTGTCCTCATTCGGATGGTCGACATTGACTCCCTCGGCGATGGCCTCGAGGGACAGATAGTGGATGCACTTCCAGGGGCAGATGTCGACACAGCCCTCGCAGAGGATGCACTCTGACTGGTCGATATGGAGGAACTGCTTGGGACGCAGCTTGTCGGTGAAGTAGTCCCCCTCCACCTGAGCCAACTGGTAGTCGTCCCTGATCGGCGGGGTCTCGTCGATGACACCTTTGGGCATCAGCTCCCCCTCACCAGAGGCCGCCCATAGGGCGACTTCTTCTCGGCGGGAGCGGCGCTGACCGGCCGTCCCTCTTTGATCTTCTGGATCTGGATGGCCAGGAAACCTGCGAAGCCGAGCAACCCGAGGCTGTAACCCATCTGGATCGAGTCCTTGATGGCTGCCCAGGAGATGTCCACGGAGTTCCCGAGAACCAGGAACGGGGGGATGCTGACGGCGACTCGTTGTGACGACCAGTCGAGATCGGTCTGTGCGTAGTTGAGCCACTCGGAGGGGACCATGCCGAAGTAGAACACGAGAGCCACCCAGGCGATGAGTGCGGCCACCGTGGCTCGGGCCCAGGTCATCTCCTGGTTCAAGACCCAGAGGAAGGTCGCCCCTACCAGGACCAACGTCGAGGCGCCGAGCACGACCAGGTAGCCCAACCCCTTCCAGAGGGTCCCACGCGGCCACCAGTTGAGGAAGTCGACCACGACCGGTGTCTCGACACCGTTGACCAACTCGGCCTGAGGGAATGAAGACCAGTGGATCCAGATGACCCCGAGTACGAGACCGAGCACCCCGAGCGTCAGCAGACCGCCGCCGATCCTTCTGCGGCGGACGTCGCTTAGTTCTCCGAGGCGGTACATGTTCTTCTTGCTATCCCAGACGCCGAATCTGCGTTTGTGGGGCCGTTTTACCACAGGTGGGCATCGGTTCGAGAACCCACGGGGCCTGTCCCCGACAGTCTCAATCTAGTGTCGGTGCGGGGACAGCACCTCTACCTCCCGAGACGATGGAGACCGACGTCGTCGCCGCGCCTCTCCGTAGTGGTCGCGATCCGGCTTCGGCTGCAGGCTGGTTATGCTCCCGCCGACTCGTCACTTGCAAGGATGGCGGTTGGCTGACACCCGGACTGCGGACATTCGAACCCTGCTCGGCGGTGGCTCTGCGGAGGATCGCCTGGCCGTCACCCATATCCTCGTGGGTGCGGCCTTCTTGTTACTCGGTGGCGCCCTCCAGGTCCTGACGCTGATCTCGCTCCGCTTCGCCTATCTGTTCCCCATCCCCTACGGACGCATCGAGCCGGCAGCGAACCTGACGTTGATGATCGGCTTCGCCACGATCTCGCTGGTGGGAGGGATCTATTACGTGCTACCCCGTCTCACCGGGGCCCATCTCGCAGGACAGCGGTTGGCCGGGCTCGGGTTATTGGGGATGGCCGGGCTCACCGGTCTCGGCGTCGTGGTGATCTTCCTCGGTTTCGGAGACGGGGGCCAACCCTTGGGGCTTCCCTGGTGGCTCGACCTTCCACTCGCCGCAGTCCTCTTCGTTCCTGCCCTGGTGACCCTCGGAACTGTACGCAGTCGTCGCGAGCCGAGAAGCTTCGTCACGTTGTGGTTCGTACTCGGGGGCGTGGTCTGGCTGCCTCTCCTCTACCTCGCCCATCTGGTGACCCATCTTCCCGGTGTCTCTGCCGTGACCTTCGCCTACGCCCAGACCTTCTTCTCTGCCGGTTTCGTCACCATGTTCCTGGTGACGGTCGGCTCCGGTCTCGTCTATTACACGACCGTCAAGGAGGTCGACGTCCCCCTCGCCAGCCGTCAGCTCGCCCTCGTCGGCTTCTGGTCACTGGGGTTCGCCTCGATCTGGTGGGGCGCGGCCCAACTGCTCTTCGGCCCGGGCCCCGGTTGGGTGGCCGGGGTGGCTGCCGCCCTCGGGCTGGCCTGGCCCATCGGTGCGGTCGCCAACGCCGCCAACGTGTCGATGACCCTGGAAGGCTCCTGGAGCGGTCTCGGTGAGAAGCCAGCGGTTCTCTCCGGCGTCCTCGGGCTCTACCTGGCCGTCGGAGTGGCCGCAGTGGCAGCGCTGGCGGGCTTCCGGTCGGTGGGAGCAACCACCTCGCTCACCGCCTTCTGGGAAGCCGTCGAATACGTGTCACTCTCCGGTCTCGCCGTTCTCTTGGTGTCGGGGTTGTCGTTCGCCGGGCTTCCCCGCATGGTGGGCCGCGGGTTGGAGAGCCCGGCCAGAGCACGGAGATTCCAGCGGCTGACGGTGACCGGGTCGGTGGGTCTGCTCGTCTCGATGGGAGCTGCCGGGATCGTCTCCGGCTACTCCTGGATCGCCGGATCCAACAGCGGCGCCTACGTGGACGCCGGCGAAGGATGGGGAGTGGGTGTGGGCGCCACCGGTGACACCCTCCTCTTCATCGCGTTGTTGTTCGGTCTGGTCCTCTTCATGGGTCTCGGTGGTTACGTCTCGATCATCTTTGGCACCGTGGCCAGAGGCAGATCGATCCCCCAGGAGGTCCTGGTGAACCGGGAGACCACCGATGAGTGACCTGTCCGCGGCCGCGGCGGCGATGGGTCTCCCCGAGACCCTGGTGCAACGCTCCGCCGAAGCACGTTCCGCCGAAACCGGAGCCAGTGTCGAGGAGATCCTCGCCCAGTGGGCCGGGGGTGAGGCGGCGCCCGCACCCGCGGCCGAGCCCGAGCCGGCTGCTGAGCCCACCGAGGAGACGCCCACCGAAGAGACCGTTGCCGAGGAGCCTTCCGAGCCGGCCGCCCCGGAGGTCGTCATAGAGACGCCGGGAGAGCCGGAACCTGGCCCTCCTGCCGCGGTCCCGGCCGGTCCCTACGAGCCGCCGGTTCTGGTGGGGGTGAAGGACAACCCGATGACGGTCCTGGCGGGAGTGCTCGGGCTGTTCCTGATCATCGTGATGGTCGGTCTGGTCGGACCTTCGATTCCAACTGACACTCCCGGGGCGCGTACCTCGGCGATCGACTACTCCGAGGAGGCACTACACGGTCAGGAGGTCTTCGCCATCACAGGTTGTGCCGCGTGCCACACTCAGATGGTGAGACCCGTTGTCGCCGATGTGGGATTGGGACCGGTGACCCTGAACGACACCAACCAGGTCCTCGGCACGAGACGGTTCGGCCCCGACCTCTCCGACGTCGGAACCAGAGTCACCGCCAGCCAGATCGAGGCCATCGTCAAAGGGTTGGGTGACCATCCCATCCACGACCTCGGCCCACAGGACCTGGCGGCACTGGTCGCCTACCTGGCAGAGTCGTCAACGGGAGCGGGGGGATCATGAGTCTCAGTGGCGCCGCCGCCGCCATGGGCCTTCCTGAGGCGCTGGTGGAGAGGTCGGCCGCGGCGCGGGCGGCGGAGAGCGGAAGCAGTGTCGATGAGATATTGGCGGCCTGGGCCGGTGGCGAGACGGTGCAGTCCTCACCTCCAGCCGAGACCGAGCCGGAGCCGACGTCCGAGGAGGCTGTCCCCGAGCCGGAGGAGAGCACGGAGCCCACTCCGGCGGCGCCCGTCGTCGAGACCCCACAGCCGGCCGCCGCCGAAGCTCCCGCGGCGGGTGCCGCAACACCGACTCGTGCCCCGGTGCCTGCGGAGGTGACCCTGGCCGAGGCGGTCAACCTGCCCGAAGTGGTGACGGTCGCCACCGCGGGGATCAAGGAACGGCCCAACTACGTCCTCCCCCGCTGGCTGGTAGGTCTGCTCCTCGTGGCCCCCCTCTTCGCCTTGTTCGCCCTGGGTGGATCGGCCACCGGTGCCTGTGGCGAGGCCACAGAACTGAGCGTCGACGTGCTCACGGGTGAGATCGTGAATTGCGACGGCTCCGAATTCACCGGGGCCGGTCTTGGTGGCGGCGCCACCGACTTCATCTCCCTCGGTGGCGAGCTGTATGCGGGCAACGTGGTCCCGGCCGCCACGTGCGCCGGCTGCCACGGCGCCAACGGCCAGGGAGCGGGGAGCTTCCCCCCGATGACCGGGGTGATCACCACATTCGGGGCCTGTGAGGATCACGTCGAGTGGGTCCTTCTCGGCTCATCGGGCTGGGAGTCGACGTATGGCAATACCTACGGGGATACCAACAAGCCCGTCGCTGGGGGCATGCCGCCACACGCCGCTCTCTCCGACGAGCAGCTGCGCGCCGTGGTCGCCTTCGAGCGGGTTCGCTTCGGCGGCGCAGACCCGGACGAGACGCTGGCCGACTGCGGTCTGGTTCAGGCCGACGGTGACGGGGAGACCGATGGCGAAGGAGAGGGCGAGGGTGAGAGTGAGCAGCCACCCGAGGGGGATGGAGACGCACCCACCGCCACCACGACGCCGCCGGAGGCTTCGAGGTCGGGCTCTTAGAGGTCGACCTCTTTCTTGAGGGCGTCCTTCAACAGCTTGCGGTCGTCGATCACGCCTTCGGCCAGCACCCGGTCGTGCGCACCCAGGATGACCGGGACACGCAACCCGTAGAGTTTGGTCAGTTCGTCATCGCCGTCGATGTCGACCTCTTCGATGCTGACATTCATGCTCTTGGCGACCTTCTCCAGGACCGGGCGTGCCTCGTCGCAGAGAGGGCACCCCTGGCGGGTCAAAAATCTCACAGATAAACTTCTCAAGAAATCACTCTCCGTGGTCGATAAGCGCCTTGCATGCAGGAAGGAGTGGTTCCTCCCCTCACACCTAGGGCACGTTCCCAAGGTGTGAACGGATAGCCTCCCAGCCCGCCCCACGGTGGAGAACCCTCCTTCATGTAGTCGAGGCCCCCGCCACCATTCGGGGGCCTCGACATTTCTCCGAGGCCCTCTCCTGCAACCGTTCTGTGCGGATTCGTCCCGACTGTGTCGGGGTCGACCCGCACAGAATGGTCAGAGACGGTGGTCCCGACATACGATCGGATCGTGCGTCCTGCGACAGCCATCGTGCTCCTCATCCTCCTGGCGATCATCGCAATCGCCGGGGTCATCCAGCTGTGGCTGATCTTCGCCCAGCCAACGTGACGGCCACACCTTCTGACAGGTTCAGCACCTCATCTGCCCGGCCACCCCGCACCGCGAGAGCCAACAGCCCCACCGAGTCCACGTGCACGAGAGTCGCACCCTCCTCCACCTCGCCGTAGGACGTGACCCAAGGGACGGAGTGGAGCGTGGAGCCCACCTCGATCGTCACCGTGTCACCCGGCACCAGACCGATGGCGGCTAGATCCTCGGGGCCGATGTTGGTCTGCACGTTGCCGTAGACATCTACCCACCAGGCCTCGCCAGAGACGATCGAGCCTTTGGTCTCGGTCAGCGGGAGGATCAGCGGGACGATCTCCTCTCCCGGCACCTCAGGGCCCAGGTCGTCGAGTGAGGCATCCCCGGCGGCCACGAGGGCGGCGGCCGGAGCGAAGAGATCACGTCCGTGGAAGGTCTCGCCGGGTGATGGGATCATCGCCTCCGGGTTCTCGATCGACACGATCCTGGTGGCACCACCGACCATGGCAACCGCGGGGGAGAGCAGGCCGTTGTCCGGCCCCACGAAGATGCCCCACGAGGTCTCGGCGGCGATGGCGCGGCGAGAAGTGCCCACCCCGGGATCGACCACGGCGAGGCAAACCCCTTCAGGGAGGTACTGGACCGCCCGGGTGAGGGCGAGTGCTGCGCTCTTGACGTTGCCACGGGGAAAGGAGTGGCCGACGTCGATCACCCGGGACCCCGGCGCCAGCTTGGCGAGAACACCATGGACCACCCCGACGAACTCGTCCTGGTGCCCGAAATCGGAGAGGAAGCTGATCGGTTGCGACATCGGATCGCGACGGTAGTGGCCCACCGGCCACTCGACTCCATCGACCTGAGGGTGGTGAAGACGGTCAGGTACCTATATTGCGCGTGATGGCCGATCCACAACACGAGGCGCTGGCCCGTCGAGCCGCCGAGCCCGGTGTCACCATGCTCATCGGCGGCCTGGACACCGGTAAGACCACAGTGGCGATGGACGCCATCGCGCACGCCCTGGCGGCAGGGCATCGTCCAGTGCTGGTCGATGCTGACATCGGGATATCCACTGTGGGCCCACCTGCCTGTGTCGGTCTGAAGATCTTCGAGACAGAAGCCGACCTACAACACGCTCATGAGCCCGACGCCCTCCACTTCGTGGGGGCCATCACCTCCTCGCGTCTCGTCCTCCAACAGGTGGTCGCCACCGCGGTGATGGTGGAACGAGCCCGGAGGCTGGGGGATGTGATCGTCGTCGACACTACCGCCGTGTCCTCCGGTGTCTCGGGCGAGACCCTGAAATACCACAAGGCCGAGTTGTGCCGGCCCGACCGGGTGATCGCCCTGCAACGTGGTGAGGAGATGGAGCCGGTCGTCGGGATGTTGCGCCGGTTCCTGGACCTCGACGTCGTCACCGCCCCCACCGACCCCGGGCTCAACCCACTGGGCCCCGACGAGCGGGCGCGAAAACGGACAGAGGCTTTCTCCAAGGCGCTCCGGCCACCGCTCGACCGCTGGAAGGTGAGGCCCACCGTCTTTGCCCCGACCCTCCCCGTTGGTCTCAACCTGGGACGTCTCGACAAGGTGCTGGTCGGTGTCCAGGACTCCACTGGGGGTTGTCTCGGACTCGGGATACTGCAGGTCGAGGACGACACCCTCAGGGTGATGACCAACGTCGGCGAGGGGATGACCGGTCTCCGGCTCGGCTCGTTGCGGATCGACCCCGACACCTACGAGGGGACCGTCATCGATCTCCGGGAGCTCATGTTCGGGCTCTAGCACCCTTGACCCCGGACAGTCCGATCAGCGAGCACAAGCCACCGGGCACCTGTTTCGAGTCCGACTCCCGCGCTCAAGTAACCACTCTGAGTGGTCGATATCCACCACATGCTGGGAAAGACCCGCTGGATATCGATAGCACTGGTGATAGCCCTGGCCAGCTTCGGGCTGAGCGCCTCCGCCGGGGCCGACTCCGGATCGGAAGGCTCGTTCCTCTCGGCCATCAACTCCACACGCAGCTCGGCAGGGCTCGGACCACTGAAGATGGATGGCGGGCTGCAGTCACACGCCCGCAGGCACACCGCAGACATGATCGCCGCCGGGAAGATCTACCACTCCTCGAGTGGGGAGTTGCAGGCAGCAGCAGGCAGCGGCTGGTCGAAACTCGGTGAGAATGTGGGACGGGGCGGCGACGTCTCCAGTCTCCACAAGGCATTCATGGCCTCTTCGGGTCACAAGGCCAACATCCTGGGTGACTACAACTACGTCGGCATCGGCACCGACACCGCCTCCGGTGTCCTCTATGTGACAGTGGTCTTCATGAAGAAGGGGAGCACCTCTCCCCCGCCGGCCCCCACTACGACAGCCCCCAAGTCGTCACCAACGACACAGCCTTCGTCCAAGCCAGCGAAGTCGAGCTCGCCGACCACCACGGCGGCGCCAACCACCACCACGACCACCCTCCCCCCGACGACCACCACCACCCTCATCGTCGGACCGGACAAGCCGGTCACACCCGGCGAGTCGTGTTTCACCGTCACCCGCTTCTGGTGGATGTGTCACGACTGAGACCACGGAGTACATCGCCCGGCTGACGCCGAGCTCGTAGCGAAGTAGAGAGACTGCCCGGTTCGGCGCTACCCCTCCCGAAGGGAGGAACCAAGGTCAGAACGCTCACCACGGCGGGCGAAGCGAGCAACACAAACGCCCCAGTGACCTTCCGGAGCCTCCTCCGCACTTCCCCGAACGGACGCTTCTCCGGCTTGCCTCTGGGGCGTTTGCCTGCATGCGAATGTACGCATCTCGACACCCAATAGCAACGACCCTGTCTCCCCGACTCATGAGCGTAGAACAGCGCAACCCAACCCAAACGCTCGCCTCGACGTCGGTTACCAACAGCAACCGGGGTTATCCACAGGGGTTGTCCACAAGGGGATGTTCACAAGTTTCTAGGGCGATTTTTCGCGTTCCGGGAAGCCGGCACGCACGATGGGACGGAAGGCCACTTCGATGGTCTCGTACACCTCACCGAGCACACGATCGAGCTCTTCGAGACTCACCCGGTCGGCTGCGAGCCTCCCCCTCAGGACTATGGCGTTATCGGCATCCAAGGCGAAGAAGCAACGCCAAGCGCGGGCATTCCTGACCAGAGCCTGACGATGGACTTCGCCAGGAGCCCGAGGCTCGGGAAGCACATAGGCCTCGAACTCGAGGCTGCGCTCCCCGATGTCGAACCACACCGTCGTGGCATCCCTGGCCTCCTGTCGCATCCTCACCGCCCAACGCCCCTCCACCTCCTCGGCGTACTCGACCGAGCTCTCCTCGTCGTCGAGCCAGAGCCGGATTCGCTCCTCGAGGACATCCCTCATGCCATGTCCAGCCGCAGCCGCGACTCGAAGTGCCCGACTGCGCCCCCACCGCCGAAGACCGGGGGCCGCGCCACCGGGCTCAGGGCGCCGGCCGCGGTCGATGTCAGTATCCCCAGCTGTTCCAGGGCCGACACCGCAGCGACGTTGGCCACGCCTCCGATTCCGTCCCAGCTCTTCACCGCGATACCGAACCTGTTCTCCACTGCGACTCCGACACAGCCCGCCGCCCCCGCTTTGACCGCCGCGTTGATGGCGATGGCTATCTCGGTGTCCCCTTCACCGTTGGCCCCCACCAACGCCGGGTAGCGGTGCATGGCTTCGAGCGCCGGTGACAGACGTTGCTCGGTGGCCAGCCTCGCGAAGAGATGGGCCATGACCCGGGTGGTGGTCCGGAGGACCGGGGCGCCGCAGCCGTCGACACCGACCGGCTCCACCGAGTAGCCCCCCAACTCGCTGACCAACTCGATCACCTTCCGCTGCAACGGGTGCTCGGGGGAGAGATAGGTCTCGGTGGGCCATCCGGAGGCGACACAGGCGCGAAGGAAGCCGGCGTGTTTCCCCGAGCAGTTGTTCCAGATCGGTCGCGGCTCGGTCGCCCTCTCACCCAAGACCACCCTCACCGCGTCGGCGCCCAGCGGCCACGAGGGTGGGCAACGCAGAGCCGACTCGTCGAGCCCGGCCGCGGCGAGCATCCCCCTCACCAGCGCGACTTGCACCGGGAAACCACGATGGGATGCACACGCCATGGCCATCTCCAGGGGATCCAGGTCGGCGCCGGACTCCCGTGAGACGGTGGCCTGGAACGGTTTGGCGGAGGACCGGATGAAGAAGGGGCTGTCAATGTCCCCCGAGGAGGCGATCAGCGAACCGTCGGGGGCGACGACGGCGACCGCGCCATCGTGGCGAGTCTCTACCAGCCCGGACCTGATCTGCTCGGCCAGTGCTCCGTGTGCAGCCAAGACTCAGCCGTTGACCGGTGCTTCGTCCTGTTGGCTCCGATAGCGGGTGACGATCTCGTCCTGGAGGGTGTCGATCACCTGGTGGAGCTGTCGACGCTGACCCGAGAGTTGGGTCTCCACCTCGCGGAGACGCTCCATCGCCTCGGCGATCTCCTCGTCGGTCAGTTCGGGGAGGTTGGCGAGGACACCATCGTCCATGATCTTGTCGATGAGCCGGCGTCCCGTGACCGAGGGCAGCGGTGGCATGGTCTCGATGTGTCTGAGGGTGGGCTCGGACCCGAGAATCATCCCTTTGGCGAGGATCTCGGGAAGGGCCTCCAGGATCGACCGCTCGTCCTCACCCCGACGGCGCCGCTGCTCGAAATCGAGGAGATCCATGCGACCGTGGAGCAGTCGGCGGTAGTAGGAGATCTGTGCTTCCACATCGGTCGCGGTGTCGCGCCGGCGACGCAATTCATCGAGGACGAGGTCGGACAGACCTTCGAGATATTCGGGCTCGAGGACGATGTCGATGCGGCGTCGGTTCTCGGTCACGCTCGGGCCAGCCTAATAACAGGCGGCCTTGACCGTGGGATAGGGGTTCACCGGTCCCCCGCCGCCGGGTCTGATCTCGAAATGTAGATGTGGGCTGGTGCCCCTGGCGTTTCCGGAGTTCCCGTTGTAGCCGACCACCTCACCCTGTGACACCGACTTCGACCCGGAGAAGGCCCGGCTGTCGAGGTGGGCGTAGTAGTAGGCGAAGCCGGTGTTGGCGCGCAGGTGGACGGTGATCCCCCCGAGTCTGTTGCTGGAGGCGGTGGCGGTACCGGCCTGGACCGCGTATACCGGGGTGCCCCGGGCCGCGAACATGTCCACGCCCTTGTGGGTGCGTCCCCCCGGCCGGGGGAAACCCCATGAGTTGATGAACGAGGTCTTTCCCCGTGGGAGAGGGCAGATGAACTCCCCGACTTGGACCGAGCCGGCGCGCCGCTGCGCCTCTCTGGCCTTCCGCTCGGCCTCTTCCTTCTCGAACTGTGCCGTCAACTCCTTGCATCGGCCGCTGAGCTGCGCGTAGGCCTGCTGCTCTGCCTCCATCGCCGCCTCTTGACGTTCGACGATGTCGAGGGCGGCGACCTCGGCGGCCTTCAGATCCGAGTGGACCACATCGAGGTCGTCTTGATACCTGGTGAGCTCGCTACGGGCGGCGATCATGTCACTGATCGACTCCTGGCCACCCAACGTCGCCGAATTGAGAAACTCCGAGGTGGTCATCACCTGGTCCACCGAAGAGGCAGAGAGGATGATCCCCGGGTTGGCGAACCCCCCCATCATGTACATCTGGACGGCCTGTTTCTCCAACCGATCCTGGACGACGACGAGGTCCTCGGAGTGGAGGTCCACCGAGCTCTGGATGCGGCCCTGTTTCACTTCGAGACGCTCGACCTCGTTGAGTGCCGCCTCGTAGTCCAAAGCCGCGTCCTCGAATTCCGCCTGCGCCGCCCGGTAGGCGTCGAGTTGCTCCCGGGAGTCGGCACATGCCTCCTCGACCTGGGATTTCGTCACGGCACCGGACACCATTGGGAACAGTGATCCGACCAGTGCCACGAGAGTTACGACGATCGAGACGCGTGCCGACGTCTTCAGGGCAGCCATTGACCATGGGATGCTAACGAAGGTCGTGTCCTTGTTGTAGTCAGTCACTGTCTGTGTTTTCTCGGCGATCGTCCCTCGTGGAACGAGCTGGCTAGAGAACGAGACGGATGAGCGGGAAGTACACGGCCGCGGCCAGGACCACCCCGTCTACGGCGGGCAGTAGCCCGGGTGGACGTTCGGTGAGCATGACGGCGCCGGTGCGCAGCATCGAGGAGAGCCCCTGACCTGCCACCAGGGCGACTGCGATCCCCAGACCGGCCAGGAGATAGCCGATGAGGTCGAGATCCCACAGCGACGCCGCGGCCAGAGCGGCCAGCACCGCTCCGATCGCCGTCGTGGTGAAGCGGTCGAGGAAGGGCAGGGTCGGGAATCGGGCAACCAGGGCACCGAGCCCGACACCGGCGATGGTGGCTGCCAGGAACACGTCGACCGCCTGCTCGTCCGGGGTGAACGAAGAGCGGGTGAGGATCAACGATGCCGAGCTGAGCGCAGCGAGCAAGCCCACCAACAGCGTCGGGGCGAACACTTCGACTTGACGATAGGGAGGGAAGGCAACCCCCCAACCGAGGACTACGGCGACGGCAATGGCCATGGCGATCCCGTATCCGGTGGGACCGAGGATGTGAGCCGCAAGGGTGGCGGCGGCGGCCGTCGTCACCACGGCGAGCGGGGCGAACATCCGCCCCCGGGCGGCGAACGCGGCGTTCATGTCCACGGCCCAGATCGCCACCATGGCCACCAGGGCGGCGGCCCAGATCGGCTGACTCTGGAGATTGGCCAGTACAGCGATCAGCGCCACGGCGAGGGGAAGGAACCCACCGAGATCGGTTACTGCGAGCGTGGCGGGTTGGCTACCCCCCGACACCGGTGGCAGTGCCACCACCTCGTCGTCGTCGGACACGACGTCAGACGCCTGGGCCTCTTCACCGTTGAGCCACACCCGGGCCGTTTCCATGCCCCTGGCGAAGTCGGGGCCGAACTTGTCGGTGGCGGCCTCGATGACCTCGCCGACGGTGCCCGCAGGCACATCGAGCTTGGATGTCCCCGCGATCTCCCGGAGACTGGCGAACAGTCGCAGCTTGGCCATGACCCCAGGGTAAATCGTATGCACCCCCTGATGCGGTGTCATGCTTAGTCTCAAGTTCATGGATGAGCGGGTACTCGTCGCAGTGGACGTTCCCCTGGTCGGCGATGAGAGACACAAGAACTGGGCGAAAGTGGTCGACAACGTCGACAGCTCCAAGGCATCCGGCTGGGCTTTCGACGGTCCTTTCGTGGCCGCCGGCGGCATCCAGGACGTCCCGGCGGGGTCTGTTCTGCTCGTCTACGGAGAGCGCGGATCCCGGGCCAGACCGCAGAGCACGGCCAGGGTCTACACGGTGAATGCCGACGCCACCTTGACACTGGAGGCGGAAGCCAAGGGCCAGGCATGGGCCCGCACGGTCCGCGACCCGATCGAACGTCTCCTCGGAATGGAGCGCGATCCGCTGGATCTCTCCCACTTGCCCGACGAAGTGCTCGCCGACGAGTTGCGATCGAGAGGATGGAAGGTCGAGGAATCATGAAAGCGATAGTGGTGCACGAAGCCGGCGGGCCCGAGAACCTGGTCATCGAACGGGTGCCGGATCCCGAACCTGGCCCCGGCGAGCTCCTGGTCGACGTGGCGGCCGCGGGCCTCAACTTCATCGACACCTATCACCGTGGCGGTCTCTACCCGCTGGACTTCCCGTTCACTCCCGGGCTGGAAGGTGCGGGCGAGGTCGTCTCGGTCGGATCCGACGTGGAGGGCTTCTATGCAGGTGATCGGGTGGGCTGGGTCAACGTACTCGGCACCTACGCCGGCAGACACGTCGTCCCTGCGGAACGTGCTGTCCCGATCCCCGACGACGTCGCGGATGACGTCGCCGCCGCCGTGCTTCTGCAGGGGATCACGGCGCACTATCTGGCGAGTGACACCTTCCCCCTGAAACCCGGGGACAAGTGTCTGGTGCACGCCGGGGCCGGAGGAGTCGGTCTCCTGCTCACTCAGATAGCCCACATGCGCGGCGCCCGGGTGATCACGACGGTGGGAACGGAGGAGAAGGCCACCTCGAGCCGTGACGCCGGAGCAGATGAGGTCATCGTCTACAGCGAGGTCGACTTCGCCGACGCGGTGGAGTCCTCGGTGGGGCCACATGCCCTCGACGTCGTCTATGACGGTGTGGGCGCGGCCACCTTCGAGAAGAGCATCGATTTGCTCCGACCCCGAGGGTTGATGGTCACGTTCGGGAACGCATCCGGCCCCGTGCCCGAGATCGCTCCGCTGCTCCTGGCCGAGAAGGGCTCGATCTTCCTGACGAGACCGACCATGGCGCACTACATCCAGACACGCGAGGAGTTGCTGGGACGCACCGAGGACCTCTTCGGTTGGATCCGTTCCGGAAACCTCCACGTACGCATCGGAGCCGAGTATCCATTGGAGCGGGCCGCGGACGCTCATCGCTCCCTGGAAGCGCGCCAGACGACGGGCAAGGTCCTCCTCCATCCCTGACGTTCCACGCCATGGCTGACCCGATCTTCGACGACCCTGGACTCGCCGCGGTCTATGACCCACTCGACCCCGATCGGTCCGACCTCGACGTCTACGTCGCGATGGCCGACGAGTTCGGTGCCGGGTCTGTCCTCGACATCGGCTGTGGAACGGGCACGTTCGCTTCGATGCTGGCCCTGCGCGGTTTACAGGTGGTGGGAGTGGATCCCTCCGGAGCCTCGCTGGGGATAGCCCGCACCAAACCGGGCGCCGAGGGAGTGCGCTGGATCCACGGCTATGCGACAGACGTGGGCCCCCTCCAGGTCGATGCCGTCTTCATGACCGCCAATGTCGCCCAGGTCTTTCTCACCGATGACGCGTGGAGCGAGGTCCTTTCGGCAGCTCGATCCGCGCTCCGGCCAGGAGGCAGGCTGGTCTTCGAGACGAGAGATCCGGACCGGCGCGCCTGGGAGGGCTGGACGAAGGAGAAGATCCTGCAGGTGGAGGAGATCCCATCGATGGGGACGGTCCGCACCTGGAACGAGGTGACGGACAGGTCCGGCGAGCTGGTGACCTTCCGCTGGACGATCATCTTCGAAGAGGACGGGGCCTGCCTCGAGTCGTCCTCGACACTTCGATTCCGTCCCCGCTCATCCATCGAAGAATCCCTGGCGAATGCAGGTTTCGTGCTCGACGAGGTGCGTGACGCTCCCGACCGTCCGGGACACGAGATGGTCTTTCTCGCTCACCGCCCCATGGATTGACCGGATCGAGCGAACGCTTCGTCCTCCTACCCACCGGCAGTAGCGGCAAACGCGGCGACAACCGTGCCCGGGTCCTCGAGATGGGCCTGGAAGGTCGACGACTCGGTGACCGTGAGACCGGGGACCGCCTCGGTCAAGCGCTCGATCGTTGCTTCCCCGACCCGTCCGCGGTTGCTCCACACATAGGTCATCGGAATCACGATCTGGCTCAGGTTCGATGGTGCCAGAGCAGCCTCATGGGTGCTGCGGAAGGCGTGCAGTGAGTCGGTGGTCCGTTCGATCTCGATCATCACCGACCTGATCGACAACTCCTCTGCGGTGGGGCACCACCCGCCTTCCGCGCAGTGGGGAGCCCAGGTGTCGAGTGCGAAACGGCCTCCCGTCTCCCAGGTGTAGGTGGCCGCCTTCCCCACCCAGGGAAGGCTCGTCAAACTGTGTGGGAACCCCGGCTCGGTCCAGAAGTCGACGTCGACCATGGTGAGCCCGGAAACCAGTTCCGGGTGGCTCAGCGCCAGTTCGGCCCCCACCTCGCCTCCCAGACCGACACCGACCACCTGCACGGGTTGGCCAAACCGCTCCTGGAGGACCGGGACGAGACGCTCGGCGAGACCGGAGACGGTGTGGTGGGGCCCTTCGACCGGCATTCGGGTGGAGTAGCCGAATCCCGGGAGGTCGATCCGCACCCCGTGATAGTCCTCGGGGAGCCCCGCGGAGAGATCGTCGAGGATGAGACCACCGGTGATGTCGGCGTCGTGGAGGATGAGCACCGGGGTGGGGCCACCTTCGTCGACCCTGACGTTCGTGACGAAGCCGTCGATGACGGTCGTGTCGTCGAGGTCGAGGTTGACCGGTCGCAGGTCTTCGGTGAGGTCTGCGTTCTGGTTGGTCACCGCGGTGTAGATGACGATGCCGGCCCCTGCCGCCAGGATGATGAGCACGACGAAGCGGCCGACGATCCGGCTCGGCGTCTCGGTCTTTGGTGGTGCCTCCAGGCCCCTCATCTGATCATCACTATGTGGACATGTCTCGGTCCATGGACCCCGAGGTTGAGTCGTTGTTCGATGTCACCGGTCCGGCTCGGTCCGGTGACGAACACCAGATTCGTCGTTTCCGCGGGCAATGTAGGGGTTTTCCGGGCCCAGTGCGCCAACGTCCGCGCGAGGGTGCTCACCTCGAGGAGGGCGATGTGAACCTCGGGGACCAGGCTGGCCAGCCGCGGTCTGCCCTCCCCGTGCATGAGGACCACGCTCCCGCTCTCGGCGAGCCCGGCCACCGCACCGGTGATCCCGACATCGAGATCGCGGTACGTGAGGTTGTGGTCGACCCGGCCCTCATCGGGGATCACGTGGTCGACCCGGTCCAGTCCCGCGGTCTGCAGAGCGGAGGCGACTCCCGGGGCGGGCAGGGAGTCCCAGGCCGTGAAGGTCGCCGCGTCATGACCCGTGGCCACGGCGACCACTGCACGAGGCACCCCATGACGGGTCACCGGCCCGTGCACCACTGCGCTCACAGCCTGGGCGCGCGCCCGGAACAGGGCCAGGAGGTCGATCTCGTCTGGCTCTGACAGACCAGGGACCGCGGGTGGGTCGGGCAAATGCGAGGTGAGAGAGGCCCGGCCGACGCGGGAGAGAAAGGTGTCACGTTCCACGTTGCCTCCACCAATCGGCGAAAGACTCCTTGGCGGGGCGGGGGAAGTCGCGGCTCGTGGTCCACCCCCGTCCCGGCCCCGGCAGTCTACGGATCCAACCCTGTGACGAGATCGGGGCGGTGAGACGTGCCGCCCATCGTTTGGCGCGGCCCCACCGTGCCGGGTCGGTGGCGGTTCTGGCATAGCGTCTCATCCCCCACTCCAACCACCCGGGGAGCCGTCCCTCGACGGCGGCCTGTCTCCTCAGCTCGATCAGCATGCGCGGGATCTGGATGCGAACAGGACACACCTCCTCGCAGGCGCCGCAAAGGGTGGAGGCGTGGGGGAGGTCCCACCAAGGGTCCATCCCGTGGAGACCGGGGGTGACGATCGCTCCCACGGGACCGGAGTACACGGTGCCATAGGCGTGGCCACCGACGGTGCGGAACACCGGGCAGACGTTGAGACACGCCCCGCACCTGATGCAAGCGAGGATCTCGGCGGTCTCCCCGGCCAGTATCCGGGATCGGCCGTTGTCCACGACGATGACATGGACTTCTTCGGGCCCGTCGGGATCGTGCTCGCGGCGCGGCCCGGTGATGACGCTGGTGTAGACCGACAGATGTTGACCGGTGGCCGATCGCGCCAGTGTCTCCAACACCACCGCAGCATCCTCCCAGGTGGAGACGATGCGCTCCATCCCCATCAGGGCGATGTGGACCCGGGGTGCGGTGGTGATCAGACGTCCGTTCCCCTCGTTGGTCACGAGCACGAGCGAGCCGGATTCAGCGACCGCCATGTTGACCCCTGAGATTCCAGCGTCGGCTCTGAGAAAGACCTCGCGCAGGTGGATCCTGGCGATCCGGTTGAGCTCGAAGGGATCGTCCGTGTAGGCGACGCCCAATTTCTCCTCGAACAGCCGGCCGACGTCCTGACGGGTCATGTGGAGCACGGGAGCAATGATGTGAGAGGGGGTGTCTCCCGCCAGCTGGGCGATGAACTCGCCCAGATCGGTCTCCACCACGTCGAGACCCAATTCCTCCAGGTGGTGGTTGATCTCGATTTCCTCGGAGACCATCGACTTGGACTTGGCGACCAACTTCGACCCTGTCGCCTGGAGGATGTCCCCGGCTATCTGGCGAGCCTCCTCGGCGTCCCCGGCCCAATGGACCTGACCCCCCAGGGCCTCGACCTGGTCGGCGAAACGAACGAGCAGCCGGTCGAGATGGCGCAGCGAGTGGAGACGTATCACCCGGGCCTGGTCTCGAAGGGCTTCGACCATCGGGAACTCGTCCACCGCTCCGTCCCTCATGGCGTGGAAGGTCCGCGCCCCGGTTCCGACAGCAGCCGCCTCGCGGGTTCCGATGAGCGCCTCCGCCCGGCCGAGGAAAGTCACCGGCTCAGCCATCGTCGTCACCGATCAGCTCGGCGATGTGTTTGACCGCGATGTCGGACCCTCGTCGTCGCAACCCTCCCTGCATGTGCAACAGACAGGAGATGTCGCCACCCACGAGAGTGTCGGCCCCGGAGGCTTCGACGCGATCCAGCTTCTCGTCGAGGATCGCCGAGGACACTGCCGGCATCTCGATCGAGAACAGTCCCCCGAACCCGCAACACTCATCGGCGTCAGCCATCTCGGCTCGTGAGGTCTCATCGAGCAGTCGGTCGGCCTGACCCTCGAGACCGAGCTCACGCAGCCCGTGACACGAGTAGTGGTAGGCAACGGTGCATCCGTCACAGCCGGCGCGGATGGTGGAGTCGAGATCGTCGACGAGGAATTGGGTCAGCTCGCGGACCCGGGCGGCGACACGACCGGCCTGGTCCTCCCGTGCTGTCCCGGAAAACAGATCTGCGTAGTGGTGGACCATCATCGCCGCACACGACCCGGATGGGACCACGACTCGCCCCTCGGTGTCGTCGAGTACGTCGAGGGTGTGCTCCGCCATGCGGCGGGCATCGTCGAACAACCCGACGTTGTGGGCCGGCTGTCCGCAACAAGTCTGACCTTCGGGGAAGTCCACCACACAACCTGCTTTTTCGAGCGTGCGGACGGTGGCCCGACCGACTTCGGGTGCGAGTGCGTCTACCAGGCAGGTCACGAAGAGCTGGACCTTCGGTCCATCCATGAGCCGAGGTTAAGCGTGCGGCTCACCCGCCATGGGCAATGCGTCGAGGTAAGGGTCACCGATGTCGCCAAACCGGGGCACGCCGGTCAGGGAGACCGCCGAGCTCGGTTCCGCTGTGACGGTCGACCTGGTTAGCGTGCCGCGGCCATGTTCATCTCGGTGCGGGGGCTCAATCTCAGACGTCGGTTGATCCAGCTGCTGGTGGGTCTGGTCTTGTTCGGGCTGGGCATAGCGATGATGCTCCAATCCGGTCTCGGGCTCCCGCCGTGGGACGTCCTCCATCAGGGTCTGACCGAGGAGTTCGGCCTCACCGTCGGGATCTGGTCGATCATCATCTCCTTCGTCGTCCTCCTCCTCTGGCTGCCATTGCGGGAGCGTTACGGGATCGGGACTCTGCTCAACGCCATCATCATCGGCGTGGTGATCGACCTCGGTGTCCTGGTCATCCCCGAGCCGGACGCCCTCTGGGCCGACATCGCCCTGCTCACGGGTGGGATCGTGCTCATCGGTCTCGCCTCCGGAATGTACATAGGCGCCAATCTCGGGCCCGGCCCCCGCGACGGTCTGATGACCGCCATCGCCCGACGGGGTCTCTCCATCCGGGTGACCCGATGGGGTCTCGAGATCGTGGTGCTCGTCACCGGGGTCCTGCTCGGCGGAACTTTCGGTGTGGGCACCATCGCCTTCGCCCTGTTGATCGGCCCCATCGTCCAGTTCTTCCTCCCCCGCTGGAGCATCGACACGGGCCGTCCCGAGGACGCCTGGGACCACCCCGCGCGGTGAGTCCGGGCTCTCTCGACCGTTCTGTGGACGCCACGCGCGGGCGGGTAACGCGCCCCGACCGTTCACAGAACGGTCGCTTCTCCGCCGGATAGCCTCCGATGATGGAGTTCACCACGATCACATACGAGGTAGCCGAACGGGTTGCCACCATCACCCTGAACCGGCCCGACCGGCTCAACGCCATCAACGACGAGATGCCCGGCGAGATCAGGGAGGCGGTGGAGACGGCCAACCGGGACGACGACGTCCACGTGATAGTCCTCACCGGCGCGGGGCGGGTCTTCTGTGCGGGTTACGACCTGAAGGAGTACGCAGAGAAGCCGGATGCTCCCTACAGCCAGCCGATGCCCTGGGACCCGATGATCGACTTCGACCTGATGTACCGCAACACCCAGGACTTCATGTCCCTGTGGCGCTCCTACAAGCCGACGATCGCCAAGATCCGGGGCTTCGCCGTCGCCGGAGGCTCGGACATCGCCTTGTGCTGTGATCTCATCGTGATCGCGGACGACGCCAAGATCGGTTACCCGCCGACCCGCGTCTGGGGGTGCCCCACCACCGCGATGTGGGTCTACCGCGTCGGGGCCGAGCGGGCCAAGCGGATGCTGCTCACCGGTGACCTCATCACCGGTGTCGAGGCCCGGGACATGGGCCTGGTCATCGACGCGGTCCCCGAGTCCGAACTGGACAGGAGGGTCCAAGAGTTGGCAGACCGGATAAAGGGAGTCCCCCGCAACCAGTTGATGATGCAGAAGCTGATGGTCAACCAGGCCTTCGACAACATGGGGCTGGCCTCGACCCAGATGTTTGCGACCCTCTTCGACGGGATCACACGCCACTCACCGGAAGGTGTCTGGTTCAAAGAACGCGCCGAGGAGGTTGGGTTTCAACAGGCCGTGGCCGAACGCGACTCGGGTGACCCCATCGCGGAAGGGGTGAGCCGGAGACGGGCGGCGCGCTGAAGTATCGAGCCACGGAAGCGGATTCACTCGGTCGTCGGGTCGTCTGAGGCCCAAACCGCGAAAACCCATCCACGAACCGCTGGACCGGCGTTTCCCACAGGGTCTATCGTCCTCCTCACTTCCCCCGGTGGGCACGCCCGCCGACCTCGAACTTCCCTGCCACTGGCGTGGTCTCGGCATGCCCGAAGCCCTATCTCACCTGTGGAAAACCGATGGTTGACGGATGACACTTGTGTAATTACAGTGTTGAAGTCCATACAAGATCTAGTGGTTACTTCCCCTCCAACCACAACATCTTGTGGTTGGAGTTGGAAATGGACAACGTCCCGACACTTCCCGATTGGGATACCGGACGCACAGCTAGGAGGAGTACATGAGCAAAGGCCTGCGGATCACCCGACGCTTCACCGAGGCCGGAACCGACCCATACAGCCAGTTTCAGTGGTCGCGGCGTAATTCCAAGATCACGAACCCGGACGGCTCGGTCGTGTTCGAGATGGCCGATGCCGAGATCCCGGCCCAGTGGAGCCAGGTGGCTTCGGACATCATGGTCTCGAAGTACTTCCGCAAGGCCGGTGTCCCCCAGATCGGAGACGACGGCACCCAGATCCTCGACGAGGACGGAAGCCCGGTCACCGGCCCGGAGCGATCCGCGAAGCAGGTCTTCGACCGTCTCGCCGGCACCTGGCGTCACTGGGGTGAGAAAGGCGGATACTTCGCCTCCACCGACGACGCCGAGGCGTTCGAGGACGAGCTCAGGTACATGCTCGCCGCCCAGATCGCCGCCCCCAACTCACCACAATGGTTCAACACCGGGCTCAACTGGGCCTACGGAATCACCGGCCCGGCGCAAGGATTCTGGTATGTCGACGAGAAGAGCGGCGAGTTGGTCGAGTCGCCCGACTCCTACAGCCGTCCCGCACCACACGCCTGTTTCATAAACGGGGTCAGAGACGACCTGGTCAACCCCGGCGGGATCATGGATCTGTGGCTCCGTGAGGCGCGCATCTTCAAGTTCGGCTCCGGAGCCGGCTCCAACTTCTCCGCCATTCGCGCCGAAGGCGAGTTGCTCTCCGGTGGCGGCAAGTCGTCCGGCGTCATGTCGTTTCTCAAGATCGGCGACCGGGCCGCCGGGGCCATCAAGTCGGGTGGCACCACCCGCCGCGCCGCCAAGATGGTCATCCTGGACGTCGACCACCCCGACATCGAGGCTTTCATCGATTGGAAGAAGGCCGAGGAGGAGAAGGCACGAATCCTCATCCAGCACGGCGGCTACCCGGCCGACTTCAACGGCGAGGCATACGCCACCGTCTCCGGTCAGAACTCGAACAACTCGGTGCGGGTCTCCAACGACTTCATCCAGGCCGTCATGGAAGACGGCGACTGGGAGTTGAAGGAACGCACCTCGGGCCAGACCCGCCGCACTCTCAAGGCCCGTGACCTGTGGAACCAGATCGCCGAGGCGGCCTGGGCCTGCGCCGATCCCGGCCTGCAGTTCGACACAACCGTCAACGAGTGGCACACCAGTCCGGCCGGGGGTCGGATCCGGGCATCCAACCCGTGCAGCGAATACATGTTCCTCGACGACACCGCCTGCAACCTGGCCTCGATCAATCTGGTCAAGTTCCACGACGACGAGACCGGTGTCTTCGACATCGAGTCCTATCAGCACGCGGTCCGGCTCTG
>CAZZIG010000007.1:0-5867 GCA_964653975.1 uncultured Acidimicrobiaceae bacterium
GGGTTCTGCCACCACACCGATCGTCGCTGAGATCTCTGCCCGTGCTGCATCGACTGGAGCGTCTTCGACCGTTCCCGCGGGAAAGAAGACACGCAACAAGGTGAACCCATCGTCGGGCACCCGACCCGCCCACTTTCGGGAGAGGTAGGAGACCCCTCTCATCCGTGGGCCTCGTCCCGAGGGAGCGACGAACCCAGAGCCGCGCAATGGAGGAAGCTGCTCGGTCCGGAAGGCGAGGGTCACCGCCTGGTTGGTCACCTGGTCTATACCGGCAATGTGGCCCGCCGCCTCGTCGGACACCGGCTGCAGGAGGCGAGATGCGACAGGCGCGGGGACGGCGAGCACGACTGCAGTCGTGCTGATACGAGTGCCTTCCGTCAGACTCACCGCGTACCCGTCGCCCTTCGTCTCCAGGGCTGCCACGTCGGCACCGGTCCGGACATCCACGGTGGACAGGGCCGATTCCAACGCTTGGACCAGTTGGCCCATCCCCAGCCGGAAGCTGGAGAAGTGGCTCCCGACTCCTTCCGCACCGCGACGGGCGCCGAGACGCCTGGCGGCCCGGATGAGACTCCGGTGCTCGGCCTCCATGTCGAGGAAGCGGGGAAAGCTGGCCCGCAGGCTCATCGTCTCCGGATCCGCGGCATGGATCCCGGCGACCAGCGGCTCGGCGATCCGTTCCAGCACCTCTTCACCCAGGCGGCGTCGGACGAACGACCCGAGGCTCTCGTCGCCACCGGCGCCGGATCGGGGCAGAACCAGATCCTTCAGGGCGCGGATCTTGCCCTGCCAGGACAGCAGCGACGAGCCCAGGAAGGGGCCCAAGCGCGATGGCACCATGAGCAGGAGACCGCCGGGGAGGGGATGCAGCCTCCCATCCCACCACACATAAGACCCCTGGCTGTCCGGATCGGACGGGATGACCTCGTCCTCCAAACCGAGGTCGGTCGCCAGCTGCAGGACGGATCCCTTCGCGGTGACGAAGCTGTCCGGACCGCCTTCGATGACGAAGCCATCGTCGATGGTGGTCTCGACGATGCCGCCCAGACGCTCCTGTCTCTCGACCAGGGTCACGTCCACACCGGCTCGCTGCAACCGGTGGGCGGCGGCCATGCCGGCGATCCCGCCTCCGACGACGACGACATCGGTCAACTCAGGAGACCCCCTCGACGATGTCTGCCAGGGCGGCGATCAGTCCTGGGTGCTCGTTGAGGCAGAGGCAGCGGTGGAAGTCGAGGCCGATGGCCTGCGCATGGGCGCGATGTTCGACGTCGTTGTCGTAGAGCGTCTCCACATGGTCGGCGATGAACCCGATGGGGTCGACGACCACAGAACGAACCCCGGCCTCGACGAGCCGGTCCATCGCCTCTTCCACCGACGGCCCCAGCCATGGCTCACGGGCGGCGGCGGAGACACTCTGATAGGCGAGCTCCCACTCCTCGAGCCCGAGCTCGACCCCGACGGCGCTGGCGGTCTCTTGCAGCTGTGTGGCGTAAGGATCTCCCTGGTCGATCATGCGTTGGGGAAGACTGTGGGCAGCGAAGATCACCGGCGAGCCCGGCGGTGCCTCTTGCAGCTTGGCGCCGAGCATCTCGGCGAGGGCACCGACATACCGTGGGTTCAGATTCCAGTCCGGGACGAAACGGACCGAAGCCACCCTGCCCCCGAGTGCGTTGGCCACCGCCTCCTCGTAGGCATCGGTCGAGACCTCACATCGGTACGGGGCGAGACTCACCACTGTCACATCGTCGATGCCTTCGGATGCGATCTCGTCGGCGGTTGCGCCGATCGTGGGGTGAGCATGGAGCATCCCCACGTGGACCCTGGCCTGGTGACCCCGCTCCCCGAGTTCCTTCTCCAGTAACGCCGCCTGGCGACGGGTGGTCCCGGGAAGCGGGGAGCCACCACCAATCGTCTCGTAGCGTTCGACGACTTCGGGGATGACATGGTCGGGTGGTTTCCTCCCCAACACGCTCTCGACGAAACCCGGCACCTGGTCGATGCTCTCCGGCCCGCCGAAGCCGGCCAAGAAGACTGTGGTCTGTCCGGTCATCGCAACCACTCCCCCAGGTGGTTGGGCTCGACCCGCTCCCCGACGAAGAAGGGCCCGAACTCGGCGTAGCGGGCGCTCACCTCGTCGAATCGCATCTCGTAGACCAACTTCTTGAACTGGAGCGGGTCGTCGGCGAACAGGGTCACCCCCCACTCCCAGTCGTCGAGACCCATGGAGCCGGTGACGATCTGGCCCACCTTGCCGGCGTAGCGTCGCCCCGTTCGTCCATGGGCTCGCATGAGCTCACCCCGGGCCGTGGCATCGAGGAGATACCAGTTGTCGTCCTCACCCCGTCGCTTGCTCATCGGGTAGAAACAGACATAGCGACTGTGTTCGGGAATCTGCGGAAAGAGCCGACCTTGGACGTAGGGCGAGGACTCAACGTTCTCCATCGCACCTTCGGGCAACCCATGGCGGCTGATCTCGACCACAGACAGGTACGAGAACACGTTGTCGGTGTGTGACGCCAGAAGTGTCTCGTTGAACCGTCTCTCCAGGTCATGCAACTCGGAGACGTCAGGACGGAGATGGATGGTGAGCAGGTCGGCCTTGTGACCGACGACCCAGTAGGTGACGCTGCGACCGCGTTCGGGGTCGTCGACGCTCTCCGCCTCGGTGAGCAGGCCGATCGCCTCGGTGGTGGCCTTGTCGCGGTGAAGCTCGTCCAGCGCAGTCCACGCCCGCCGGTCGAGACGTCTCATCTCGTGGAGAGCGAACCAGCCCTCCAGCGTCTCGGGTGCCGTCATGAGGCCATCCCCCTTTCACGATCGATCGATCTGCTCTCTCCGGCGGCGACTACCGACTCCACCATCGCCTCCACGTTCTCGAGTGGGGTATCGGAGAGGATCCCGTGACCCAGATTGAAGATGTGCCCGGGCCGCCCCGCTGCTTCAGTGAGAACCTGCTTCACCTCGGCTCGAACCACAGGAGGTGATGACAGGAGGACGCCGGGATCGAGGTTTCCCTGGATGACCCGGGCCTCCCCAATCCGGCTCCACGCCTCGTCCAGCGGGAGCCGCCAGTCGACCCCGTAACCGGAGGCTCCGACCTCGGGGAGAGTTTCCAGGAGATGAGACCCCCCGGGGACGAAGTAGAGCGTCGGCACCGACAGACCGGCGATTGTGTGACGGGCGGCCGGCACCGCCAGACGTCGAAACACGCTCTCGGAGAGAAGCCCGGCCCAGGAGTCGAAGAGCTGTACGACATCGGCTCCTGCGTCGACCTGTGACTCCAGGTAGAGCCGAGTTGACGTGGCCAGCACGGATAGGGCCTCTTCGATTCTCGGTTCGTGGAGACCGGCCCGGAACCGGGGGAACTGCTTGGACCCCCCACCCTCCAGGAGATAGGTGAGGAGCGTGACCGGACCTCCGGCAAAGCCGATCACAGCAACGTCGGAGGAAACGGCCATCCTGACACGCTCGATCGTCTCTCCGACGAAGTGAACGGTGTCCACGTCGAGCGGGTCGAGATCGGCCACCTGATCGACCGTCATCGGAGCCAGCGTGGGCCCCGGCTTGAACTCGACGCCGACCCCCATCCCCATCAGCGGGGTCATGATGTCGGAGAAGACGATGGCCGCGTCGAGGGGGAATCGCCGCAATGGCTGCAGTGTGATCTCGGCGGCGATCTCCGGCGTGCTCATTGCCTCTTCGAACGAGTGGTTCGCCCTCAGCTCGCGGTATTCGGGGAGATAGCGGCCCGCCTGACGCATGAACCAGATGGGCGGCCGATCCAGTGGCTGTCTGTCGAGGGCGGCGAGCAACCTCATGACGCAGCCTCGGCGATGGCCTCTTCGAATGCAGACATCGCTTCGTCCAGGGGACCGTCGAGATGCGATTGCATCAGGAACCAGGCCTCGTAGGGAGAAGGCGGAACCAGCACCCCTCGTTTCAGAGCGGCATGGAAGAAGCGGGCGAACAACTCCGGGTCGAGCCCGGCGACGTCATCCCACCGCCGCACTTCATCGATGCCGAGGAAGACCCCGACCATGCCTCCGACGTGATGGACCACACCGGGCATGGAGACCGAGTCGAATGCCGATGAGAGACGTCGCGAGATGGTGGCCCCTGCCTCGTCGAAGGAGTCATAGATGGTCGGGTCCTCGGCCAGGAGACGCAGGGTGCTCAGCCCGGCGGCGGTGACCACCGGGTTCCCGGCAAGCGTCCCGGCCTGATAGACCGGGCCGTCGGGCGCGATCATGCGCATCAGATCCTCCCGGCCGCCATAGGCCGCGGCCGGGGTGCCCCCTGCAACCACCTTGCCCAGGGCGGTCAGGTCGGGTGTGACCCCAAATCGGGTCTGTGCTCCTCCGAGGGCCACACGGAAACCGGTCATGACCTCGTCGAAGACGAGCAACGCCCCCGAGTCGTCACAAAGAGTGCGGAGTCCCTCCAGGAACCCTGCCTCGGGTGGGATGCATCCCATGTTCCCGGCGACGGGCTCGACGATGACGGCTGCCACGTCGTCGCTCAGTGCCACGGCCACCGACTCGAGATCGTTGAACCTGGCGACCCTGGTACCGGCCGCCGTCGCAGTGGGCACGCCCGGGCTGGAGGGTTGACCGTAGGTCGCCAAACCCGACCCGGCGCTGACCAGGAAGGAGTCGCTGTGACCGTGGTAGCACCCTTCGAACTTGATGACTGTGTCACGACCCGTGGCGGCCCGGGCCAGACGCAACAGCGAGGCCGTGGCTTCGGTCCCGGAGTTCACCATCCGAACCATCTCGACCGAGGGCACGAGGTGGCAGATCAGCTCGGCGAGCTCCACCTCGGCCGTGGTGGGCATCCCGAATGAGCTGCCGCCGGCCACGGCGTCGTGGATGGCAGCCGTCACTTCCGGGTGGGCGTGGCCGAATATGAGCGCTCCCCAAGAGGCCACCATGTCGATCAGCTCGTCGCCGTCGACAGTCGTGAGTCGGGCACCCTTGCCCGACGCCACGAACGGCGCGACGCCTCCGACCGAGCGGAAGGCGCGGACGGGTGAGTTGACACCTCCTGGCATCACTTGCCCGGCTCGCTGATTCCACGTCCTGGAGAGGGTGTCGTGAACCGAGGATGGGGCACTCATGACGAAGCCTCGACCAGCGCTGCGGCCTCGACTGCGAAGTAGGTGAGGATGATGTCGGCGCCGGCTCGAACGATCCCGGTGAGAGACTCGACGATCACTTTCTCCCGGTCGACCCATCGGTTGGCTGCGGCAGCTTCGATCATGGCCATCTCGCCCGACACCTGGTAGGCCACGACGGGGACTTCGCTCGTCTCGGAGACCGTCTTGATGACGTCGAGATAAGGCCCCGCCGGCTTCACCATCACCATGTCCGCCCCCTCATCGATGTCGAGCCGCACTTCACGGAGAGCCTCGCGTGCGTTCGCAGGGTCCATCTGATGTGATCGGCGATCACCGAAAGACGGCGTCGACTCGGCGGCGTCCCGGAAAGGGCCGTAGTAGGCGGAGGCGTACTTGGCGGAGTAGGCGCAGATGACGGCGTCGGGATGGCCGGCGTCGTCGAGGGCGGCCCTGATGGCTCCGACCCGTCCGTCCATCATGTCGGAAGGAGCGATCACATCGGCGCCGGCTTCGGCGTAGGCCACGGCAGTCCGGCTGAGCAAGGGCAGTGCTCCGTCGTTGTCGACGACATCGCCTCGAAGGGGGCCACAGTGCCCGTGGGAGGTGTACTCGCAGAGGCAGACGTCGGCCCACCGCACCAATTCGGGCGCGGCGGTGGACACGGCCTCGATCGCCCTTGGAACAGGACCGGACGGGTCCCAGGCGCCCGAGCCCACCTCATCCTTCTCGTCGGGGATGCCGAAGAAGA
>CAZZIG010000008.1:0-15737 GCA_964653975.1 uncultured Acidimicrobiaceae bacterium
CGTATACGGGTCCCAGTTCCTGAGGAAAGCGGTCAGAAGTCGAGCCGGGCCTGCTCCTCGAGGGTGTCGAGGGAGGACTGGAGGATGCCGGTGTGGGAGATGGTGTACAGCGAGTCGTCCACCACCAGGGAGCGGAGGATCTGGGCGCCGCCGTCCCAGCCCTTGCCGCGGCCGTCGGCGTGGGAGATCTCGGCCACCTCCCTCAGGGTCCCGTCGTCGCCCACCTCGAGACCGATCGCACCGACGAAGACGTCCTCGCTCTTCCCGTCCCACCGCCACTGCTGTACAGGGATGACCGCAAGCCCCTCCCAATAGAGGAAGGCATGATGGTCGTACTCCACGCTGGAGTTGGTGCCCTCACCCAGGGTGTGGGTGTCGAGACGAACCGGGTCGGACAGTTCGGCGACATCGAAGAGCGAGACCTGGGTGCCCCGGACGACACCGTCGTCGTCGGCGTCCTGGCCGACCCCGAGCAACAGCCCCTCGCCGACCGGATGGAGATAGGCGGAATACCCGGGGATCTTCAGCTCGCCGACCACCTCGGGAGAACGGGGGTCGGAGAGGTCGACGGCATAGAGCGGATCGGTCTGGCGGAACGTCACGACGTAGCCGACGTCGCCCATGAAACGCACCGCGTAGATCTGCTCGGTCTTGCCCAGACCATCGACCCTTCCGATCCCGACCAGTGAGTCTCCGATCTCGCGGAGGACGGTGATCCGGGACTGGGAGTCGGGACCGCTCCCCCACCAGGAGGGAGTGGTCGTCGATGCGACCCGCAACATCCCGTCGTGCTCGTCCATGGCGAACTGGTTGAGCAGATAGCCGTCGACCGATCCGGAAGCCAGATACGTGGTCGATGTGGGGTCGCTGATGTCGAACTTGTGGATCTCGGTGCTGGGCCCGTCGGGCCGTTCTCTCTCGTCACCGGTCTGCTGCCACAGCCACGACTGCCAGTTGCGGGTGGCGACATAGAGGCTCTCCTCCGAGGCGTAAACGGTGTCGCCGCGGGCCAGGAGACCGGTGGTGTCGACGACCTCCAACCCTGCGTCGATGTCGATGGTGACCACGGAGAGCATGTCGACCCCCGAGAACTCGTCCGGGTGGGCGGCGCGATCGCAGTCGAACAGTTGGCCTTCGGCGCTGACCTCACCGTCGGTCTCGGTCACCAGGTAGTAGGGGATCCAGTTCTCCGGCTTGGATTCACGGACTATCTCCCGGTTGCGCTCCACCGCGGCCCGCTCGGCGCGCAAACCGCTCCCCTCGGGATAACTCCACTCGAGACCGACCGGCCCGGAGGAGACCACCAGCCGCACCGCGTCGTCGACCATCCGACCCGAAACGAAACTCCCGTCGATCGTCATAGTCCGCACCAACTCGGGCGGTCCGGCGATGTCGACCTCGACTATCTGCAACGTCGGGGTGACGGTGTGTGGCGGGCCGAACCCTCGATCCGGTTCCGCCAGAGGGAGCGGCTGATGGCCCCAGGCCGACCCGAAGAGCAGCACCCTGTCACCGGAGAGGAAGAGACTCTGAACCGAAAGGGTGTCGATGGCCATCCTGCCCACCTCGACGGGCTCGTCACCGGTCACGTCGACCACGACGAGGTCGCCGGAGGCCATGACGACGATCCGCTCGCCGTCGGTCTTGACGATGTCGGGCTCGTCGACCCCTTCCACCTGCACATTGGTCTCCGAAAACTCAGGTGGGGACGCCCCGTCGGCACCGGTGGCTTCATCGGCCGCCATCGCCCGCTCCCCTAACCAGAAGATCGGGCCGCCGTCGAGCCCGTAGGGGCCGACCAGGTCGACGGCGTGTGAGATCACGTAGTCGAGGAAGTCGTCACAGGCGTCGAACTCCACCAGTGCGCCGGCGGTTCGAACCTCATCGGGCGGGGAGATCGTTCCAACCGGCAGGGTTTCTTCGGTGAGTGGGTCCGAAGCGCAAGCCGAAACCAAGAGGAGTGTCGCAACCAACGAGGTCATCGTTCGTACGGTCCGGCTCATTCCTGTCTCCTCCACTGCTCGATAGAGGTTGGATGTCACCGGGCGCGGATTCGGTTCCCGGAGTCAGCGGAGAAAGGAGCGGACCGTCTCAACCGTGTCGGCGTCCCCGGGGCCCTTGTCGTCGCGGTGACGTTTCACCCGGGCGAACCGCAGCGCCACACCACCCGGATAGCGGGTGCTCCGCTGCACCCCGTCGAAGGCGATCTCGTAGACGATCTCGGGCTCGAGGTAAACGATGTGACCCTCCCGGTGACTCTCGATCTCGAGAAAGGCGCCGGTTTGCCACTCCAGCATCTCGTCGGTGAGGCCTTTGAAGGTCTTGCCGAGCATCACGTACCCGCCGTCGGGGCCGCGTGCCCCCAGGTGGAGGTTGGAGAGCCATCCCTGACGTCTCCCCGAGCCCCACTCCGCCGCCAGGATCACCAGGTCCAGGGTGTGGGTGGGCTTCACCTTCATCCAGCCCGACCCCCGACGCCCCGCCTCGTAGGGCTGGTCCAGGTCCTTGACCACCACTCCTTCGAAGCCACGACCCACGGTCTCGGCGAAGAACGTCTCCGCCTCGTCGGGGTCGGATGTGACCACCGCCCCCACCCGGGCGTCATCGGGGAGGAGCGATTCCAGCGCCCGTCGTCTCTCGGTAAGCGGCTCGTCGATGTAGTCGACCCCGTCCACATGGAGCACGTCGAAGTAGAAGGCGCCCAACAGGGGGCCGTCGCCGCTCTCCGGACGGCTCATCGACTCCTGGAACGAGAGGGGCCTGCCGGTCTCGTCGACGAGTAGGGCCTCGCCGTCGAGTATGAAGCTGTCGGCACGATACGAACGCGCCTCCGCCACGACAGCGGGCAACTCGACGGTGATCTCCCGCAGGTTGCGACTGAACACGGAGACACGCTCCCCATCACGGTGTACCTGGACCCGGAGCCCGTCCAACTTCTGTTCCACTACCGCTCGGCCCAGCGCGGCGACCGCCGCCGTCGCGGTCTCCGCGGTCTTGGCGAGCATCGGTTGGACCGGGGTGAAAACGGTCATGGCGGCCTCCCCCAGAGCCTCGGGGCCTTCGGCGAGCGCACGCGACGCCACGGCCACCAGGTCACCTTCGAGCATCGCCGCTCGACGGACACGCTCGGCGGGGACATCGAGGGCGGATGCGACCGCGTCGGCCATCACACCTTCGAGGGCACCTTGGCGGAGGTTCCTGAGGATGAGTCCGCGGAGAAACTCCTGTTCCGACGGTGTCGCCCGACCCAGGAGGTCGGCGAGAAGTGTCTCCTTCCTGCCTTTCGAGCCCTGACCCGATGTGGTCGAGATCTCTTCGAGGATGGCGTCGACCTCGATCACTTCGAGACCGGGCTCGTCGGCCGGCTCCGAGTCCACACCGAAAACGGTGGCGTACCCGACGCCCAGTCGGCGTTGGGTGGGTCGGCCCGAGAGATAGGAGACGGCGATCGGAGCCTCGCCAGGGGTCACCTGTCCGAGCGTCCCGGCCAGGAGCGCGATCTTCTTAGACCGGGCCCGGGTGGCTGAAACCGCTTCGGAGACGGCGACGATGTCGGCGAGCAGCATCGGGGTCACGGTACCGCCCGGTGCAGACCGGCCGATTTCTCGCCTCAGTCGCTCAGATAGCCGTTCTCGAGGTCAGCCCAGAGTTGGTCGACCGAGCTGGAGAGGTAGACCACCGAGGCACTACCGGCCCACCCGGGCGAGCCCGGAGCCACCACGTTGTCGATCACACCGATGTCGACCGACATCGTCCTCGCCGCGAAGGTGAGGAGTTGTTCCACCGAGAGATCGGTGACCAGATGGGGCTCGGCCTTCTCCATCAGCTGCGGGATGGCCGACATGCCCAGCTGTTGGACGACCGCCACCGCCGAGATCATGATCAGCCCTTGGTGCTCGCTGCGGGTGAAGTCGCCACCGGGCACGGTCTTGCGGGCCCGGGCGAACCCGAGTGCCTCCGCACCATCGAGGTCCTGACGCCCGGCGTCGAGATAAGCCTTGGCCCAGCGGTCGCTGATCGAATAGGGCACCTTGACACTGACCGCCCCCAGGACCTCGTTGATGAGGTTCTGAAATCCCCTGAACCCGGTGAGGACGTATCCCTCCAGGGGGAGACCCGTCAGGTCACGGAAGGCGGCCATCATCGCGTCGGGGCCACCGAGGGCGAGCGAATTGGTGATCTTTCCTCTTCCGAAGCCGGGGACGGGCACATACGAATCCCGGGGCAGCCCGACCACCGCGGCGTTGCCGGAGGCTCCGAGCCCGACGAAGTGGATGCTGTCGGCACGGGTCGCCTCCGGCGTCTCGCCCGGTCTCGCATCGGACCCCACGACGGCGACGAGACGAGTCGTCGGCCCGTAGTAGGCCGGAATCGACAGCGACGGCCACTCGCCACCCACGATCCGCCAGCCCTGTCCGTCGTCGACGCTGAGGAACAAGTCGGATCCCATCTCGACGACAGCCACCGCTTGCTCCTTGAACGCACCCATGGACGCGGTTCCCTGCCGGGGTGTCTCGACCTCTCCATCCGGTGAGATCCCTTCGATCACCACCTCGGGTGCTGGTGGGGCGTCGGTTGTCTCGCCGGCGGCGTACCGGTAGAACGCGTCGACCACGGCGGCCAATTCGTCGGTCGCCCCCTCCACCGAAAACGGGACGGTGGTGGTGGTCGTCGTTGGGGGCAGGGTGGTGGTGGTCGACGATGTGGATGTCGATGTCGACGTGGTCGGAGTGGTGGTGGTGGTCGGCTCGGCCTCTCCGCTGCATGCAGCGACGAACACGGCCACTGCCAGGAGGAGATGAGGGATACGTGGAGACATTGGGATGCTGGAGCGGGCCTGTTGCCCGCCGGCGGGTCACGCTATCCACCTCGCAGAGTTAGCGACAACCTCAGGAGCGGAAACGGTCGAACGGCTCCAACTCGATCCCGGCTTCGTCGAGGGCGGCGTCGACGAGGGGCGCCACCGGCTCCAGGTCCTGGGTCTCGGCTCCCGCCCAGGGGTCTTCACCGAGACGCGCTTCGACGTCGTGGAAACCCACCCCGTTGGGGTCGACGTCGTCGACCTCGGACCAGGCGAGAGGGACGGCGACCGGCGCCCCGGGACGGGCGCGCAACGACCATGGCACCACGGACGTCGAATAGGGGGCGTTGCGCAGCCAATCGACGAAGACCCTCCGACCGCGGTCGGCCTTGCGGAACGCCAAGGTCATCAGGTCGGGATGAGCCGCCGACGCCAACGCCGCGGTCCCCCGTGCGATGCGGGCGACGGTCTCGGAGTCGGCCTTCGGTTGCAATCGTGCCCTCAGGTGGTAGCCGTTCGAGCCCGACGTCATCAGCAGCGTGGAGATGTCGAAGGTCTCCAGTGTCTCTCTCATCCGCAACGCCGACTCCCGAACCGCGGCGAAATCCCCACGCGGAGGGTCCAGGTCCCAGATGGCCCAGTCGGGATGCCACTCGTCGGCGACGGTGGAGGGCGGTGCGTGGAAGGTGATCACCCCGAGATTGGCGAACTCGGCGATCGCCTCGACGGTGGACACGACGGGATAGACGGTGGTGCCGCCATCTTCTTTGGGGACTTCGTGACGCTCGATCAGGTCGTCGGAGAAGTGGTCCGGGGCGTTCTTCTGCATGAACCCCTTCGCCCCGGTGCCCCTCGGGTAACGCTCCACGGTGAGGGCGCGACCGGCGAGGAACGGCAGCATCCGCTCACCCACCGTCTCGTAGTAGCCGACCACGTCTCCCTTGGTGACGCCATCTTCGGGGAAGACCACCCTGTCGGCATTGCTGACCTGCACATCCACAGCCTATTTGCGTCGAATCGTATGATCTCTCGCCTGTCGATTCGTCCGACATCGTCTACGAGGCGTACGGCTTCGACCTCGGTACCGGCGACTAGAACTCCAGGTCGACGATGACAGCCGCGTGATCGGAGCCGACGATCGGTCGAACCGAGACCCCGGTGGCGCCGAGTCCCGACCCGAAGACGTGGTCGATCCTGAGCATGCGCGGCCATCCCGGACGCCAGCCCCAGGTGGGCTCGACGCTCTCCCCTTCCTTCTCGGCGTGCTCGGCCACCAGATCGGTCAGCCGCTCCGCGGTGAGCTTGTAGACGGGCCAGGCCGGCGAGGCGTTGAAGTCGCCTGCGACCACCACGGGACGGTCGTTCTCCGAGTCGAGCCAACCGAACAACCCGTCGAGCTGCCGTCGTCGCGCCCGGGCCGCCACCCACCAGGGGAAGTTGATCGGATTGCGGAGATGCACACCGGCGAGTCTGATCGGCTCCCCTCCGATATCGAGCGATGCCGACGTCCCGGGCCGTGAAGGCATGTCGATGTCGCCGAACTCGGCGTCGAAGTGCGTGGCGATGCCCCGGCCGGTGTAGTCCGTCGAGGGAGCGAGACGGTGGTGGGGATACGACTCCCTCACCACCTCTGCGCAAGCCGGGGCCAGTTCCTGGGTGACGACCACGTCGGGGCGAAGCTCCGCGAGTGCGGCGGCGAAGTCTTCGACGTCACCTCGCTCGTGGAGGAGATTGACTGTCATGAGGCGAAACGCGGTGCCCATGGATCGGGCAACGGTAGGCATGGGCCAGGACTTGAGCGGTATCGGGCCCGGCGGTTGCGATCAGCCGTCGATCGGCCAGGCAGCGACGTATCCGGTGCCCCGAGCAGCCCAGGTCACGACCAACAGCCGGTCGTGGACGACGGCGGATGGCGATGCGGGGGCGTCTCCCCCACTCACGGCCCGGTCGACCAGGAGGACAGGGTCGGAGAACGACCTGGTGCTGTCATCGGACCAGGCGTATGACAACCCACCGTCGGGGCCCACCGTCTCCCAGACCATGTGGATCAGCGACCGGTGGCCCACCACCAGGATGGGCCAACGGTGGCTCCCGCCGTCGGTCACCCGCAGATCCACACCGAAGCTGGCTCCGCCGTCGGTGCTCTTGTCCACCCAGATCGACGAATCGGTCTGATCCGGGTGCAGCGACTGCCGGGCGTCCATCCAGGCCAGGACGATGCTCCCGTCGACTTCGACCGCGCTCGGCCCGGTGAAAGGACAGCCGTCGATGTGCCAGTCTTCGTCTGCGACCTCGATGGCGGGCTCGAAGCTCTCCCCGCCGTCGACGGATCTGACCACGGCGGCGTTGCGGACGACGGCACCGTCCACGGTCTCGAGGTCACGGTAAGAGACCACCAGGGTGTCGCCCACGACCGTCGGCACCGGGTGACAGCAGTCACAGGTGAGATCGTCGACCCCTTCCTGCTCCACGATCCCCTTGGCACGCTCTCGTGCCACGGACAGGGTGGAGTCCTCGAGCCAGGTCATCCACAGACCTCCATCCCGGTCAGGGGTCATGTGCACGAGGTTGGTCTCAGGGCGCGGGGGGCCGCTGATCGGCTCGGGCTCTGCACCGTCCCGGGACAGGAAGACGGAGGCCCCATCACCGACGAACGAGGTGAAGGCGACGTCGAGAGAACCGTCGTCACGAAACACGAGCGCCGGTCTCTCGATGGGATGGGCGATGGGGGTGATGGAGCCGTTGACCGTCCGGTGATCGCCGAGGGCTCCCGTGGCCGGGTCGAGCATCGCTGTCGACACCCCGTCGTGGCTGATCCAGGCCAGGGCGATATCGTCGCCGTCACTGGCCACGTTGACGGTCACCGCATCGTCGATCGGCGTGACGAAAACCGGATCGCCGTCGACACCGACGGCCGGCACGGTCGCCGGGGTGGTGGGGGCCGCCGGCGACTGCTCCTCCCCGGCGGCACATGCGGTCATGAGGAGACAGACGAGCACGAGGATCGGAATGCTCGGTCGCAACGTCGGACGACTGTAGGCACGGGGCCGGCGGCGAGGGGCCGTATCGTGGCATTCCTGATGAACACCACCAACGAGCACGGTCAGCCTGTCGGCCCGCCTCTCGGCGAATGGTCCCCTCCCCCGTTCCCGCCACAGGTGGAGCTGCAGGGGCGTCACGTGACATTGGAGCCGCTCGACCCCAACACTCACACCTCCCCGCTGTTCTCGGTCTTCGCCGACGCACCCGACGACCTGTGGACCTACATGTCGATCGGCCCTTTCGGAGACGAGACGGGTCTGCGCCGGTCGCTCGAAGGGATGGTCGCCCTCGACGACTGGTTGCCCTATGCCATCTCGGTGCGCGGCCAACCCCTCGGCTTCGCCTCCTATCTCCGCATCCAGCCCCGGGACGGGGTCATCGAGATCGGGTCGATCGTCTTCTCGCCCGCGCTGCAACGGACCACTGCCGCCACCGAGGCGATCTACCTGATGGTGGAGAACTGTTTCGCCCTCGGCTACCGCCGCTGTGAATGGAAGTGCGATGACCTCAACCAGCCCTCACGTGAGGCAGCCCACCGTCTCGGCTTCATCTACGAGGGGACTTTCCGGAGGGCGACCCACTACAAGGGACGGAGCCGTGACACGGCCTGGTACGCGATCACAGACCTGGAATGGCCCGACCTGCGGACGACGTTCCATCAGTGGCTGTCGCCGTCCAACTTCGACGACAGCGGCAATCAGCGGCGATCACTTCGCCAGATCAGAGAAGGGAGCTGAGAGGGAATGGGACTCGGTTTTGGACTGCTGAGCGCACAGTTGCGCCCCGGGGAAACCACCTGGGATCGAGCGTACGAGGAGACGATCCAGATCGCGGTCGAAGCCGAGAGACTCGGTCTGAGCTCGGTGTGGACCACCGAGCACCACTTCGTCGACGACGGCTACATGCCGTCGCTCGCCGTCGTCTCCGCAGCGATCGCTGCGGCCACCTCAGAGATCGAGATCGGAACCGGCGTGGTGCTCGCCCCCCTCCACCATCCCCTGCGACTGGCGGAAGACGCCGCCACGGTGAGTCTGCTCAGCAGGGGACGGTTCATCCTCGGGTTGGGCCTCGGGTGGAGCCAGACCGAGTTCGACGCCCTCGGGGCCGACCGGACCAAACGCGGCGCCGCGATGGAGGAGATCCTCCAGATCCTCCCCAAGGCGCTCAGCGGTGAGCCCTTCAGCCACTCGGGCCCGATCTACGACCTGCCCGAGGTCGCGGTGAGACCGGTTCCGTCGTCCAAGATCCCGGTGCTGGTGGGAGGTGGAGCCGAGGCCGCCGTCCGTCGGGCCGCCCGGCTCGCCGACGGGATATACGCCAACGTCCCCCGGGAGCAGTTCCTGCAACAGATCGCTTGGGTCCGAGACGAGTGCGATCGTGTCGGGCGCGACCCGGCCGAACTGCGCATCTTCCACTATTCGGTGATAGTCCCGGGCAGCTCCCCGGAACAGGCCGTCGACGACTACATGGATCATCTGTGGCACATGTACTGGAAGTACTCCGACATGGAGGCGTCGGCCACCCGTTCCGGACCTCCTCCGCAGGCGCCGCCGTTCGACCAGTCCCGGCGGGAGAGGGTGGCCGGCCGCTCGACAGTCGCTGGAACGTCCGACCAGATCGTCACCGAGCTCAACGAGATCAAGGAGGCGGCGGGCCTGCCGGTCGAGTTCGCGGCACGCAGCTACTTCCATACCCTCGAATTCCCGGCCCAGGTCGAGTTGATGCAACAACTCGCCGAGGAGGTGGCGCCCCACGTCTAGGACGGTCAGCGGGTGCGGATGACCACCAGGTGATCCGCCGCCGACTCGGCCCCCCACACCTCGCCGGGACGTCCCAGGATCTGACGGACCTCACCGGGCGTGTGGGGCAGCGGATAGACGTCGAATTGCTCCGACGTCGGGTCGAAACGGACCATCGCATTGGCTCCGAAGTCGCTGACCCAGACGATGTCGGCCTCGTCGACATACACCGCATAGGCCGCGGCACCCTCGGTGGGAAGTGGCCAGGTCGACCACTCCCCGGTGCCCGGGTTGTACCGGCTCAGATTCCCGCTGTTCCACTCGCTGACCCAGATGCTCCCCTCCGAGTCGGACCAGACCCGACGAGCCCCCTGTCCCGCGGTGGGGGGCTCCAGCACCGTCGCCGAGCCGTCCCCTTCGATGGCTCCGACGTAGGAGCCGGCGAGGGAGGCGTAGAACACGTCGCCTCCCGGTGTGGCCGCGATGCCGTAGGGGCCGCGACCCCGCGGTGCGTCGTAGATGGTCATATCCCCCGTTTCCGGGTCGAGTGAGCCGTATATCCCTCCGCTCTGCCCGGTGAACCACAGGATCCCGTTCCCGTCGAACGCCGCGGTGTTCAGGTTGGCGTCGGGGCGGTCGTCGGGGAGAGGGAAGGTGGTGACCCGCTCGGTTTCCGGGTTGTAGCTGACGATGGCGTTGAAGCCTCCGTCGGTGATCCAGGCCACTCCTTCCCCGTCGACGATGACCCCGTGGGGTCGGGAGCCGTCCCCGAGAGGGATATGGGCGGTCTCGCCGGTGGAGGGGTCGAGCCACCCCAATTCGCCGCTTCCCTGTGCCGTGTACCAGACCCCGCCGTCGTCCGCCGGGGCGACGTCGTGGGGTCGGGACCCGACCGGCACCGGGTAGGCCTCCACACCGAGTTGGTCGCGGGGAAGATAGGTCGGGACCGTGGTCGACGTGGACGTGGAGGTGGTCGTGGTCGAAGACGTCTCGACCGTCTCCGTCGTGGTCGTCTCCGGCGGGGGCGGTGTGGTCTCCGGGGTCGTCACCGTGGAGGTCGTGGCCTCCGGTGACTGTTCCCCGGAGCAGGAGACGACCACGAGACAGATCGTCAGCCCGATGACACCAACACCCCGGCTCATGTCACCGATTGTGACAGGGACCGGACGTTGCTCAGCCCTCGACCGTGATCGTTCCCGTCATGGTCGGGTGGATGGTGCAGAAGTAGTCGAACTCCCCCGCCTCGTCGAAGGTGAAGTCGAACGACTCCCCTTCACCCAGAGACCCACTGTCGAACTCATTGCCCACCGCAGTCCACGTGTGAGCCATCGAGTCCTCGTTGGTCACCGTGACCGTGTCACCCACCGCCACGGTGTCCGGCCCCGAGAAGGCGAAGTCGGCGATCGTGATCGCGATCTCCTCTCCACCATTCCCGGCCTCCGTGGTTGCCGGCGGATCGGTGTCGTCACCACCGCAGGCGGCGACGAGAGCGACGAGTGCGATGGTCAGGGCTCGGGAGATGATGCGTTTCATAGGTCTTTCTACGGATCGACCGGCGGTTTGGTTCTCACCCTGCCCCACGGCGGTCGGTGTCGATGTCGGAGCAGTCACCCGGACAGCCACGACCAGTCCGAGCCCAGGAGACGATCGGCCTGCTGGGGGCCCATCGACCCCCGCTGGTAGACCAACGGCTCGGGGGAGGCGTCGATGACGGTCTGGACGACACGCCAAGCCTCCATGACCCCGTCGACCCGAGCGAAGAGAGACTGGTCCCCTTTGAGGGCATCGCCGAGAAGCCGGTGATAGGCGTCCTGGAGGGCGCCCCGATGCTCGCCGTACTCGAGCGACAAGCTCACCGGCTCGCTGACGATCTCGGGCCCGGGACGTTTGGCCTGCATCTGGAGGACGATCCGATCCTGGGGTTTGCTGCGAAACACCAGACGGTTGGGCCCGGGCACGTCGTGGAGACCGCTGAAGTAGAGCCGGGGAGGCCTGAGGAACTCGACCACTGCTTCGGTGACGGTCGTGCCGAGACCCTTCCCCGCCCGGATGATCCAGGGGACACCGGCCCATCGCCACGAGTCGATCTCCAACCTCGCCGCGAAATACGACTCCGTCGAAGAGTCCGGGTCGACACCGGGCTCGTCGCGGTAACCCTCGTACTGTCCCGTCACGACATCGTCGGGAGACAGGGAGGGGGTGGCCTCGAGGACCTTCACTCTCTCGTCCCGGAGGGCGTCGGGCTGGTCGGACACGGGCGGCTCCATCGCCAGCAGAGAGACGAGGACCAAGAGGTGGTTCTGCACCACGTCGCGCATGGCTCCCACCGAGTCGTAGAAGGCGCCTCTGCCCTCCACTCCGAAGTCCTCGGCCAGGGTCACCTGCACCCCGCGGATGTAATGGCGATTCCAGATCGGCTCCAACATCGTGTTCGAGAAACGGAACACCATCAGGTTCTGCAGGGACTCCTTGCCCAGGAAGTGGTCGATCCGGTAGACCTGCTCTTCGGGGTAGTGACGGTGGATGATCTCGCTGAGCTCTTTGGCGCTCTTCTCGTCGCGGCCGAACGGCTTCTCGACGACCACCCGGCCGTGACGGTTCAAACCCGCCGCGGACAGACCCTGGATCACGTCGTCGAACAGCTCGGGCGGAATGGCGAGATAGGAGACGGTGCATCTCCGGTCACCGACCTTGTCCCCGATCCTGCGAAAGGTCTCGGGGTCCCGGTAGTCACCGGGCACGTGAGTGAGCCGCGAGGCGAGCCGGGAGAACACCTCGTCGTCCACGTCGACTCCGGCGAACTCGAGTGACTCCCTGGCGCGACCGCGCAGATCATCGTCGCCCTCGGTGGAGCGACTGACCCCGATCACGGGGATACCCAGGTCTCCGTCCTCCTCGAGCTCGTAGAGGGCGGGGAAGAGCCGTCTCCTGGCGAGGTCCCCGGTGACCCCGAACATGATCAACGCGTCCGCCTTGGCCTGTCCTGTCTGCATCTCTTTCCTAATGCCGTAGATCCGGTATACCGGCTCTGGGGAATACAGAACAACCCCGGCCGGACCCGGCCGCATTCCGCGCCGCCCAGATCCGGATATCCGGCTCCCCTACATTAGGAATCCATGACCATCCACAGTGACCACCCCTTCCTGGATGATCCCGACTCGTGGGACCCGGTGCGCCGTTTCCGGGGACGTCTCAGCTCGCCGGTCACGATCATCACCACCGGGGAGGAGGGGCGTTGGGCCGGGTTGACGGTCTCCTCGCTGATGGTGATCGAAGGAGAACCGGGACAGGTCCAGGCCGTGGTCGGTCCCAGCACCGACCTCTGGTATGCCCTCGAGCCCGGAGGGCGGCTCATCGTCCACGTCTGCTCCGAGAGACACCGTGCCCTGGCCGAGACCTTCGCCGGTCTGCGGCCCAGCCCGGGGGGGATGTTCACCGGGCTCGACATCACCCAAACCGATTGGGGCCCGGTCATCGAAGATCTCCCCAACCGCGCCTACTGCACCTTCGAGACCCGGCGCGAAGCGGGGTTCTCGGGGATCATGACGGCAACGATCGACCGGGTGGAGGTGGGCGATTTCGCGGACCCGCTGACCTACTTCCGTGGCTCCTACCACGGTCTCGACTGATCGGGCTCGACCCCCACACTGGGAAAATCTGCGTCCGATACGCTCATATCCGGAATACCCTCGGAGAGAGAACGGTTTGCCCATTCTCAGTAGCGGTTAGGAACCAAACGAAATGCCAGAGACAACTCAACTCACTCTTCCCGTCCTCCCCCTCCACAACGGGGTGGTCTTCCCCAACATGGCGGTCACGATCCAGGTGTCCACCGAAGAGGGTCGCACCGCTCTCGCCGCGGCCGACAGAACCGAGGGGCGCCTCCTCTTGGTGCCGAGGTTGCAGGGCCGTTTCGCCTCGGTGGGGACCGTGGCCCGCATTCAGGGTGACGACGACGGCAACATCCTCGTGTCCGGCGAGAGCCGCGCCCGTGTCGGCGCCGGCTCGGTCGACGAGAACGGCGCCCTGTGGGTGGAGGCCGAAGAGTCGCCAGAAGTCGACATCAGCGACGAGGGCCTCGACGAGCTGGTCGCCGAATATCGGGCGGTCGTCAGTGCCGTCCTGGAGAACCGTGGGCTGAGCCGGGTTGCCGAGAGACTGCTCGCCATGGACAGCCCCTCCCAGCTCGCCGATCTTGCCGTCTACTCCCCCGACCTCACCTTGGAGCAGAAGGTCGAGCTGTTGGAGGCGCTGGACATCCGCCATCGGCTCGGGCTGCTCATCGAATGGATGAGGGAGGTCCTCGCCGACCAGGAGCTGCGTCGCAAGGTTCGCGACGACGCCAGCGAGCGCATCGAGAAGAGCCAGCGCGACTACATCCTCCGCCAACAGCTCGAAGCGATCAAGAAGGAGCTCGGTGAGGAGGGCGACATCACCTCCGAGTACCGCACCAAGCTCGACGAGCTACGAGAGCGCGACGTCGCCGAAGATGTCATCGACGCGATCGACAAGGAGATCGACCGGCTCGAGAGGATGAGTGAGCAATCACCGGAGCATTCCTGGATCCGGACCTGGCTCGACACCATGTTCGACCTTCCCTGGGGCACTGCTTCCGAAGACCGTCTCGACCTCGACGAGGCGTGGGCAGTGCTCGACGCCGACCACACCGGGCTCCACGACGTGAAAGAGCGCATCGTCGAGCATCTCGCGGTGCGCAAGCTGCGCTCCGAGCGCGGGCTCTCCGACGACAAGGCGCGTGACGGCGGGGCCATCCTCCTCCTCGTCGGGCCACCCGGTGTCGGCAAGACCTCGCTGGGCGAGTCGGTGGCGAGGGCTCTCGGACGCCAGTTCGTCCGTGTGGCGCTCGGCGGAGTGCGAGACGAGGCCGAGATTCGCGGTCACCGGCGCACCTATGTCGGAGCGAGACCCGGTCGCATCGCCCGCGCACTCACCGAAGCCGGGACGATGAACCCGGTCTTCCTCCTCGACGAGATGGACAAGGTCGGCGCCGATTGGCGAGGTGACCCGTCGTCTGCGTTGCTCGAGGTGCTCGACCCCGCCCAGAACCACACGTTCCGTGACCACTATCTGGAGGTCGACCTCGACCTGAGCGACGTGTTGTTCGTCGCCACCGCCAACGTGGCCGAGACCATCCCCGGTCCGCTCCTCGACCGGACCGAGATGATCCGAATCGACGGATACACCGACCGTGAGAAGGTGGAGATCGCCCGCGACCATCTCCTTCCCCGTCAGATCCGCAACACGGGTCTGGAGCCGGAAGAGCTCGAAGTCACCGAAGACGCCCTGGCTGCAGTGGTCGACCGTTACACCCGGGAGGCCGGGGTGAGGAACCTGGAGCGTGAGCTGGGCAAGCTGGCCCGGAAGGTGGCTACCTCGATCGCCGGTGGCAAGGCGGAGACCGACGACGGCGCGGTCATCGTCGACGAGGGCGACATCACCGAGTACCTGGGCAAGCCCAAAGTGTGGAAGGACGAGGCTTCCGACCGCACCGACGTGCCCGGTGTCGCCACCGGGCTCGCCGTCACCGGAGCCGGTGGCGACGTCCTCTTCATCGAGGCCACCACCATGGAAGGTGAGCGTGGCCTCACCCTCACCGGTCAGTTGGGCGACGTGATGAAGGAGTCGGCCCAGATCGCCCTGTCTTATGTCGAGGCGCACACCGACGAGTTGGGGATCGACCCCGCCAAGCTCAAGGGTCGCTACCACGTACACGTCCCGGCCGGGGCCGTGCCCAAGGACGGGCCGTCGGCGGGGATCACGATGCTCACCGCCCTGGTCTCCCTGCTGAGCGATCGCAAGGTGAAGGACACCGTGGGCATGACCGGTGAGATCACCCTCCAGGGGAAGGTGCTCCCCATTGGCGGGGTGAAACAGAAGGTGCTCGCCGCCCACCGGGCCGGTCTGAAAGAGGTGGTCGTCCCACGCCGGAATGAACAGGATCTCGACGACGTGCCCGAACAGGTCCGTCAAGACCTCACCTTCCACATCGCCGACACCGCCGCCGACGTCCTCGCCGTCGCCCTCAACTGACTTTCCTCAGGAAGTACGACCCGGATGTGGGTCTGTCCGCCGCGAAAAATACTCGATGCGGACAGACCCACTTTGATGGAGGTAAAGGGACCCGGATACGGGTC
>CAZZIG010000009.1:0-8701 GCA_964653975.1 uncultured Acidimicrobiaceae bacterium
GGCCAGGAGAAGCTTGCTCAACTCGTCGCGAACCCGCTCCGCGGAGATGATCTGGAGACGAGGGGCCATGTCCCTCACCGCGGCCACGGCACTCCGGTCGGGGGTGAACCCGAGGGTTGCATGAAAGCGAAAGAGCCGCAGCATCCTCAGCGGGTCGTCCCCGAACGAGATCGCAGGCTCCAACGGGGTCCTCAAGGTCTGTCGGGCGAGGTCGACGAGACCGTCGTGGGGGTCGACCGCCTCCAGGTCGGGTAGGGAGAGGGCCACGGCATTGACCGTGAAGTCTCGCCGGCCCAGGTCGGTGATGATGTCGTCGGAGTAGGTCACATGCGGTTTACGGGAGTCGTCGCGGTAGACCTCGCTGCGGTAGGTGGTCACCTCCACCGTGTGGCCGCCCTTGCGGGCTGCCACCGTCCCGAACTGGGCGCCGACCTGGTACACGACGTCCGCCCAGGGCTCCAACAGCTCGGAGACACGCTCGGGTCGAGCTCCCGTTGCAAAGTCGAAGTCCTCGAGTGTTCGTCCCAAGAGCACATCGCGGACACATCCTCCAACGAGGTATATCTCCTCCCCCGCGTCGGCGAACAACTCGGCCAACTGTGCGGGAGGGAGGTCGGGCCTGATCAGAAACTCGAGCCGCTCTGGGATCACGGGCCAGAGGGTAGAGAGTGGAGGTGGAGAGCAGAGTCCGGACCGTGTCACCGGACCGAGGTCCCAAGAGAGGAGCTCACCTCCCCCGGTCGGCCTACTCAGATACTGATACCGGCGGCCTGCGCCTTTGCCCTCACCTCGTGGCCGTTGCGGACGTAGGGAAGCGCTGCGTCCAGCTTGACCGTCCCTCCCACCACATGGTCGAGGAGCGCCTGGTCGAAGGTCTGCATGCCGTGGAACCCGCCCTCTCTCATCACCTCGACGAGGAACGACGTTTCCTCGCCGCTGAGGATCCACTCCTGGGCCCGTTCGCTGCTGGTGAGGATCTCGCAGGCGAGGACCAGACCGCCCGCCTCGCCAGCGTCGACCAGAATCTGACTGATGACGGCCTTGATCTGTGCGGAGAGCTGCTTGCGCACCACTCCCTGCTGAGACTCCGGGAACATCGAGATCAGCCGCTGGATCGTGTCGGCAGGATCGCTCGTGCGCATGGAGGACACCACGAGGTGCCCGGTCTCCGCCGCGTCGATCGCGGCCCTGGCCACATCGTATTCAGTGAGCTCCGAGACCAGGATGACGTCGGTGTCGTGTCTCATCGCCGCCCGGATGGCACCGGCCGTGTCCCCGGTGTCGACCCCCAACTCTCTCTGGACGACCACCGAGCGCTTGTCGGGATGGAGCACTTCGATGGGATCTTCTATGGTGATGATCGCCCGGCCCTGGTGCGAATTTATCCAGTCGATGATCGAGGCCATGGTCGTGGTCTTGCCCGAGCCGGAGGGCCCGGTCACGAGGACCAGACCGGCCTTCGAGGAGGCGATGCGCTCCATGGCCTTGGGCAAACCCAGCTCGGCAAACGACTTCGAGCCCGGGACCACCCGACGCAGCACCAGCGACACCGAGCCCCGCTGACGGAAGGCGGTGGCGCGGAAACGGCCCAGTTCGTGGCGTCCGTACGCGAAGTCGGTCGACCCCGTGGCGTTGAAGTCCTCGGCGGCCTTCTCGGTGAACATCGCCTCGGCGTACGACTGGGTGTCGGCTGGACGGAGCGGGTCGTAGCCGTCGAGACGCCGCAGCTCACCCTCGATACGCACGATCGGGGCCGATCCCACCTTCAGGTGGATGTCAGACGCCCCGTGGTCGACGGCCGTCTTGAGTAGCGTGTCTATGTTCTTGTCCATCCCTGGAAATACCTCGCCTGGTTTCGGACAAGGGTTATCGGCGCTGGCAGATCACGGGTTTAGGGATTGGGGGCGCTAGACGCTCCAGTGGCGTCCGATCGCCGCAGCAGCCTCGGACAGCGCGGACAGTGAAGTCACCGGAGAATGACGGGTCGAGTCGGGCCGAATCTCGATCCCGGCCAGCCCACGCAGAACATGGCCGGTCGACTCGCGCAGGGCGGTGAGGTCGTAGCCCCCCTCGAGTGCCAGCACGGTCCGCGAGCTCGGGTGTACCCGGGACAGACCCCCCGCCATCCAGCCGTAGTCGCTCGCCTCCAGATAGAAGCTGGCCAATTCGTCGGCCGCATGGGCGTCGAATCCGGCGCTGACGATGACCCAATCGGGAGCGAACTGTTCGACTATGGGTAACACCAACTCCTCCCAGGCACGTCGGTAGACATCGCCGGCGGTCCCCGCGGGGAGCGGGATATTGACCACGGTCCCCTTGGCATCACCGCGGTCGATGTCGTCCACGTAGCCGGCATAGGGATAGAAGTGGTTCTGGTGGATCGAGACATACAGGGCTCCGGGATCGTCCTCCAACATGTCCTGGGTGCCATTCCCGTGATGGACATCCCAATCGAGGACCGCTACCCGGGCACCACGGGAGCGGAGATAACCAGTCGTGACCGCGACATTGTTGAACAGGCAGAAACCCATGGCGCGGGAGGGGAGGGCGTGATGGCCAGGCGGCCGGGCGATGGCGAACCCCGTCGTGTCCGACCGTTGCTCCAACTCCTCCACGAGGGCTCGCACCCCTCCTGCCGCCGTCAGTGCAGCCTCCCATGAATCAGGCCCGGCGAAGGTGTCCATGTCGAGGGCACCGCCTCCCTCGGCGCAGAACCTCTCGATCAGCTCGATGTAGGACGGGTCGTGCACCAGGGCCAGTTCGCTGCGCTCGATGGACGGCGAGGCGATCTCGTGGACGACCAGACCGGAATCCTCGACCCCTTCCGCCACCGCGGCGACACGCTCGCTCCTCTCCGGATGGCGTGGCCCGGTGTCGTGGCGCAATGCAGAAGGATGACTCGCAACTACGACCTCCATGTCCTTACTCTCGCACAAGTGGTGGCCCTTCTCCGCGTCGAAGGTTCCTGGCCGGGCCCTATAGCCCTGAGCTCCGGTTGGTTCCGGGCGAGGGCACGGCCCTGGAACGAGTCGGTATCCGACCCGATGGTCCGTTTGGAACGTGGTGGAAGCGACTTCCTCGGAACGGTCAGCCACACCCTGGCGGAGATGGGCGCGGGAAGGGTCTACTCACCGGCCCTTTACCCACCGTCGACTGGGGTCTGGAGGAGATCGGGATTCGAGGACTTCGCCACCCTCGACGTCATGGAGCGTCTACTGCCCGGTGCCCCGCCGCCGGAGACCGGGGAGACCCGTCTGGAAACGAGACCGGATTGGGCGGCGATCGTCGAGGTCGACCGGCAGGCCTTCGAAGGATTCTGGGGTATGAGCGTTCATGGCCTGGCCGAGGCGCACGAGACCAACAAGTCGACAGCGTTGTTCGTGGTGGACGGGCCCAACGGCCACGACGGGTACGCGATCGTCGGCACCCAGTGGGGAACCGTGTATTTGCACCGGATCGCGGTCCGTCCCGGTGCCTCGGGCAGTGGTTTGGGGGCGGCCTTGCTCTCTGCGGCGATCGCGTGGGGGGCCCGAACCGGCGGGCGCACGATGGTGCTCAACGTACGACCGGACAACACCAGGGCCAAGAGGCTGTACCGACGGTTTGCCTTCGCCGACACCGGCACCTCGCTCCTGGTCCTGAGTCACACCCCTTCCAACGCTCGGTCTTGATGGGTAGGCACGACTTGGGGCTTCGGCGGCGAAGACTCACGGAACCGGCGGGTAACTGCTGAACTAGCCGGGTGCCGGCTTCGATCCCAGACCGCTACACACTCGAGGTCCGTCTCGGACGGGACGGCGACCTCGAGGAGTGGCTGGCGACCGACACTTCACTGGACCGGCCGGTCTTGATACGGAGCCTCGGCCCCGAGTCATCGAAGGAGCGCCGCAGAGAGTTCGTCCAATCTGTGAGCGATGCGGCCAAGACATCACATGCACACCTCGCCCGGGTGTACACCGTCAACGAGGTCGAAGGTGGAGCCTATGCCGTGTCCGAGTGGACGGGAGGGGCCACCGTCTCCGACCGGGTGGCCGCAGGCCGTCCCATAGATCTGCCCGACTTCCTCCCCAACGCCGCGGGTCTCGCCGGCGCCCTCGCCGTCTTGCACGCCACCGGGGCGGTGCACGGCAAGATCGACCCATCGGCGATCTCGTATTCCGGGGCGCACCCGGCCAAACTCGGTGCCTTCGGCCGCCCATCGTCCACCGATGCCACAGGAGATGTGCAGGCCCTGGCAACAACCCTGGAGACGGCGCTCACCGGCGCGCCGCCAGGGGGCCCTCCCCCTTCCGAACGAGTCGATGGCGTGCCGCGCGCCATCGATACCATCCTCAGAGCGGGCCAATCCGGCAAGCTGACAGCGGAGGACCTCGAGAAGGCGCTCAGGGCCGCTCCCACTCCGCGCCCACCCCAGCCCGAGAGCGGGCCGGTGCCGCGAAGATTGCTCCTCGCGGCCATCGGTCTGATCCTGGCGGCTGTCGGGCTGGTCGCGCTTGGGTTTGTGCTCTCCGGTGGGAGTGCTCCGGTGGTGCCGACACCCACCACCCGTCCGGATGTGACCACTACCACCGTCGCACCAACCACGACCGTTGCCCCGGGAGAGACAGTGGCCGGTGATCCCGGTGTGCTCGACCCGTTCGGCGAAGGCGGCGAGAACGACCAACTGGCCGCGAACCTCGTCGACGATGATCCGAGCACGGAGTGGGCCACGGAGACCTACCTCGACCCCCTCCCCCTGCTCAAACCGGGCGTCGGAGTCACGATGGCCATCACCGGAACTCCCGATCGGGTCGAGTTGGTGAACCTCTCGGCCGGAACGAGGTTCGAGATCCGTTGGTCCCCCGAGCTGCTGAGTGAGCCCGATGCATGGGAGCTCATCGCCGGCGCCACGGCCTCTCCCTCGTCCACGTCGGTCGAGCTCCCGCCCCGCAACGATGGTTACTGGCTGGTCTGGCTCGTCGATCTGCCCCCGCAGGGCGATGGGACCTATCGGGCGACGTTGGCGGAATTACGATTCCTACCGTGACCACCGCCGCCCAGAACGCCCAGTTGTTGGCGCGTGTGCTGGAAGGTGACCACGACGCCTTCACCGAACTGATGCGAGCCCATGAGGACCGGGTGTTCTCGGTGTGTTTGCGGATCATGGGTGACAGGGAGCACGCACTCGATGCGACCCAGGAGACGTTTCTGACCGTTTTCCGCAAGGCGGAACAGTTCAAAGGCAACGCCGCCCTCGGGACCTGGATCTACCGGATCGCCGTCAACACCTGCTACGACCAGCTGAGAAACCAGGGAAGACGCCGGACCGACCCGATGCCCGAGCATCTCGACCCTGCCGACTACTCCGCCGAAGAAGCCATCGACGGTGCCTCGCTCAGACCCGAGATCCAGCGGGCTCTCGACGCCATACCCGATGACTTCAAGGTGGCGATCGTCCTCTCGGACATCGAGGGACTGGGGCTGGGCGACATCGCGGAGATCCTCCGGATACCCGTCGGGACAGTCAAGTCACGGGTCTTTCGAGGACGGAGGTTGTTGGCCGCCGAGTTGGGGAACCAATCGCGGTGATGAGAGCATCCAAGAGACCGAATGCGTGATCACGAGCTCGAGCTGATTGCCGCCCTCGTCGAGGGACGGTTGGACGACGAAACCGAGGCACGCGCCCTCGTCGACTCTTCGGCAGAGCACCGCGAGGAGTACGAGGCTCAGAAGACGGCATACGAGGCGTTGCGGGGGCTAGGGATCGCCGAGCTCACCCATTCCGAGCGTTCAGCGCTCCACCGCGACGTCTGGACTGCCCTCCGCCGGGACCACACCCCGGCCCGGCCCGGGTGGTACCGCTGGGTCCCTGTCACTGCCGGGGTCTTGTTCGTGCTCGTTGGGCTCGTCGCCGTGCTGGGTCGCGGTGGACAGGACGCCGGTGTGTTCGCCGAGACCGCCGCCGACCTGGACGGGAGCAGCGAGACCTCCGCCCCGGCGGACGCCTTGGCCCGGGACGATGATGGAGGTGCCGGCGAGGACAGTGACGAACAGGCAGTGGTCGAAGAGCCCACCGCGACGACCGTGACCGCTCTCGGGTCCCCTCCGGAGGAGGAGGTCGCGGCCTTCTACTCCGACGAGGCTGAGCTAATCCGTGCCGGGGAGTTCACCGCACGCATGCACGCCTTCGACACAGCTGCGGAGGACGATCTCGATGTGTGTCTCGAAACTGCGGATCTCGACGGATACCAGGTGGTGGCGCTCCTCGATCCTCCCGACGACATCGACAGCGGTGTCGGGGCCCCTGTGCTGGTCGCGGTGGCCGAGGACACCGAGCTGGCCGATGCCACCGTGGCATTCGTCGACCGTTCCGAATGTCGACTGATACATCTCGACGAGTGAACGCCGTCCGGCTCGGTGGCAGTCCTCTCGGGCACAACTAACCTCGTCTCACATGCACGAGTACGCCGCCAGGTTCGCCGATCTCCTCGAACAAGTCGCGATCAAGGTCCGGGCCATGACCGTCGATCGCATCTCCAGGGCGATCAAGCTCACCGGATTGGGAATCCTCGCCGCGATTTTGGGGTTGACTGCAGTGGTCTTCCTGGTGTGGACCATATTCGGGGCGCTGGAGATACCGTTGACCACAGCAGGAGCCTTCGGAGTCTTTGGTGTCGTCCTCGCGGTCGGTGGCGGCATCCTGTGGTTCAAGAGGTCCAGAAATGACACATGAGAAGCTGATCATCATCGGTTCCGGCCCTGCCGGGCTCACCGCCGCTCTCTACGCGGCTCGCGCCGATCTCGACCCCCTTGTGTTCGAAGGCGTGGCCGCCGGTGGTCAGCTGATGATCACCACCGACGTGGAGAACTACCCCGGATTCCCCGACGGGGTGCTCGGACCCGAGTTGATGGACAAGTTCCGCAAGCAGGCCGAGCGCTTCGGGGCTCGGATGCGCCAAGTCGACGTGACTGCGGTGGACTTCTCCAAGCGACCTTTCGAGGTCAGTGTCGGGGCCGACGAGTTCACCGCCGACGCAGTCATAATCGCCACCGGTGCCGAGGCGAAGTGGCTGGGCGTCCCCGGGGAGAAGACCCTCACGGGTAAAGGAGTGTCTGCTTGCGCCACCTGCGACGGGTTCTTCTTCCGGGACCAGGAGCTGATCGTCGTAGGGGGAGGTGACACCGCGATGGAAGAGGCCCTCTTCCTCACCAAGTTCGCCTCGAAAGTCACCATCGTCCATCGCCGTGACGAGTTCAGAGCGTCGAAGATCATGGCTACCCGGGCGTTGGAGCACGAGAAGATCGACGTCGTCTGGAACACCATCGTCACCGAGATCCACGGTGAGGACACAGTCACCGGTGTGACCCTCGAGGACACCATCACCGGGGAGTCGCGACAGATCTCCACCGATGGTGTCTTCGTCGCCATCGGGCACAAACCGACGACCGACCTGTTCGTGGGACAGCTCGACATGGACGAAACCGGGTACCTGATCGCAGGGAAGAGTGGGGGAACCCGAACCTCGGTCGAGGGAGTGTTCGCCGCCGGCGACGTAGCCGACCATGTCTACCGTCAGGCGGTCACGGCAGCCGGCACCGGCTGCATGGCGGCCATCGACGCGGAACGTTGGCTCGCGGATCAGGAATGAGTGAGGCGACCCCGAGGTTCGCCCAGATGGAACAAGGAGTAGTCCATGGCTGAGATCATCACACTCGACGACGGGAGCTTCAACGAAGCGATCAGTGGTGAGAGGCCTGTGCTCGTCGACTTCTGGGCGGAGTGGTGTGGCCCCTGTCGTCTCATCGCTCCCGTCCTCGAAGAGCTCGCCGGAGAACAGGACGGCTTCGATATCGGCAAGCTGAACGTCGACCACAACCCGCAGACGGCGGCGGCGCACGACGTGATGAGCATCCCGACACTGATCCTGTTCCGGGACGGCGTGGAGAAGAAGCGCATCGTGGGCGCGGCGCCGAAACACCGCCTTCTGAGCGAACTCTCAGAGTTTGTCAGCTGAGTAGTGGGTATCGGGTAGCGAATCAGAGAGACTGCCCGGTTCGTCGCCGGGACTGCACCCGAAGAAGAACACCCAGACACCACTCTTCGCCTCGGAGCCGGGTCTCGATACTTGGTGCGCTCCACTCTCTACTCTCTACGTCGATGCGTCTCTACAGGGTCGGTGACGAGGGCCCAGCTGTCCGCGACATCCAGGACCGTCTCGCCGCGCTCGGCTTCGAGCCCGGAGCCGACCCGCGGGCGATGTTCTCCGATGGCACCGAGGACGCGGTGCGGGCCTTCCAGAAAGCCAAAGGACTCGACGTCGACGGTGTGGTCGGCCCCAACACGTGGCGATCCCTCTACGAGTCGGGGTACAGGCTCGGAGATCGGATTCTCTTCCTGCGTCGCCCCATGATCCGAGGCGAGGACGTGGCTGAGTTGCAGTCGCGTCTCAACTCCCTCGGGTTCGACTCCGGCAAGGTCGACGGGACCTTCGGCCCCGAGACCGAAGCCGCCGTGATCGATTTCCAGCACAACCGCCACCTGGCAGAAGATGGAAGGGTTGGGCCGGAAGTGGTCACCGAGCTACATCTGGTGACCAGAGGGGAGATGAAGGAAGGCCGACAGGCCATTCGCGAGAGTGAATGGCTCCGAATGCTCCCCGAGACCGTCGCCGGAGCCCGGGTATTTCTCGATGCCGACTGTCGCGATCCCGAGGAGGCGAGA
>CAZZIG010000010.1:0-5186 GCA_964653975.1 uncultured Acidimicrobiaceae bacterium
TCTGGAGCCCAGCACAACGCAGGGCCATCACCGCCCGAGACCGCCACTGCCAAGGACCAGGCTGTCGGACCAAACCCCGACACTGCGACATCCACCACCTCGAACACTGGGCGACCGGAGGCACCACCACAGTCGACAAAGCCAAACTCTTCTGCCGACCCTGCCACAACCAAGAACACGCCAAAGACCAACAACACCGCCGACACCGAACCCAGGGGTGAGCCGCGGGCCTCACCCCGAACGAGACGAGACGATCAACCCAAAGAGACAGAGCTAGAAGCGGTCTCGTCGCTCCCGCGTCCAGCCAGCAGTCCCTCCACCAGGTCGGCGGCCCTCGAGTCACCGCCTGCCTCACGGAACGACTCGGCGACGCGCACAGCCCCCGCGGCACGTCCTCTCGCCTGCTCTACGGCCCGGCGGAGACTGGTCGGGTCGAGCTTCTTGGGATTCAGCCTGACCCCGGCTGCGGCGTGCTCGACCCGACGGGCCACCTCGAGCTGATCACGACCGAACGGGATCACCACCGGAGGAACTCCGTTGAGCAAGGCGCGTTGGGTGATGCCCATGCCCCCGTGGCAGACCACGACGGCTGTCACCACGTGGACGTCGTGCCCGCGTCGGGCCAACTCGGTGGCCGGGCCCATGATCGGGTAGAGGTGTCCCGGGCCGGGGACGTGTGGACCAACACTCGCGCCATCATCTCTCTCCTGTCTCACTCAGACCCTCGAGAAGGGTCGACATCGTCGCTATCACTTCCTTGGAGCTCAGCCCCCGATCCAGATGGAGCAGCTTCCAGATGTAGACGTCGGTCGCGGCGACCGCAGCCATCAGTTTTCGCTCCCTTGCCTTCCCCCTCGCCGAACCGAACACGAAACGACAGTGCTCCTCCACCCACTCCTGGTGGAACCGGCGGCCCTGAGCAGCAACATCCGCGATCATGGGGAAACGCGTCTCCTGGGCGAGCAGGTTGAGCACCGTCTCCCCATCCCGCTCGTAGTGGTCGACCAGAGTCTCCAGGGCCGTCTCCAGGTTCTCCTCGCCCGGGACTTCGGGCTCCCGCTCCGCCAGAATCCGGGCCGCCTCCCGTTTGGCGAGAGTGGTGAACAGCTCTTCTTTCGACCCGAAGCGGCGGATCACCGTCTGCACCGTCACTCCGGCGTCGTCGGCGATGTCGTTGAGGGTGACGTCGTCGAAGAACATCGTCGAGAACCGATCACGGGCCGCGTCGAGGATTCGCTCGGCGGTGGCAGCCGCCGACCTGGCCCGCTCACTCATCTTGTAGGAGCGGGTCTCCTGCGATGCCCCAATATTCATGTTAATGATACTAATACGAAATATCAGAGCTCGCCCATCCCCCTCCCGGTCGGATCTTGTCACGAACCCCTGATACCTTCGAGTCGTGGACGTCCTGTCGAGCTTCTCCCCCGCCACCCGCACCTGGTTCGAGGCCTCTTTCCCCGCACCCACCCGCGCCCAGGTTGAGGGCTGGCCCGCCATCACCAGGGGTGAGCACACCCTGATCCACGCCCCCACCGGGTCGGGCAAGACCCTGGCCGCCTTTCTCTGGACCATCGACCGTCTCCTCACCGACCCCCTCCCCGACAAGTCGGAGCGTTGCCGCGTGCTCTACATCTCGCCTCTGAAGGCGCTCGCCCACGACGTCGACCGCAACCTGCGCGCACCGCTGGCGGGCATCCGCCACGCCGCCGAACGTCTCGGTGGCGGGGCGCTTCCCGAGCTCAACACCTTCCTCCGCACCGGGGACACCCCGGCCGAGGACCGGCGCCGTATGGAACGCAATCCACCCGACATCCTCATCACCACACCCGAGTCCTTCTACCTCATGCTGACGTCGGCAGTCAGGTCGGCACTTCGCACGGTGCGCTGGGTGATCGTCGACGAGGTCCATGCCGTCGCCGGGTCGAAACGAGGGGCCCATCTCGCCCTCTCCCTGGAGCGGCTCGAAGAGATCACCGAGGGATCCGCCCAACGCATCGGTTTGTCGGCCACGCAACGACCACTGGAGACCATCGCCGGCTTTCTCGGTGGGGGCACCGTCACCGACGGTGTGTGGACACCGCGCCAGGTGACCGTGATCGACGTGCCTCAAGACCGTGATCTCGAGGTCGAGGTGGTGGTGCCCGTCGAAGACATGAACGAGCCCGGGGAGCCCGATCCCCTCGACCCCGGCGGCACCCCCACCCGCTCGATCTGGCCTGCGGTCTACCCGGAACTGCTCGACCAGATCAATGCCCACAACACGACCATCGTCTTCGCCAACTCCCGCCGACTCGCCGAGAGAGTGTGCTCAGAGCTAAACAACCTGGCGGGGGCCGAGATCGCTCGCGCCCACCACGGCTCGGTGGCGCGGGAGCAGCGACTGGAGATCGAAGAGTCGTTGAAGAGGGGCGAGCTCAAGGCCGTGGTGGCGACGTCGTCGCTAGAACTCGGCATCGACATGGGAACCGTCGACCTGGTGCTTCAGATCGAAGCCCCCAACTCGGTGGCGTCAGGGCTGCAACGGGTGGGCAGATCGGGCCATCAGGTGGGCGGGGTATCCCGGGCCAAGATCTTCCCCAAGTACCGGGGCGACCTATTGGTGGCCACGGTGATCTCCACCCAGATGGCGGAGCGACAGGTGGAGATGACCCGCATCCCCGCCAATCCCATCGACGTCCTCAGCCAACAGCTCGTCGCCCAGGTCGTCTCCGGGGACACCACGGCCGACCATCTCTACGACATCGTCTGCAGGGCCACCCCCTATGCCAATCTGTCCCGGGCCGTCTTCGACGAGACCCTCGATATGCTGGCGGGCCGATACCCCTCCGATCTGTTCGCCGAGCTGCGACCCCGCATCACCTGGGATCGGGCCACAGGGGAGGTCACCGCCCGCCCTGGAGCACGCCAGCTCGCGGTCACCAATCCCGGGACCATTCCCGACCGTGGGCTCTACCGGGTCACTCTTCCCGACGGGAGCCGGGTGGGCGAGCTGGACGAGGAGATGGTCTACGAGTCCCGAGAGGGCGACACTTTTCTCCTCGGGTCGAGCGCCTGGCGGATCACCCAGATCACCCACGACAGGGTGGAAGTGGTCCCCGCACCCGGGGTCCCTGCCAAGATGCCCTTCTGGCACGGTGACATGCTGGGGCGCCCCCTCGAGACCGGGCGCGCGGTGGGTCGTTTCATCCGCGAGACCGCCAACCTCGATGGAAACGAGGCAGCCGAACGGCTCCAGACGCGCTACGGGCTCAACGAGCACGCCGCCGGGAACCTGGTTGCCTATCTCGAGGAGGAACGGGAGGCCACCGGAGTCCTGCCCACCGACCAGACCGTGGTCATCGAGCGTTTCCAGGACGAGATCGGTGACTGGCGTGTGGTTCTCCTCTCTCCGCTCGGTGCCCGGATCCACGCCCCCTGGGCCATGGCGCTGCGACACCGGTTCCGCTCTCGCTACGGAACCGACGTCGATGTGATCTGGTCCGACGATGGCATCGCTTTTCGATTCCCCGACTCAGACGATCCGCCGACGTCCGACGACCTGATCCTCGAGCCCGAAGAGGTCGAGCCGATGCTGCTCGAACATCTCGCCGACACCGCCTTGTTCGCCGCACGGTTTCGGGAGGCGGCGGGACGCGCCCTGCTCCTCCCCCGCCGACGGCCCGGCCAGCGCACCCCGCTGTGGCTGCAGCGGCGACGTTCCGCCGACCTGCTCGATGTCGCCAAGCAGTTCGGCTCGTTCCCAATCCTGTTGGAGGTCTACCGGGAGATCTTCCAGGACGACTTCGACCTGCCCGCTCTGCAGGAAGTGCTGGGTGCGATCCGATCGCGCTCGATCCGGGTGGTACCGGTGGACACCCAGGGCCCCAGCCCCTTCGCCTCGTCGCTGTTGTTCTCCTTCGTCGCCGCCTACATGTACGAGGCCGACGCTCCCCTGGCGGAACGGCGCGCCGCCGCCCTCACTCTCGACCGCGACCTGCTCCGTGACCTCCTCGGCGAGGGCGAGCTTCGGGAGCTTCTCGACCCGGAGGTCGTGGCGGGGATCGAACTGGAACTGCAGCACCTCACCGACAACCGTCAAGCCAGACATGTCGACGGCGTCCACGACCTGCTCCGCGACCTCGGCCCCCTCACGATCGACGACATCGAGGTGCGTACCCGCGAAATCGACGTCAGCGCCACACTCGAGACCCTGACGGAGACGCGTCGTGTCGTCCCGGTCACCATGGATGGCCAGACCCGGTGGTCCGCCATCGAGGACGTGGCCCGTCTCCGGGACGGGCTCGGCGTGCAGCCACCGCCCGGGGTGCCCCACGTCTTCCTGGAGCCGGTAGAGGACCCTCTGGGCGACGTGGTGGGCCGATACGCCCGAACCCACGGGCCGTTCCTGGCCGCAGAGGCGGCGGCAGCCCTCGGTCTCCCCGTAGGCGTGGTGGAGACCGCCCTCCGGCGTCTCGAGCAGACGGGCCGGGTCGTGCCGGGGGCATTCCGGCCCGACGGCCAGGGGCGGGAGTGGGTCGACGACGGCGTCCTGAAACGTCTGAAGCGCCGCTCCCTGGCACGACTCCGCTCGGAGATCGAGCCGGTCGACGCAAGCGCACTGGCCCGGTTCGAGATCGCTTGGCAGGGAGTCGGCCCTGAGCCACCACGGGGCCGCAACGCACTCAGTGACGCCATCCGCAGTCTCACCGGGGCGGCCATCCCCGCCTCGACCCTCGAGCGCGACGTGCTCGCCGCCCGCGTCGCCGACCCGGGCACCGGCATCGACGAGCTGATGCTCAGAGGAGACCTGGTCTGGGTGGGTGCGGGGCCACTGGGGCAGAGGGATGGCCGGGTGGCGCTCTATCCTCGGGAGAGTCTGGCCGTCCTCTGGACCGGGCCTGACCCCGACTATGAGACCGATGACGTCGGAGCCGCCATCCTCGCCACCCTGGAGTCAGACGGCGCCACGTTCTTCCACGACCTCTACGAGGCGGCCGGCGGCGGCGACCCCGAAACCGTGCTCGACTCGTTGTGGGACCTGGTCTGGGCGGGACGGGTGACCAATGACACCTTCGCCCCGGTCCGCGCCTACGTCTCCCGCCGCAAGGCCCGCAGCGGGGGCCGCGCATCGTTGTCGAGCCGCTTCCCCGCCCACGCCCAAGGGCGTTGGTCGCTGACCGAAAACCTGGTCCGCTCCCGGGCCGGCG
>CAZZIG010000011.1:0-5690 GCA_964653975.1 uncultured Acidimicrobiaceae bacterium
CATCACCACAAAGACGTCCTCGCCCATACCTTCGCGGTCGTGGACAAGGCCTCCCCGGACCTCACTCTCCGTCTCGCCGCCCTCCTCCATGACGTCGGCAAGCCGGAGACCCGCCAGTTCGGTCCCGACGGCGTGACGTTCCACCATCACGAGGTGGTGGGGGCCAGGATGGCTCGTCACAGGTTGCGCCAGTTGAGGTTTCCCAAAGACGTCGTCGACGACGTCTCCCAACTGGTCTATCTCCACCTGCGGCCCCACACCCTCAAGCTGGGGTGGACCGACTCCGCGGTGCGTCGCTATGTCCGCGATGCCGGGCATCTGCTCGAGCCGCTGAACGAATTGGTCCGTTGCGATGTCACCACCGCCAACAAACGCCGGGAGCAGGCCATCCAACGCAGGATCGACGAGCTCGAGGAGAGGATCGCCGATCTCTCGGCTCGGGAGGAGTTGGCCAGGATGCGGGCGCCGATCGACGGCCACGACGTCATGGCCTATCTGGGGATGGAGCCGGGCCCGAGCGTCGGCGAGATCATGGACGTCCTGTTGGAGAAGCGGATCGACGACGGCCCCTACTCGATTGAGGAGGCCTACGAGATCACCCGCAACTGGGCTCTCGAGAGCGGGATGGCCGACCCCGGGCCCCCTCCCCGTCACGAGGAGGAGTAGGTGGCGGCGATAATCGTGTGAACATGCTGCGCCGCAAGTTCGATCCGCTCAAGAAGAAGAAGGTCTCGGTCCTCGGCTCTTCGATGGCCTACGTGGAGTACGGCTCCGGAGACCCGATCGTGTTTCTCCACGGGAACCCGACCTCCTCCTATCTGTGGCGTGATGTGATCCCTGAGCTGGCGGGGGTTGGCCGCTGCATCGCCCCCGACCTAATCGGGATGGGCGATTCGGCGCGTATCGCCGCGGGCCGCAACTCCTACCGCTTCTCGATGCACTCCGAATATCTGGAGGCCCTCCTCGAGGTCCTCGAGGTGAACGAGAAGGTGACCCTGGTCGGACATGACTGGGGTGGCGCCCTGCTCTTCGACTGGGGTAGGAAGAACCCCGCTGCCGTCCGAGGGGTCGCCTACATGGAGACAATTGTCACCGCGCTCACCTGGGACGACTGGCCGGAGTCTGCCGTCGGCATATTCAAGGGGATGAGGTCCGACGCCGGGGAGGAGTTGGTCCTGGTCAAGAATGTCTTCGTGGAGCGCATCCTTCCCAATTCCGTCCTCGATCCGATCGCCGAACGGGACATGGAGGTCTACCGCAAGCCCTATCTCGAGCCAGGCGAATCGCGGCGACCGACGCTGACCTGGCCCCGAGAGATCCCTATCGACGGCGAGCCCGATTACATGGTGGGGGTGGTCGAGGCCAACGAGGCCTGGCTCTCGGGGGCCGATGTCCCCAAGCTGTTCATCAACGCCGAGCCGGGCTCGATCGTGGGCGATCGGGTCCGCGGGCGCGTCCGGGCCTGGCCCAACCAGACCGAGGTGACCGTGAGGGGGCTCCACTTCGTCCAGGAGGACTCGGGTCAGGAGATCGGGCGGGCGGTCGCCACTTGGGCTCGCTCCCTGTGAGGCGCGACCAGGGCGAAGCGGACTCGCTGACGGACTCCTAACCTCCCGCCGGTGATCGTTGTAGCGGTTCCGGCGGTCGCCCTCGCGATCGTGTCGCTGGCGGCATTCTTGGGGCGATGGGTCTGGTGGCTCGACGTGCTGGCCAACTTCCGCGCCCAATACGTCGTCGTACTGGCCTTTCTCGGGCTGGCCGTCATGTTGTCGAAGTGGCGGAAGACCGGTTATGCCGTGCTCGCCGCCGCGGCGATGAACCTGGTCGTCGTGCTCCCGCTCTACCTCGGCTCCCCGGCCGAGGCCTCGGCTGACCTCCCATCTGTGCGCGTGATGTCGTTCAACCTGCTCTCCACCAACGAGAGCTACGCCGACGTGATCGACTACATCGACACGGTGGATCCCGACATCGTGCTGTTGCATGAGGCCAGCCGGCCTTGGGAGGTGGCAATGGAGTCCTCCGAACTCGGCTACGAGATCATCAGGCCCCGATCCGACGATCTCATCTTCGGGACCCTCGTCCTCATCAAAGGGGAGGAGGTGGAGGCCGTTTCCTACGGGTTCTCATCCTCCAGCCCGAGGGCAGTCGAGTTGACGTTCATCCCGGCGGGATGGCCGACCAAACTCTCCGTCCTGGGGACCCACCCCCTGGCGCCCACCGACCAGGAGCGCGCGGAGCTGCGTGACGCCCAACTGGCTTTCGCCGGGCAATGGGCCGCGGGACAGACCGGAGCGGTCATAGTCGTCGGCGACCTCAACTCGACGCCTTGGTCGTGGCCGTTCCGCCGACTGGTCTCCAGCGCCGATCTGGTCAACAGCCAGCGCGGTTTCGGATTACAGCCGAGCTTCTCCAGCGAGGCGAACCTCCTACTGAGGGTTCCCATCGACCATCTCGTCCACTCCCGAGCACTCGAAGTGACCGATCGCCAACTCGGGCCCTATCTGGGCTCGGACCATTTCCCTCTCCTCGTCGATCTGCAGTTGTCGAACTGAGCATGCGTCGCCCCCGGCGAGGCACCTGGTAGCTCACCGGTCGGGCGCAGTACGATCGGAAGATGTCCAACCGTCATGCCGAGGCTCGTCGCCGGCTCGCCGAAGTGGTGGGTCGTGACGGGCTCGCCATCGTCCCCGCGGCACACGAGGTGATCCGCAACTACGACGTCCCCCATCCCTTCCGCCAGGACTCCGCCTTCTGGTATCTCACCGGTTTTCCCGAGCCGGAGGCGGTGGCGGTCGTCGCCCCAGACCACGATTACGGGGAATACATCCTGTTCGTTCGTCCCAAGGACCCGAGTGCGGAGGTCTGGACCGGGATCCGGGCCGGGACCGAGGGTGCCAAGGATCACTACGGGGCCGATGCCGCTTTCGAGCTGAGCGACCTCGACGATGTTCTCGAGCGCATGATGCATGGCCGGGAAGTGCTTTGGTACACGACGGGGAACGACCACTACGACGAGCGCGTCGCAGCCATCGTGAAGAACGCCCGTGCCCATCGGGAGCGGATGGGCGTGTCGGTCCCGTCGATCGTGAAGGATCTCTCGGTGCCTCTCGGCGAGATGATGCTCTTCAAGAGTGCCGACGAGCTGGAGAGTCTCCGCCGAGCTTGTGGGCTGACCGCCGACGGTCACGGCGAGGCGATGCGTTTCGCTCGTCCGGGGATGTACGAGTACCAGGTTCAGGCGGCCCTCGAATACTTCTGGAGACTGCGAGGCTCGTCCCGGAACGGCTACGACTCCATCGTCGCCTCAGGAGCCAATGCCTGCATCCTCCACTACGTCGAGAACGACACCCGGATCGACGACGGCGCCCTCGTCCTCGTCGATGCCGGCGCCGAGATCGACGGATACTCCTCTGACATCACGAGGACCTTCCCCGCCGACGGGACGTTCACCGGGCCGCAGCGGGCGATCTACGAGGTGGTGTTGAGCGCCCAACGCAAAGGTGTCGAACTGGCGGTGCCCGGGTCGTCGTTGCGAACCATCCATGACGAGTCCACCAGGATCCTCACCGAGGGAATGGTCGATCTCGGTCTCCTGCCAATGGGGCTCGAGGAGTCGCTGACGATGCATCACTACACCCACTTCTTCATGCATGGCACCAGTCATTGGCTCGGCCTCGACGTCCACGACCGCGGGTCCTATCGGGTGGATGGCGTCTCCCGGCCGCTCCAATCCGGCATGACCTTCACCGTCGAACCGGGGTTGTACGTCGCCCCCGACAAAGAAGAGATCGAGCTCACTCTCCTCCAGTACGACCTCGACGAGTGGAACGAGCGGCGCATCCGGCTCGGGCGCAAGGAGGCAGCGGCCCGGGAAGCGGAGGAGAAGGAGAACGCCGACAAGATCAATCACAAGGTGCCCCCGGAGCTCCTCGGCATCGGGGTCAGGATCGAAGACGATGTCGTGATCACCCCCGAGGGCCACGAGAACCTGACCGACTCGGTGCCCAAGGAGATCGAAGATCTCGAGTTGCTCTGCGCCGAGGCGTCGGTCCTCCCGACGGAGTGAGCTAGATCGCGGCGGGGATGGCGTACAACGCCACCGCGAGGAAGTGGAAGACACTCGCCAGGATCACGAAGACGTGGAACAGCTCGTGGTAGGAGAACGTGCGTGGAGAGAGTCGGGGCCGTTTCATCATGAAGATCACGGTGCCCGAGGTGTAGAAGAGACCACCGACGGCGATGAACACGATTGCACCCGCGCCGAGTGACTCCCAGATCTGTGGGAGCCACAGGATCACCGTCCAGCCCATGGCGAGCTGGAGAGACACCGAGAGACCGGTCGCGACGGTGCGGAGGGCGATCTTCAGCGTGATTCCCAACACAGCGATCGTCCACACGAACCCGAGACACCACCACCGAGCAGCCCCCTCGAGGCCGGCGAGGGCGATCGGGGTGAAAGTGCCCGCCACCACGAGATAGATCATGGAGTGGTCTATCCGTTGCAGACGACGTTTCCAGCCGATGCTCCAAGGGACTGAGTGGTAGATCGAGGACACGGTGTACATCACCAGGAGGGCGCCGCCAAACACCAGCGAGCCCACCACGGCCGACCTGTCGTCCCAGGAACGGCTCACCAGGTACACGGTTCCCGCCAGGGCGGCGAGTGCGGCTCCGCCATGGAGAAAGCCCCGAATCGGGTTCTGCATCCTTCCCCATGTCATGCGGTCCATCAATGACCCAGCATACGGGGCATCCCGGCGAATCTGAGTCGTTGGTCCCTAACGGCAAGCTCATCCGGGGCGGTACCATCGGGTCCCGGAAATGGCCCTCGGTCTCCTCTACCGCCTCTACGAGCGCAACCTGCTCGCCAAGCTCGACAGAACCCGTCTCCCGAAGCACATCGGGGTCGTCCTGGACGGGCACCGTCGTTATGCCCGCGCCGAGGGGCTACCCAGCTACGCGGAGTCATATCGGGCCGGCATGGGGCGCTTCGAGGAATTCCTTGGCTGGGCCGACGATCTCACGATCCCCGCCGTCACCGCCTGGGTGCTCTCCCCGGAGAACCTGTCCCGGCCGGCCGTGGAGCTCGATCCCTACTTCGAAGTGCTGATCGACCTCTTCGACCGGCTTCCCGACCAATGCGCCCGATACGATATGGCCCTTCGCTTCATCGGCAGCCTCGACCTCCTGCCCCGTCACCTCGTGGACGCCGCCAAGAACGCCGAGGAGCGTCATCCCGACGGGTCGCGGACTCTCAATATCGCCATGGGTTACGGAGGGCGTCAGGAGATAGTCGACGCCGCCAAGGACCTGGTGGCCCGGCTCGCCGACGACGGTGTCTCCGCCCATGAGATCGCCGACCACATCGATGCCCAATCCCTCGCCAAGCACATGTATTCGGCGGACCTCCCCGATGCCGACCTCATCATCCGCACCTCGGGGGAGTCGCGGCTCTCGGGTTTCCTGCTCTGGCAATCCGCCTACTCCGAGTTCGTCTTCGTCGACGTCAACTGGCCGGGTTTTCGCCGGGTCGACTTCCTGCGCGCCCTCCGCGACTACGAGGGACGCAGTCGCCGCTTCGGGCAGTGACTATGAGGGGGGACGACCCCCCTCGAACCCCCCGCCTACCCGGCCGTTCGTTGCTGCGACCTGGGGTCGGCCCGTACCCCCGCCTTCTCCTCGATCGCTGG
>CAZZIG010000012.1:0-9877 GCA_964653975.1 uncultured Acidimicrobiaceae bacterium
AACTTCTCGAGGCGCACAGACCCACATCCGGGTCGTACTTCCTGAGGATGTGAGACCCACCCGTCGATTACGCAGCCTCCGGTTCCTTCTCCACCGCCGCCCGGCGTTTCCGCAGCCTCACCCCGTAGACGAAGTCGAACACCCCCGCCCGCCAGACCTCCTCGAGAACGAGGGAGCGTTGGGTGTAGAGGAACTCCGGTGGCGGAAGGGAGTCGAGGCTGTGATGCAGATACCAATACTCCTTCGGTGCCCGGGCAAACAACAGACCCACCAGAGGGAGGACGATGGCCGTCCCCAGCCGATGCAGAAACCTGAGGAAACGGTTTGGGGGACGGCCGAGATCGATGATCACCACCGACCCACCCGGCTTCAATACCCGCTCTATTTCGGCGAGGGTCCGGTCGATCGAGGTGAGGTTGCGGAAGACGAACGCGCTGAAGACTCCATCCAGAGTGGCATCCCTGATCGGGATTTGTTCCCCCACGGCAACGACCTTCGCCGACACCTCGCTGAGTGCCAGCATCTGGACGACGGGATCGAGCCCGATCACCTCACGACCGTCGAAGTCGGTGTCTCCCGTGCCGCATCCCAGATCGAGGATGATCCCGGGCTCGAGCATCTCCACACCGATCCGACGCCAGTTGTCCTCTTGGCCGAGCGAGAGGATCCCGTTGATCCGGTCGTAACGCCGGGCGATCTTGGCGAAGATCGGGTCGGAGACCTCGCTCACGGCTCGATGATGTCGAACCCCGTGTAGCGCTGCAGCGCCTCGGGGATCACGACGCTGCCATCCGGCTGTTGATGGTTCTCCAGGATGGCGAGGATGGTCCGGCCAACGGCACACGCCGTCCCGTTGAGGGTGTGGGCCAGGACGTTGCCGCCGTCGCTGCGGTAGCGCACCTTGAGACGACGAGCCTGGTAGTCGGTGGTGTTGGAGCATGAGGTGATCTCACGGAAGTTCTGCTCCCCCGGGAACCACGCCTCGATGTCGTACTTCTTGGCGGCGCTCGCCCCGAGATCTCCCGCTGCGATATTGACCACCCGATAGGGAACCTCGAGTTGGCGGACGAGAGACTCCTCCACTTCGAGAAGACGCTCGTGCTCTTCCTTGGATGCGTCGGGTGTGGTGAAGACGAACATCTCCACCTTGTCGAACTGATGGACCCGGAAGATGCCGGCGGTGTCCTTGCCGTAAGTGCCCGCCTCACGCCGGAAACACGTCGAGAACCCGGCGTACCTGATCGGCAGCTCATCGAAGTCGAGGATCTCATCTCCGTGATAGGCGGCGAGCGACACCTCGCTCGTGCCCACCAGGAACAACTCGTCCTTGGGGATCTCGTACACCTGCTCCCTGGCTTCGGGGAAGAAGCCGGTCCCTTCGAGGGCGTGCTCACGGACGAGGACCGGGGGAATCATCGGAGTGAACCCGGCCTCGGTGAGATGATCCATCGCCCATCGCACCAGCGACAGCTCCAAGAGAGCCCCTTTCCCTTTGAGGTAGCCGAATCGGCTCCCCGAGACCTTGGCCGCCCGCTCCGTGTCGATGATGCCCAGTGACTCGCCGAGGACGGCGTGGTCCGTGCCCTCGGTCGAGGTCTCGCCGAACCGTTTGATCTCGACTGCGTCTTCATCGGTATGTCCGTCGGCCGCGGTGGGATCGACCAGGTTGGGGATCTCCAGCCATGCGAGCCGGAATCTCTCCGCGAGCTCGTCGGCCCGAGCCGTGGTCTCCTTGACCGAGGCTGCCAACCCGGACACCTCGGCGATGGCCTTCTCCTTCTCGTCACCTTCGAGGGCGGCGATCTCCTTGCCGGCTTCCTTCTGGCGCGAACGGAGCTGCTCGGCCTCCTGGAGCACCGCTCGATGTTCCGACTCGAGGGCGATCAGCGCTCCGAGATCTGCGTCCAGACCTCGCCGCCGCATCGACTCGGCGATGAGGTCGGGGTCTTCGCGAAGCATTTTCGGGTCGAGCATGGGTCGGTTGATGGTACCGATGAGCGTCCCGATGGCCATTTCGAATTCACGGCGCGTTTTCTCGAGGCGCTCGGGCCCCGGATACGGGTCCCACTTCCTGAGGAAAGATGTGGTCAGCCGGTGTTGACGGTGAACTGGACTCGCTGCATGTTGTCGGTCATGTCGGTGTCGGGGTTGGTGAGCTGCAACTCGACCCGGGCCTCGTAGAGCGTGTCGGGGACGACCTCCAGTTCGGGGAACTGGATCGTGGTCTGACCGTTGGGCTGCAACGGGGGGATCTCCTGTTCGGCAACCACCGGCTCGGCGCCACCCTCCAACGTGAGCCGCACCGACTCCACCTGACTGGCGATGTTCCCCGAGTTGGTGATCACCGCCGAGACGGCCACCGTGTCCGTCGCCGGGATCACCGCCTGGTTCTCGACATTGATCTGCCACTCCGGCTCGGAGACCAACTGGCTCACCGTCAGACCGGCGCGAAGACCCAGCCCTGCCGTCGATCTCCGGGCGGCGCTCACATAGGACATCGCCTGGCTCGCCAACCCGGCGTCGCCCGGGCTCATGGTGACCAACACCAACGGGCTCACCGGGGTGGGGATCTCCTCACGCTGAAACTCCACCTGCAGATCGCGGTAGAGGGCATCACCGGCGCGCAGGTCGGACAGGGCATTGGCGGTGAGGTCGAGGACGGTGAGGTCATCGGGATCGTCGGCGGCCTGGAGAACCGCCGTCCCCAGACCCTCGACTCCCCGACCCCACGCCTCCACGGCCTGGCGGTAGAGCGCCCAAACCGGAGTCAACGTGTCGATGGGAGGCTCGCCGGCGACGAAGGCCTGCGCCACATCCAGATCGCTGGTCACCCCTTCGAACACGGTGGTGAACTCATTACGGTCGACCTGGTCGACCCTCGTCATCACATCGGCGATCGAACTGCCGCTACGGGCCAACTCCTCGGCCTGGACCCTTATCTCCTCGAGATACTGCAACTCGAGACGCGTCTCCTCCCCGGCCGCGGAGACGACGGCGGCCACGATCAGGGCGCCCACCACGATCGTGGGCAACAAGACGCGGAGGATCAGCCGCCGTCTCGATTTGGGGGGTGGATCGAAGATCACAGGACCGAAGTATCCCAGCCAAACCCGTCTGTGATAAGCCGTTCGGGCATGTGTCCCGGGGTCTCGGGTGGGCGAGGGGGGACTTGAACCCCCACGATCTTGCGATCACAGGAACCTGAATCCTGCGCGTCTGCCAATTCCGCCACTCGCCCGGGACCTAGAAATCGTACCGGCGGTGACCCCGTTCCGGTAGTTGGTGACCGGGCCGGCGATCCTTGGTACAGAAACGCTCCCTCAGGGAGGACATCTGTACCAGAAACGTCCCCGGGCGACGACCGGCCTAACCGGGCCCCGACATCCTCCAAGACGTGTGACTATCCCTAGTCTCTCCCTCCGTGAACGTTGCCAGGAGCCTGGAGCGACGGTTGGAGAGACTCATCGAGGGTGTCGCCGGCCGAGTCTTCTCCGGACGGCTCCACCCATCAGAGCTCGCCGGGAAGCTGGCCCGCGAGGCCGACTTCGCCCGGTTCGACCATCCGACGGGACCGGCGACGGCCAACCTGTTCGTCATCCAGGTGCATCCACGAGACCTGAGCGTCGACGCCACCGAGCTCGAGGAGATGCTCGCCGCCGAGGTGGCCGCCTACACCGCAGAGGAGGGGCTGCGTCTCGAAGGGCCGGTGCAGGTCCGCATCAAGACCAGCGAGACGATCAACCCCGGTGCCTCCACCTGTCACGTCGAGGTGGTCCCCGGCCCACCGGTGGTCTGGGCCCGGCTGACCTCGAGAGGTGAGAGTCACGACATCGGGCGCAATCGTGCCCTGATCGGGCGTGCCCCGGAGGCCGACACCGTCATTCCCCACGACGACATCAGCCGCCAGCATGCTCTCGTCTATCGGGAGAAGGGGGACAACTTCATCCGCGACCTGGGCTCGGCCAACGGTACGAAGGTCGACGGAAACCCCATCGGCCGTCGACCGGTCCCGATGCAACAGGGCTCGGTGGTCCATCTCGCCGGCCATCGTTACCGCTTCGTGGAGACCTCGGGTGCCTGACATCATCCTCGCCGTGCTGAGGATCATCTTTCTCGGCCTCGTCTACCTGTTCGTGTGGCAGGTGGCCCGGGCGATAGGCTCGCACCTGGGCATCTCTGTGCGAAGGAAACGCAAGGAGGGAAGCCGTGTTCTCTTCGTCAGATCCGAGTCCCAGCAGGGACAGGAGTTCGAGGTCGGCGACGTGGTGGTCCTCGGCCGGTCAGACGAGACAGATGTTGTCCTCGACGATCCCTACGCTTCTGATTTCCACCTGAGGCTGGTCTCACAAGAGAATGGGATGATGCTCCACGATCTGGGAAGCACCAATGGCACCTACGTCAACGGTCGTCGTGTCTCGGCGCCGACCGAGCTCAAACGTGGTGACACCATCCAGGTGGGTAAGACCGTCATGGAGATTCGATGACCTCCGCCCAACTCGATCGGACTTCGCCATGAGATATGTCTGGGCGACCGCAACCCACAAGGGGATGGTTCGTGACCAGAACGAGGACTCGGTGTATCCAACGTCGTCGGGTGAGTCGTCGGACGAGGTCCTGGTGATCGTGGCCGACGGCATGGGGGGCCATGTCGCCGGTGAGGTCGCTTCCCGGATCGCCATCAACGCCGCCGCCTCCAGCGACCTGGACCCCGCCGACCGAGTGGCGGCGGGCAACCGGGCCATCAGGGAGGAGGTCGCCCGCGACCCCGGTCTCGAAGGCATGGGGACCACGATGACCCTCCTCCACATCGAGAACGACAACGCCACCATCGGGCACATCGGGGACAGCCGCGCCTATCTGTTCCGTGACGATGAGATGCGTCAACTCACCAGCGACCACACGGTGGCCGCGGAGTACGTTGCCCAGGGTCAGATGAGCGCCGAGGAGGCCGCGCGGATCCCGCAACGACACATGCTGCTCCGCACCCTCGGTCTCACCAGGTTCGTGAACGTCGACGAGATCGACCTCGACCTCGAGCCAGGCGACCGCATACTCCTCTGCTCCGACGGGTTGACCGAGATGGTTAGCGACGAGCGCATCGCCAAGACCCTGGCCGAGGAGACACCTGACGAGGTGGTCTGGAAGCTCGTCGAGTTGGCCAACGACGCCGGTGGGGTCGACAACATCACCGTCGCCGTGGTCGACGCCTCGAGCGACTGACTCCCATGGGCCGGACCTCAGAGGGCGCAACGATCGTCGCTGCCTCGCTGCTGGCGACCTTCGCCGTAGCCCTGGTCAACTTTGCCAACGGCCAGGGTGTCGACGCACAGATCGGGCTCACCTTCCTCGTGTTCCTGATCGCGTTCGGGACCCTCTACTTCTCCGTACGCGCCTTCGCACCACGGGCCACGCCCCTGCTCATCCCACCGGTGGTGGCCCTGGTGGGTCTGGGGTTCTTCGAGATCTACCGTCTCGACCCGGCTCGTGCCGGCCTGCAGCGCTGGTGGATGCTGATCGCCGCCGGCACCGCCGCCCTGGTCCTGTTACTCCTCGCGCGGGGGGGCACCCGGGTGCTCCGTCTCTACCGGAGCATGATCCTGTTCGTCTCGATCGGGCTCCTCCTCCTTCCCAACCTCCCCAGCGATTGGGGGTTCCCCCTGCGGGGCCTGGAGGTCAACGGCTCGCGACTCTGGATCGTCCTCGACGTCGGCGTCACTCAAATGCAGTTCCAGCCCGCCGAGTTGGCCAAGATCGGGATGGTCGTCTTCTTCGCCGCCTACCTCGCCGACCATCAGAAGGCCCTACGGGAGGCGCACCGTCGTCTCGGGCCGATTCGTCTCCCCGAGCCACGCCAGCTCATCCCTCTCCTCCTCGCCTGGGGTGGGAGCATCTTCATTCTCGTCTGGCAGAGAGACCTGGGAGCCTCGCTGCTCCTCTTCGCCGGGTTCGTGCTTCTCCTCTACGCGGCCACCGGCTCGACCGGCTACCTGGTGACGGGAGGGTTGCTCTCCGTGGGCGGAGCGGCTGCCGCCGGCTATCTGTTCGACCACGTGCAACGTCGCATGGTGGCCTGGCTGGCTCCCTTCGAGCACTACCAGGACGAGGGGTTCCAGATCGCGCAAGGAATCTTCGCCCTGGGGACGGGGAGTCTCTCCGGAGCCGGCCCCGGGCTGGGGAGACCCGACCTCATCCCCAACGCCTCCACCGACTTCATCTTCGCCGCCGTCGGCGAGGAGCTGGGATTCGCCGGCACCGTCGCCGTCCTCGCCATCTACGCCCTGGTGTTCAGTGTCGGCTTGGGCATCGCGTTCCGTAGCCGCGACACATTCCGCAAGCTCCTCGCCGCCGGCCTCACCTTCATCACCGCGGTTCAGGTCTTCCTCATCATCGGCGGGGTCCTCAGGGTCGTGCCACTCACCGGCATCACCCTTCCCTTCATGTCATATGGAGGCTCCGCCCTCGTGGGCAACATGGTCCTCGTTGCCCTCCTATTACGCGTCAGTCACGAGGAGGCCTCATGAACGGGCCGATTCGCCGGGTCGCGATGGGGGTGTTCTTGAGCATGGCGGTACTTCTCGCCGGGGTCACGTGGTACCAGGTCGTGCGTGCCGACGAGTTGCGCGCCGACCCGAGGAACCCGCGGCCGGCCCTCGCCGAGCGAGGAAAGGAGCGCGGGCTCATCGTCACAGTCGACGGGACGGTTGTGGCCCGGTCGGTAGAGGACCCCGACGACCCGCGGTCTTTCGTGAGGGAGTATCCCGAGGGTGAGGCGTTCGCCCACGTCGTCGGATACTCATCGTTCAACGTCGGCAACAACGCGTTGGAGAACACCTACTCCTCCCAGTTGCGGTCGAGACGGGATCTGACGATCAGCGACCTGGTGACGGCGCTGCTCGGCCGCGATCTCCGCCCCCACAGCATCGAGATCACCGTGGATGCCGACCTGCAGCGTGCCGCCCTGGCCGCCCTCGGAGACAATCGGGGCGCGGTGGTCGCCCTCGACCCCCGGACCGGAGCGGTGCTGGCGTCGGTCTCCGCCCCCAGTTACGACCCCGAGTCTCTACTCGGCGACGACGCCTCCGACCGGTGGCAGGAGCTATTGGCGACTGAGGGGGAGCCGACCCGGGATCGGGCCACCCTGGAGCTCTACGCACCCGGGTCCACCTTCAAGACGGTGGTGGCCGCTGCCGCTTTGGACACCGACTCCGCCGAGCCGGGCACCACCTTCGCCGACCCGGTCGAGTTCCGACTTCCCGGCTCGGACGCCACCATCTCCAACGCCAACCGGCGAGCGTGCAACGATGGCCAGACCGCCACCCTGCTCCAGGCATTCGTGCGGAGCTGCAACACGATCTTCGCCGACCTCGCCATCCAAGTCGGCGCCGTCGACATCGGGATCACCGCGCAGGCACTCGGGTTCAACCAGGAGATCGAATACGAGTGGCGGGTGCCGGAGGCGATGTGGAACACGCCGGACCTGGCTGAAGACTCTGCCGCGTTGGGTCAGAGCGGCATCGGGGAGCGCGACGTGAGGGCGACCCCGTTGCATATGGCGATGGTCGCCGCTGCCGTCGCCAACGACGGTGTCGCCGTCGAACCTCACCTCGTGAGGCGCATCTTCGACGCCGACGGTGACACCGTCGAGGAGACCGAGGTGTCCGAGTTGGGCCGCGCCATGACCTCGGAGACAGCGATGACGCTCAACCAGATGATGGAGCGGGTGGTCACCGAAGGCACCGGCCGTGGTGCTGCCGTCCCCGGGGTGCGGGTGGCGGGCAAAACCGGCACCGCCACCGGGTCGGGAGGGTTCTCCAACCCGTGGTTCATCGGTTTCGCCCCGGTGGACAACCCCACCATCGCCATCGCGGTGTTCATCGAGGGCAGCGCCACGTCAGGAGAGTCGGCTTCGGGCGGGTCACTTGCGGCACCAATCGCCTCGGAACTGATCGAGGTGTGGCTGTCGTCTTAACACTGAGTTGCATACGGTCCCTCCCTACAATCGCCCGGACTCGATGGAAACCCCTCCCGTCCTCAACGAACGCTATGAAATCACGTCCCACATCGCGAGGGGTGGGATGGCCGACGTCTACGAGGGGCGTGACACCGAACTGAACCGGCGGGTCGCGATCAAGGTGCTCCACGCCCAATACTCTGCCGACGAGGCGTTCGTGAAACGGTTCCGCCGCGAAGCCCAGGCTGCGGCGAACCTGAGCCACCCCAACATCGTGGGCATCTACGACTGGGGCCAGTCGGGCGGCACCTACTTCATCATCATGGAGATCGTCGAGGGTCGTTCACTCCGCGACGTCCTCAAGTCCGAGGGTGCGCTGTTGCCGAGACGGGCGACAGAGATCGCCGCCGAGACCGCGGCTGCCTTGTCCGTTGCCCACCAGGCCGGTCTTGTGCACCGCGACGTCAAGCCGGGCAACGTGCTGCTGGCCAAGGACGGGACGGTGAAGGTCACCGACTTCGGCATCGCCAGGGCCTGGGACGACAGCCAGGAGCTGACCAAGACCGGTGCCGTCATCGGCACCGCCACCTACTTCAGTCCCGAGCAGGCCCAGGGTGCAGCGGCCGACGCCCGTAGCGACGTCTACTCCCTCGGGGTCGTCCTCTACGAGATGATCACCGGGCGGCCTCCGTTCACCGGCGACTCGCCGATGTCAGTGGCCTTCCAGCATGTCTCCACCGAAGCCGCGCCACCGGCTTCTCTGAACCCCGACGTCCCCGATTCTCTCAACTCCGTGGTGATGAAGGCGCTGCGCAAGGATCCCAACGGCAGGTATCAGTCTGCCGAGGAGATGCGCCAGGACCTGGTGGCGGTGCTCCACGGGGAGAGCGTGATGATCCCGCCCATAGTGCCGCTACCCGACGGCAACGGCAACGGTGACACGGCGACACGGGTGATGACCGGGGCCGTCCCTCCCGTGACGGTCCCCCCCGATGAGGTCTACCGGGAGTTGGAGGAGGAGCCCAAGTCTCAGCTCCCGTTCATCCTCACCGCTTTTGCCCTCCTGGCGACGTTGGCGATCCTCTTCTTCGTCATGTTCAACCTGGGTCGGGGTGACGACGAGGTGACGATGGTGGAGATCCGCAACGTCGAGGGCATGGAGATGGAGGAAGCTCAGGCGTTGTTGACGGCCGACGGCCTGGTGGTAAATCTCGAGTTCGAGAACAGCGACGAGTTCGAGCCGCGCATCGCGATACGCACCGAGCCGCCTGCGGGGGAGACAGTCGAGGAGGGCTCCGAGGTCGACTTGTTCGTTTCGGTGGGGTCGGCACAGATCCCCGTTCCCGCGGTGGTGGGCATGCCGCTGGAACAGGCGCGTCAGGAGATCATCGACGCTGGTCTCACGGTCGGCGAGATCGAGGAACGTCCCGATCCCGAGTTTGCCGAGGGCACGGTCATCGAGTCCAACCCGCCCGCCGGTGTGGAGATCGGCCCGGCGATACCGGTCAATCTGGTGGTCTCGACCGGCCCGGAGACGGTCATCGTCCCCGATGTCACTGAGATGTCCGAACGTGACGCCATCACCGAGTTGACCAACCTGGGTCTTCTGTTCACCGTCAACGAGGAGTACAACCAGGAGGTCCCCGAAGGCATCGTGATCAGACAGGACCCGGCCCCCGAGACCGAGGCCATCGTCGGCGACACCGTGCTCTTGGTGGTGTCATTGGGCCCCGAGCCGGTTCAGGTGCCGGATCTGTCCAACATGACCGAGGGGGAGGCACGTCAGGCCGTGGAGTCACGCAACCTGGTGCTCAACGTCTCCAACAGCACCCAACCGGTGGCGGATGAGGCCCAGAACGGCCGGGTGGTGGGTCAGGTGCCCGCCCCAGGGACCACCGTCGACCAGGGTGACACCGTGACCATCAC
>CAZZIG010000013.1:0-11664 GCA_964653975.1 uncultured Acidimicrobiaceae bacterium
GTACCGCAAGCGTCTCAAGGCCAACAGGCACAAGCGCAAGAAGTAGTCCAAGAGAGAAACCGGTCCGCCAGGGGCCGGTTTCTCGCGTCACATGACCCCGTGTCTCGTTTTCTGGAGGCGGTGAGACCCACATCCGGGTCGTACTTCCTGAGGAAAGAGGTCAGCGGTCTTTGAGGAAGTCTTCGATCTCTTCGACCAACCGCTCCGCCTTCTCCTCGTCTTCCTCGGCGGCCTCGGTCTCCAACTGCTCCACATATTGCTGGAGCTCGGAGTTGGCCTCGATCGCCTCGTCCACCGTGTCCCGGAACTGACGTGACCGCGAGGAGAGCTCACCGATGTCGATGGGCAGCCCGAGCAGCTCGGACGCCTTGATGGTCAGAGCCTCGACGGCCGGGGGATAGTCCTGGTTGGACAGGTAGTGCGGCACCGCCGCCCAAACCGAGATCACCTCGATGCCGACATTGCCCAGCGCGTGATTGAGGACCCCGAGAATCCCGGTGGGACCCTGATAGCCGGAGGGGACCAGCCCGTGCAAGGCCAACGAGTCGGGCTCGGTGGCCGAGCCGACGAGAGGAACCGGAAGGGTGTGTGGCACCTGTCCGATGAACGCCCCCAGGGTCACTGCCCGGCGCACGCCGAGGGTTTGGAGCGCCTCGACCAACTCCTTGGTGAAAGACTTCCATTTGTAGTTGGGCTCCTCGCCCAAGACGATCACCAGGTCACGGCCGTCGACACGGGCGACGTGGATCTGGTTCTCGGGCCAATCGATGGAGCGGGCGCCGCTCTCGTTGACGAACACCATGGGTCGTCGCACCTGGAAGTCGAAGTGCTCGTCCGGGTCGAAGGAGGCGACGAGGTCACCTTCGTATGAGTTGAGGAAGAGCTCGGCAGCCAGCGATGCGGAGTCCCCGGCGTCGCCCCATCCTTCGAAGGCGATCAACGCCATCGGTTCTCTCAGCACCGGTCTGTCGAGCCACTGGATAGAGCTCACAGTCTCAAACCTACACCTCAGGTCTCTCTATCGAGCGAAGCTCGTAGAAGGGGCGGAAACGCTTGAGACGGAGGGCGTTGAGCACCACCGAGACCGATGAGAACGCCATCGCCGCCGCCGCGATGGTCGGGTTGAGCAGCCCGACCGCCGCCACCGGGATGGCGATGGTGTTGTAGAGGAATGCCCAGATCAGATTGCCCTTGATGGTGCGCAGGGTGGCAGCAGCCAACTCGACTGCGACCGGTGCGAGCCGGGGATCGTCCCTGAGGAGGACGATGTCACCGGCCTCGACGGCGACACCGGTGCCGGAGCCGACCGCCAGCCCGAGGTCGGCCTGGGTGAGGGCGGGAGCGTCGTTGACCCCATCGCCGAAGAAAGCGATCACCTGGCCTCCCTCCTGGAGTTGGCTGACGTGTTTGGCCTTCGAGTCGGGAGTGGCGCCGGCGTAGACGGTCTCGATCCCCACCGCGGCTCCGACCCTCTCCGCGGTCTCCTGGTTGTCCCCGGTGACCATCTCGGCGTCGATGCCGAGATGGCGGAGCCTGTCGACGGCCACTCGCGATTCACTCCTGATCGAGTCGCTCACTGCGAGGATCCCTCGAACCTCTCCGTCCCAGCCCGCATAGAAAGTGGTGAGACCGTTGCCCTCCGCCTCCCGGTGTTGGTCGGCCCACCGCTCCAACCCACTGAACCCGCGCTCTTGGAGTAGGGCGGCGGTGCCGGCGACCACGGTGTTGCCTTCGACCTCCCCGACCACACCCATCCCGGGGATGCTCTCGACATCCCCAACCGGTACCAGGTCGATCTGGTCTTCGTCGGCGGCGAGACCGATGGCGATGCCGATCGGGTGACCCGAGGCCACCTCGACCGACGCAACCAGCCTGAGAAACTCGGCCCTGTCGCCGTCCGTAGCCACGAGTTGAGGGGCCATGACCCCGGTGGTGAGGGTGCCGGTCTTGTCGAAGAGGACCTTGTCGATGTCACGCGCCCTCTCGAAGACCTCGGCCCGTTTGAAGAGGATTCCCAACTCCGCTCCCTTGCCGCTGCCGACCATCACCGCGGTGGGTGTCGCCAGACCGAGGGCACATGGGCATGCGATGATGAGAACCGAGACTGCGATGCGGAGAGCGGTGCCGACGCCCTCGCCCGCGAACAACCAATACCCGAAGACGGCGATGGTGAGCACCAGGATCACCTGGACGAATCTTCCCGAGTAGATGTCGGCGAGCCGCTGAATCGGAGCCTTCGATCCCTGGGCCTCTTCGACCATCCTGATGATCGAGGCGAGGGTGGTGTCCGCACCGACTCTGGTCGCTCTCATCACGAGCCGGCCACCCTGATTCACGGTCGCCCCCACCACCTCCTCGCCCTCCGCCTTCACCACCGGGAGCGGCTCCCCGGTGAGCATCGACTCGTCGACCGTGCTGGTACCCGACTCGACCACGCCGTCGGTGGGGATGCGTTCCCCCGGCCGGACCACGATCTGGTCCCCGGGGATGATGTCCTCGACCGGCACTCGTTTCTCACCTTCGTTGCTGAGCACGGTGGCCTCCACAGCGCCCAACTCGAGGAGGCGGTGCACCGCCGATGACGCCCTGCCCTTGGCCCTGGCCTCGAAGACCTTCCCCAAAGTGATCAGCGTGATGATCATCCCGGCGGTCTCGAAGAACACCGCTCCACCCGCCAACAGGGCGACGATCGAGTAGAAGTAGGCGGCCAGAGACCCCAGTGAGATGAGGGTGTCCATGTTGGCCGAGGCCGCTCGGGCCTGTTTCCAGGCGTGTCGGTGGTATTGAGCGCCGGCCCAGAAGACGACAGGGGTGATGAGGACCGCCTGGAGGAGGTCGTTCCAGAAGGCGTGTGGTCCGAACAGGTGGAGGGCCATTGCCGGCGCGGTGAAGACCAGGGCGGTCCAGAAACGGCGTCGCTGCCGATGTTCCTCATCGGAGTACATCTCGACGACGTCTCGTGCTTCGTGATCGGCGTCATGGACGGTCAGCCCGTATCCGATCTTGCCGACTGCGGCAGTCAGGGCCTCGGTGTCCACCGAGTCGCCGACCCACACCGATGCGGTGGCCCCGGCCAGGTTCACCGATGCGTTCTCGACACCCTCCTGACGGCTCAGGACACGCTCGACCCGCACCGCGCAGGTGGCACAGGTCATCCCGTCGACGTCGAAGAGCAGCGTCTGGGGGGTGTTATCCGAAGACGGCGTAGCCCTGCTCCTCGATGGTCTTCTTGATCGTGTCCAGGTCGACGGTTGCCTCGTCGTAAGCGACGTCGAGGGTGGCGTCGGGCACGGAGACCTCGACTCGGGACACTCCGCCGAGTTGGCCCACCGCGCCTTCGAGACTCGTCTTGCAGTGGTCGCAGTGGACCTCGGGTACCTGGAGAGTGGTGTTCTGGGTCATTGGGTTCCTTTCGGGATCGTTTGGCAGCGATTGGGATCGTTGCACTCACCCGGGTCGAGTGCGCGGGCTCTGGTGATGATCTCGGTGAGACGGCGCCGGGTCCGTCTCAGGTCTTCCATCTGCCGATCGACATCGGCGAGACGTGTCTCCAGCGACTCGATGACGTGCCCGCACGTCGCCTCGCCACCGTCCCGTAGCTCGAGAATCGACTGTATCTCGACGAGGGACAGACCTGCGGACTGGGCGTCCTGGATGAAATCGATGCGGTCGGCGGCTGCCGGGGTGTAGTCGCGATACCCGTTGGGCGCCCTCGTCGGCTCGGGGAGGACGCCGATGTCCTCGTAGTAGCGGATCGCCTTGGCGGAGACTCCCGTCCTGTCGGCGAGTTGTCCGATCTTCATATCGGTCATGCTATCACGACAACCTTCCAGTGGACTGGAAGGTCTTGGCCATGACGATGGGAAGAGGGGACGATGGGAAAGGGATGATGAGAAAAGACCCCCGACCGAAGTCTGGGGGTCTTCTCGTCAGGAGGAAGGGCGACTCACTCGTCGCTGTCCACGATCTTGCCCCGTACCCGGGGAAACCGGACCGGCGCATGGGAGTGGCAATACTCCGCTTTGTTGTATTGCGAGAGTTTGGTCTCGCATCCTGTCTTGGCGCATACGCGACCGGTGGCAAATCGCTTCGATGGGCGGGTCATGCCTTTGATCGCTGCACCTCTCACTGTGTCTGTCATATAAGGCCCTCCTGGTATTGGGCCGGCACTTGAATAGTTTATCGGGTGCTCAGGGGGGAACCTGACCCGAATCAAGGCTACAAAACCTTGAGCATGCACTCAATATTGTGCGTGCCGGAACGCTAACGGGGAGTTAAGCCCTCGTTAGAGTTTGGTAATGAGACGTCGAGAACGCGCTAATCGGTTCCCTCGATACCGAGCTTCTTGAGGAACGCCTCATTGCTCGGTTCTCTTCCCAGAAAGTCTACAAGCATTTCCTCGGCGTCCCAAGCCCCGCCACGTCCGATCACCTTCCGTCGGTATGCCCGGCCGACCTCCGGGTTGGTGACACCCTCCGCCTCGAAACGGGAGAACATGTCGTCACCAAACACCTGAGACCACATGTAGCCGTAGTAGGCGGCGTCGTATCCGCCCATGAGATGCCCGAACGAAGACAGGGCGAAGGTGCCTGGCTGGTGCGGCAGCAGCGAAATCTGATAACCCTCCACCAGGATCTCGTCGAGATCGCGGTCGGGCCCGGCGTGGATCTGCTGATCCCACCACCCGTAGGTCATCTGACCGAGGTAGAACCTCCCCTTGTTCAGGTCCCGAGCCGCCACCAACTGGTCGACCAACTCGTCGGGGATCGGCTCACCGGTCTCGTGATGACGGGCGAAACGCCGGAGCACGTTGGCGTCCCATATCCAGTTCTCCATTATCTGGCTGGGGGCCTCGACGAAGTCACGTTCGGTGTTGGTGCCGGAGAAGCGCCCGATCTCGGTGCGACCCAGGTTCTGATGCAGCACGTGGCCGAACTCGTGGAAGAGGGTCTCCACCTCCGAGTGCTGCAGAAGTGAAGGCGCGTCCTTGGTCGGCTTGGTGAAGTTGGCCACCATGGCACACGCCGGGTTCTGGTATCTCCCGTCTTCGAGACGGCGACTCGGGATCAGCGGGAACTCGGCGGCGTGGCCGTATTTGCCCTCGCGGGGGAAGAGATCCAGATAGAACCGGGAGATCTCCTCTCCCGTTGCGGCCTCATGGATGGCGAACATCTGCACGTCGTCGTGCCAGCTGTCGAAATCGGTGATCTCTTGGAAGATGATCCCGAACATCTCGGAGGTGAGGTCGAACATCCCCTCGAGGACCTGGGGCAGGGGGAAGTACTCGGCCACCTCGAAGTTGTCGACCCCGTAGTCCGCCTTGCGTTGCAGTGTGTCGTAATAGGCCCAGTCCCAGGCCTGGACCACGGTGTCGCCGGTGTCGGCCTCGAGCAGTGCGGAGACCGTGGCCACCTCGTCTTCGCCGCGGGACCTCAGTCCTTCCGACAGGCTGGCGTAGAACTCCTCGACCCGCTCAGGGCTCTTGGCCATCCGATCCTCGAGACGATGATGAGCCCACGTCGGCTTGCCGAACGCCTCCGCGATCTCCTGACGGATCGTGAGTGCCTCCTCGAGCAACTTGCGGTTGTCCTCGATGGCGACGGTGGTGTACTCGTACCGCAGCTTCTCGCGGAGGTCTCGTCGTGGTGAGTTCTCGAGGAAGGGGATCATGTCCGGGTAGTCGATGGTGACCTTGTACTTCCCTGACTCCTCGTCGATGTCGAGGTTGTCGATCCAGCTGTCCGGCATGCCCTCGAGGTCATCCCGGCTGGCCATGATGTGCGCCTCCCACTCGTCGATGTTCTGTTGGTAACGAACCCCGAGCTCGATGACGCGTTGGGTGAGCTGTTTCACCCGCTCCCGGGTCTCAGGGTCCAGCTCGTGACCGGCCCGGCGGAGATCTCGTTGGATGAACTCGAGCAACCTCTTCTCTTCCCCCTGGAGCGAGGACGCCTCCTCGGTGGTGGCATACTCCTGGACCGCGGCGTACAAGTCGTCGCGAAAGAAGAGGTCGGACGCCCATTTGTCCACCTTCTCCTCGGCTTCCTTGGCCGCGGAGCGGACCGCCTTGTCCGTGTGGACATAGCCCATGAAGTAGTAGTCGTGGTTGGCGTGGGCGAGGATGTCGCCGACCCGGTCGATGGGCCGCATCGTGTTCTCGAAATCACGGTCTCCATCGAGGTTCACCAGGGAGTCGACCACCTCCTCGGCCTCGGCGATGGCGGCGTCCACACCGGCCGCGATGTCGTCAGGGGTGAGTATGGCATAGTCAGGCATAGGGTCGCTCAGGGTACCGCCACCTGCCGTCTGGGGAATCCGATCAGCCGATTCCTGCCTTCCTCAAGAACGCCTCGTTGTTGGGCTCCCGGCCCAGGAAGTTCCTCAACATCACGTCGGCCTCGAGTGTCGCTGCCCGCCCTATCACCTCGGTGCGGTATCTCATCCCCACCTCCGGGTTCAGGATGCCCTCCTCTTCGAAGCGGGAGAACATGTCGTCACCGAAGACCTCGGACCAGAGATAGCCGTAGTAACCGGCGTCGTACCCCCCCATGAGGTGCCCGAACGAGGCGGGGAAGAAGGTTCCCTCCTGATAGGGGAGCAACGAGACCTCCGTGGCCGATCGCAGGATCCGGTCGAGATCCTTGCCGTCCTCGGGACCATGAAGCTCCTGGTCGAGGAGGCCGAACTGGATCTGGCGCAGGTAGAACATCCCCCTGTTCAGCTGTCGGGCAGCCACGAGACCGTCGACCATCTCGGTGGGGATTGGCTCCCCCGTCTCGTGGTGGCGGGCGAATCTCTGGAGGATCTCGGATCGCCACACCCAATGCTGCATGATCTGGCTGGGCGCCTCGATGAAGTCCCATTCCGGGTCGCCGGATAGATAGGCGAGCTCTGATCTGCCCAAGAGGACGTGGAGAACGTGCCCGAACTCGTGGAACAGGGTCTCCACCTCGTTGTGCTTGAGGAGCGACGGCCTCGCCCCGGTCGGCCGGGTGAAGTTGCACACCATCGCACAGGTCGGTTTCTGGTAGCTGCCGTCGTCGAGGAGCTTGGCTGGAACCCCCGGGAAGACGGCGGCGTGGGTGAACTTTCCCTCTCTGGGGTGGAGATCGAGGTAGAAGGTCCCCAGGAGCTCACCAGAGCCGGCATCGTCCACCTGGAACACACGGACATCCTCGTGCCAGGTCGGCGCCTCCACCTCCCGGAAGGTGAGCCCGAAGACCTCTCCGGTGAGGTCGAACATCCCGGCGAGGACCCGGGGCAAAGGGAAGTAGTTCGCCATCGCTACCTGGTCGACACCGAAGTCGGTTTTGCGAATCTGGTTGTTGTAGTAGTTCCAATCCCAGACCTGGACCCGGGTGTCTCCGGTGTCGTTGTCGAGAAGGGCCGCCACGGTTGCGATCTCCTCATCGCCCTTCTTCGTCAGGGCGGGGATGAGCCCCTCGTACATGGCGTCCACACGATCTTTGGTCTTGGCCATGCGGGTCGAGAGGACCCGGTCGGCCCACGAGTCGAACCCGAGCAGACGAGCCGCCTCGAGACGGAGTCGAAGTGCCTCTTCCAGGAGGGGGCGGTTCTCGGCGACAGCGCGGTTGTTGAATTTGAAGCTGAGCTGCTCCCGCAGGTCACGACGGGGTGAGTTCTCCTGGAAGGGGACGACGTGGGGGTAGGCCATGGTGACCCTCCGACTTCCGGTGTCCTCATCGACCGGAAGCGTCTCGACATAGGAGTCTGGAAGACCCTCCAGGTCGTCCTCGCCGAGAAGGAGGTGGTCCTCGTAGTCGGCGATGTTCTTGGCGAACCTCGTGGCCAGGCTGACGAGACGATCGGAGATCTCACGCAGCCTCGTCTGTTCATGGGAGTCGAGGTGGTGGCCGACGAGATGGAGGTCGCGCAGCACGAGGTCGAGCATCCGCCTCCGTTCGCCGCTGAGAGCACGGCCCTCGGTGGAGACGGCATAACGCTGCACAACGTCGTTGAATGCTGGATCGAAGGCGAGCTCGATCGAGCGCGGGCTCTCCGGGTACTGATTCCACGTCTGAGTCTTCTCATAGGCCGCGAAGGCCGCCTCGCGTACCTCCGGGTCCGGATGGACGTTCTTGAGGAACGTGGACCGGCTCTCCGCGGAGAGGATCACGTTCTTGATCTCGTCGACCGGGGCGAGCACAGTCTCGAACCTGAGCGGGTTCGCGGGGTCGGTGACGATCGCGGCCAACTCTCGGGCGCGTGCGATTGCCTCCTCTGCGATTCGTGTCACCGACTCGGGGGTCGCTGAGGCGAAGTCGAACATCGCTGTGACGGTAACGGCGGACCGTCGCTGACGGGCTGGGTCAGGCAGCCGGGCGGGCGAAGAGGGCTTCGGCCTGTTCCCGGGTGAGGGCTTCGTCCGGGCTTATCCCATGACGATCGACGGCTGCGGTGATCCCGGTCTCGGGGTCGGGCAACTCGACGGGTGAGTCGCTCCCCCCGAGGAGAGGAACACCGGCCTCGAGGAGGGAACGGAACGGATAGGCAGACGACATCCTCTCCGGCCCGAGACGTTTCTCCAGCCAACCGCTCTCGGAGGCGAGGAATGCCGGCTGGACCGAGGCGGTGACGCCGAGTCGTGCCATCCGCTCGATGGTCTCCCCGGTGAGGACCGAGGCGTGTTCGACCCGCAACCCGCCGGGATCGGCTCCACCTCGGAGTAGCTCCTCGTGGACATCGAGAGCCAGATCGTTGGCACGGTCCCCGATGGCATGAATCGCCACCGCTCCCCCCAACTCCAGCGAGGTCCGACCCATCTCCACCATGTGGTCGTGGCGGTATCGCTCTGTTCCCCGGTTCCCGGGTCGGTCGGCGAACGGTTCGTACATGGCGGCGGTGTGCCCGCCGAGACTCCCGTCGATGAAATCCTTGTAGCCGACAAACCGGATCGGCCCATCGGCCCTGTCGACACGAGCCTTGGCGTCGCGCAGATCTTCGGGCTTGGAGGCGATCAACAACACGTCGATGTCCACCGGGAGGTCGGGACCGAGCCGGATGAGTGTCCCCACCTCGTCTTCGACCGCACACCAGACAGCATCCGAGACAGAGATCATGCCCGTGATAGACCCGATGCCCATCCGGCGCAGACCGGCGAGTGCGGAGATGATCTCCAGGTCGCTGGGGGGAGGTGTGTGTTCCTCCAGCGCCCGGGCCACCGGGTTCACCGCCGTCTCCCTCAAGATCCCGTTGGGTCGTCCGGTGCTGTCCCGGTCGAATGAGCCCCCCTCCGGGTCTCCGGTGCCGGTCTCGATCCCGGCCATTGCGAGGGCAGCACTGTTGGCAATCGCGATGTGCCCGCAGTAGCGGTAGAGGAGGACCGGGCGATCCGGCGCCACGTCGTCGATGTCAACCGCAGTCGGGAGACGTAGGTCTGTCACTCCCTCGTCGTTGAGCCGCTGGCCGATGATCGGCCCTTCCACCCGTTGCCCGTGCTCGGCGACACGACGCATCACGGTGCTGAGGTCGGGAGCGTCCATCAGGTCGAGCCCGGACACGAGGGCCGCGTAACCGAATGGATGGAGGTGATGATCGTGATACAGACGCTGGGTCATCTCAGATGCTCCGGCATGGTGCGGGCGACGATGGAGCGCAACTCGTCGTGGACCTTCCCGTTGCTGGCCACATGGGCCCTGGCCTGGAGCTGGTGGATCTCGCCGGTCTCGTTGGTATATGTCCCCCCCGCCTCGGTCACGAGCAGCAGACCGGCGGCTACGTCCCAGGGTTTGATGCCGCTTTCCCCCCCGTGCTCCCAGTAGGCGTCGTAGCGGCCTGCCGCCAGCCAGGCGAGATCGAGCGCGGCCGAGCCGAGACGCCGGGTCCCCTGGCTGTTGGCCATGACCTCTTCCACGACTCTCAGGTAGGCCGCGGCGTGCTCCCTGCGGTCGTAGGGGAAGCCGGTGCTGACGAGCGACTGGTCGAGCGAAGGTGTCTCCGAGACCCTGATCGGCTCACCGTCGAGGGTTGCGCCTTCGCCGACGACGGCGACGAACTCCTCGTTGCGGGCGACGTCGATCACCACCCCGACCAGTGGTCTCCCCTGGTCCCAGAGGGCCACTGACACCGCCACCTGGGGGAGACGATGAACGAAGTTCACCGTCCCGTCGAGAGGGTCGACGATCCAGACCCTTCCCACCCGCCAGTCGTCCCCTCCCCCCTCCTCTCCGAGGAACCGGTCGTCGGGGAAGTGGGCTGCGATGGACTGTTTGATCGCCTCCTCCGCGGCGCGGTCGATCTGAGTGACCGGGTCCACCGCACTCTTCATCTCGGTGTCGAGCAACTGGAAGAAGCCGGTCTGCACGATGTCGGCACCAGCCCGCGCGGCTCGTGCCGCCACCCAGACATCACCTTCCCACATGAGGAAAACTCTAAGCGTGAGTAGATGATGTCGCTATGCGACGTCGTCTGCTCACGCTTACTCTGCTGGCGGCATGAAACCGCTCCTTCTCGCAACTGCTGGCGCGGTCTTGTCGTTTCTGGCGTTCCCGCCGTTCGGGCCGGGCGTCCTGATCGTGCCGGGACTTGCGCTCTTACTCTGGTCGCTTCGGGTCGTGGAGACGAGAAAGGCCGGATTCTGGATCGGCTTTCTCTACGGGAACGTGTTCTTCGGCGGGTTCATGTGGTGGCTCGCCAACCTGGAGTTGCTGGCGCTGGTCCTGGTCCCGGTGCAAGCCCTGTTCCACGCCGTCTTCGGGTGGTGGTTGGCCGGGCACCGGGAGGAGAGCCCGGGAAGGTGGCTGATCCTGGCGACGGGGGGCTGGGCCGTCATGGAGTTGGTGCGATACCACTTCCCGGTGGGGGGCATGGAGTGGGGTGCGGCCGGCTACGCCCTGTCCGACAGCCTGCTGGCGCGTCAGCCCGCCGCCGTGCTGGGGGCCAGTGGTCTAACGGTGCTGGTGGTGTTGGTGGCGGCCATCCTCGCCGAACTGGCGACACGGACCGCCGCGCGCGCCACACTCACGGCAGGGTTGAGCGTCGTGGTTGTCTTCCTCGGGTCGTATGGGTGGTTGATGACCCGGGCCGTCGACGACGTGGGCGCGCCGGTCACCATCGTCCAGGGCTCGACTCCTTGCCCGTTCGAGGACTGTCCTCCCAACGAGAGGTTGCGCACCTACGAACAGCACCTCGAGCTGACCAGGTCGCTGGCGCCCGGGACCGCCGGTCTCGTGGTGTGGCCCGAGGGCTCCACCGGCTCGACCAACGCCGACCCCGTGCTCAACGAGGAGGTGAGGGAGGCGATCGCCACCGAGGCACGCCGTCTCGGCTCGCGGTTCGTCGTCGGTGGCGATCGGGTGATCAGCGACACCGAGTGGATCAACGCCAACGTGTACTTCGACAGCGACGGTGAGATAGTCGGTGAGTACCGAAAGCAGCACCCGGTGCCGTTCGGCGAGTACATGCCCCACCGCGACTTCTTCCGCACCTTCACCGCCGCCGTCGACCTCGTCACCGTGGACATGCTGGCCGGGACCGAGCCGGGGCTGCTGCCCGTCGCCGTCGAGCGGCTCGGCCGCACGGTGCCCCTCGCCGTCGGCATCTGCTTCGAGGTCGCCTACGACGAGCTGGTCCGCGAGGCCGTGGTGGCCGGTGGCGAGCTCATCGTCATCCCGACCAACAACGCCTCCTTCGGGCTGACCCAGG
>CAZZIG010000014.1:0-47891 GCA_964653975.1 uncultured Acidimicrobiaceae bacterium
CCCCGGCTTACGTGCGAGCACAGGCGGAGGAGTCCGGAGTCCGGTTCGAGGACGAGATGGCGCTGATGGTCACCCACGGCATCCTCCACCTCCTCGGCTACGACCACGTGGAGGACGAGGATGCTGAACGCATGGAGCGGCGGGAGCGCGAACTGTTGGCAATGGTGGGTAAGGAGCGGCGATGACTGTGGCGGCGCTCACGATCGCGGTTCTCTCCATCCTGTTCTCCGCCTGGCTGAGGGCTGCGGGCACTGCCATCACCAGGATTCCCCGCGCCGACGCACTCCGTGACGCATCCGAGGAAGTGAGGGGGGCAGACACCGTGGCGGACCTGCTCGACGAGCGTGAGGGCATCGTGCCGGCGGTGGGCGTGGTCGCTTCGGCTTTCCTCGTCGTCGGGGCCGTCCTGGCGACCGCAGTCCTCGCGCTCGGCTCCACGGCCACTGTGGCCATAGTCATCGCCGTGGTGGTGGGTCTCGCTTCGTTCCTGCTCGGTGATCTGATCCCACGTCGCTTGGGCAGGCTCAACCCGAGCGGTCTCGCCTATCGGTCGCACTTCTTGCTGCGCTGGTCGGTGCGTGCCGGGGGTTGGGCGAACGAACTGCTGCCCGATGTGGACAACGGAGTGGAGGAAGTGGACGATGTCGAGGAGGACGAGGCCGACGAGCACGAGCGGGAGTTGATCGACTCGGTGCTGGAGTTCGGCGAGACCATCATCCGTGAAGTCATGACTCCCCGCCCCGACATGGTGACCATCCCGGTGACCGGGACGATCACCGAGTTGATCGAGGTCGCCACCGACGAAGGGTTCTCGAGGATCCCCGTGACCTCGGACGGCGACGTGGTGGGCATGGTGATAGTGAAAGACCTGTTGCCCGTGCTCACCAGCAACGGAGCCCGGCCTGAGACGGTTGCCGAGGTGATGCGTCCGGTCGAGTTCGTTCCCGAGACCAAACTCGCCTCCGCGCTGCTCGGGGAGATGCAGGAGAGCCACACCCACCAGGTGATCGTGGTCGACGAGTACGGCGACGTGGTGGGTCTGGTCACGATCGAAGATCTCCTCGAGGAACTGGTCGGCGAGATCGCCGACGAGACCGACCCGGACCAGGCGCTCATCGTCGCTCAGGGCGAGCGCTGGTGGGTCGATGCTCGACTCGGTGTCGACGAGTTGTGCAAGGTCACCGGCATCGAACCGCCCGACGATTACGAGGGAGACACCGTGGGTGGTTTGGTGCTGGGGCTGGCGGAGAGGGTCCCGGAGGAGGGGGAGGTGTTCCTCTTCGAGCGACTCGCCCTCGAAGTGCTTCGCATGCAAGGACGCCGTGTGTCCGAGATCATGGTCGGGATCACGGAGCGAGCCGAGACACAGTGATCCGCGCGTGAGGCTCCGCTTCTCCCGCGCTGCGGATGTCCCGGTCGATGCACGAGCATCGGTGGTGGTTCAGCGGTGAAGTCGGGGTTCGTAGCGGTCGTCGGTCGGCCCAACGTGGGCAAGTCGACCCTCGTCAACCACATGGTCGGGACCAAGGTGTCGATCACCTCGTCGCGGCCGCAGACCACACGGAACGCAATCCGGGGTGTGGTGCACGGACCCGGTCATCAGATCGTGCTCGTCGACACCCCGGGTCTTCACAAACCGCGTACCGAGCTCGGCACTCGTCTCAATTCGCTCGTCTACGGGACCCTGGCCGACTCCGACGCGGTCGTCTTCGTTATCGACGCCACCATGCCGATCGGACCGGGGGATCGTCTCATTGCCGAGCGTCTGATCGAGAGTGGAGCCGATGTCGTGGTCGCCGTGAACAAGGTCGACGCGGCGAGCAGGGCCAAGACCGTGAGCCAACTGGTCGAGGCGGCGACGTGGCCCTTCGAGCACTATTTCCCGTTGTCGGCGCTAACCGGGGAGGGAGTTGCCGAGATGGTCGATGAGCTGGTCTCCAGACTCCCCGAAGGCCCTCAGTACTACCCGGACGACATGCACACCGACCAGCCCGAGTCGCTGGTCGTGGCCGAGATCATCCGGGAGAAGTTCCTGGACAGGCTGCGGGAGGAACTGCCCCACGCCCTGGCGGTCAGGGTCGAGGACATCGAACAGCGCGACGACGGCCTGATCGACATCTCCGCCGATCTCGTCGTCGAGAGGAAGAGCCAGAAGGGCATCGTCATCGGCAAGGAGGCCAATCTGCTCAAGAAGGCGGGCACAGAGGCGAGAGCCGAGTTGGAGACCCTCCTCGGGGGACGGGTGAACCTAGACCTCAGAGTCGTCGTCGAGAAGGACTGGCAGCGGACTCCGCAACTCCTCGATCGACTCGGTTTTGAGGAGACCTGATCCGAAACCTCAAACCATGGTGAGGCCACCCGAGACCGAAAGGACCTGGCCGGTGATGTGTCCGGCTTCCGAAGAACCGAGGAACGAGATGGCCGCGGCGACATCGTCGGGTGTCGCCAGCTTCCGCAACGGCGTATGGCGCTCCATGGCCGCGGCCAGCTTGCCCGAGTCGTCGAACGAGGCCAGGAATGGTGTGTCCGTGGGGCCGGGGGACACCACGTTCACCCTCATCTGACGGGTGGCGACCTCCCGGGCCAGGGCTTTGCTGAACCCGATGATCCCGCCTTTGGCTCCCGAATAGACGACTTCGCCGCTCGAACCCACCCGCCCCGCGTCCGAGGCGACGTTGACGATCGCCGACCCGGCGGCCATATGGGCCAGTGAGGCGTGGGTCACCGCGATCGGTCCGAGGAGGTTGATCTCGATCACCTTTCGCCAGAAGTCGGGGTCGGTGTCGACGAAGGGCGTGGCAACGTCCCAGCCCGCACAGTTGACCAAGAGGTCGATGTCTCCGAGTTCTCCGGCGAGCCCCTCCACCGCCTCCGGGATGGCGGGGATGTCTCTGAGGTCGAGTTCGGCGACGGCACCGCCGACCTCTCCGGCGACGGTCCTTGCTCGCTCGCCATCGATGTCGATGAGCCCGACCCGTGCGCCTTCGGCGTGGAGACGTCGCACGGTGGCGGCCCCGATGCCGGAGGCCGCCCCGGTGACGATTGCCGTCTTCTCCGCGTACCGCATGGGTCGATTATGCCGTTTGGTCTACCGTCCCGACATGGACACGAGTGGTTATGAGTATCTGAGGCTCGAGGTCGGCTCGGACGGGGTCCTGGTGGTCACCCTGGGCGACCCCAAACGGCTCAACGCGGTGACCGAGAGAGGTCACGGCGAGTTGGTCGAGATCTGGCCCGAGATCGATCGCGATGATGAGGTGAGAGCGGTCCTGTTGCGCGCCGAGGGTCGGGCGTTCTCGGCAGGTGGGGCGTTCGAGATGATCGACCACATCGTGGAAGACCACGCTGCGCATCGGCGGGTCCTCAAAGAGGCGCGCGACCTGGTGAGGAACATAATCGAGTGCTCCAAGCCCATCGTCTCGGCCATCAACGGGCCCGCGGTCGGGGCTGGTTTGGCCGCCGCGCTGATGGCGGACATACCGGTGGCGGGGCGTTCGGCCCGGATCATCGACGGGCACACCAACATCGGCGTCACGGCCGGCGACCATGCTGCGGTGATCTGGCCGCTGCTGATCGGGATGGCGAAGGCAAAGTACTACCTGATGACCAACGAGCCTCTCGATGGCGAGGAAGCGGAACGGATCGGGCTGGTGGCCAAGGTGGTCGACGACGACGAACTCGGCTCTTTCACCCGTGGTCTGGCGGCGAAGTTGGCGAAGGGCCCGGCCGAAGCGTTGAGTTGGACCAAACACACCCTCAACCATTGGTTGCGCATGGCCTATCCCATCTTCGACGCCTGGGGCGCCTACGAGTCCCTGGGCTGCGGCGGCGCAGCCGCCGCCGACGGCCTGGCCCCAACAAAACAAAAGCGACCCCCCCGTTTCAGTTGACCGAACGCGACTTTCCTCAGGAAGTGGGACCCGGATACGGGTCCCACCGCCTCCAGAAGTGTGGGTCTGTCCGCCTCGAGATCGTCTCGAGGCGGACAGACCCACATCCGGGTCGTACTACCTGAGGAAAGTGGGGGCGCTCAGGCGAGCCCGTCCGCCTTTTCGGCGAGGTCGAGGTCCTTTTCGGTGAGACCGCCCTCGGAGTGGGTGGAAAGGGTCAAGGTGACCTTGTTCCAGCGGACGTCGATGTCGGGGTGGTGATCGGCCTTCTCCGCCTCCATCGCAACCCGGGTGACGAACCCCATCGACTCGTTGAAGTCGGTGAACTCGAAGGTCCGGGTTATCTCCGTATCCGCCCACGACCATTCGGGGTGTGCCTCCACGAAAGCTTCGACCTCGTTGTCCGGGAGAACTGCCATACCCCGAGACTAGGCGTCAGCCGGGATACTCTGACGGTCTCATGGCGCTTCGACACGATCAGGGCATCGTCCTCCGTTCCTATCCCTTCGGTGAGGCGGATCGTGTCGTCGTGCTTCTCTCGCCGAACAACGGCAAGATCCGCACGGTCGCCAAAGGGGTGCGGAAGACGAAGAGCAGATTCGGTGGCCGTCTCGAACCATTCACCCACGTCGATCTGGTGCTGTACGAAGGCAGGAACCTCGACACCATCACCCAGGTCGCCGTGCTGGAGCCGTTTCCCAGACTGCGCGCCGACCTCGACGCCGTCGTGGCCGCGGGCACGATGGTCGAAGCAGCCGACGCCGTCGCCCAAGAAGAGGAGGCTGCCATCCGTCTCTTCCTCCTCCTCCAGCGGGGATTGAAGACCCTGGAGGCGGGAACCCGAAGCCCCGACCTGATCACCTCCTACCTCCTCAAGCTGGCCGACGTCGTCGGTGTGGCGCCGTCGCTGCTGCAGTGCGCCAGTTGTGGGCGGGCCGAAGACCTGCACCGGTTCTCTTTCGGCGGTGGCGGATCGATATGCGACCGCTGTCGTGTCGAGGGATCCGTCAAGTTGCGGGCGGGGATCACCGGGTACCTGGCGGCCCTGGCCGGAGCGGAGCTGGCCTCACTGCCTCCGATCGACACGTCGCTGTCCACCGAAGCGATGGGTATCACCCGCCGATTCGTCGAATACCACCTCGATCGGAAGCTGAGCTCGCTGGCGGTGTTGGAATGACGCTTGGTCTGAGCCAGATCGACCCGGACCAGGTGCCGAGACACGTCGGTCTCATCCTCGACGGGAACGGGCGGTGGGCCAACCAGCGGGGCCTCCCCCGAACCGCGGGCCATCTCGCCGGGGAGGAGGCTCTCTTCGACACCGTGGAGGGCGCCCTCGAGATCGGAATCGAATGGGTCACCGCATTCACCTTCTCCACCGAGAACTGGTCACGTTCAGCCGAGGAGGTCGAGTTCTTGATGTGGTTCAACGAGGACCTGCTCCTCCGCCGACGCGACGACCTCCACGCCCAGGGGGTGCGGATGCTGTTCGCCGGAGACATGGAAGATTCCCGGATCCCCGATCGGAATCGCAAGCACATGGCCGAGGCCGAGGACAAGACCAAAGACAACACAAACCTCCATCTCGTCTTCGCCTTCAACTACGGAAGCAGACGGGAGATCGTCGAGGCGGCGAAGAAGCTGGCCCGCTCGGGGAACCCGATCGACGAGGAGTCCTTCGGTCGCGCCTTGTACGTCCCCGACATGCCCGACGTCGATCTCGTCATCCGCTCATCGGGTGAGCACAGGTTGTCGAACTTCCTGCTCTGGCAGTCCGCATACGCCGAGTTCTACTTTCCCGGGATCCTCTGGCCGGACTTCGACCGGCACGCCCTCGTCGACGCCGTTGTCGAATATCAGGCGCGTGAGCGCAGGTTTGGCGCCGCCGAGGACGCCGTGGAGGAATCCGGATGAGGTCGGGTCAGGCGTCGCCAGGGCGGACGAGGCCACTCTCGTAGGCGACGATCACCAAAGCGGCCCGGTCGTGCACGCCCAGTTTCGCCACGACCCGCCACGAGTTGGCCTGAGAAGGTCTCCAGATTCGGCATTCCGGTCAGGGAGAGCGGCGGTTCTACACTGCCTGCCCCCCGATGACCGACATCACTCTCGACACCATCACCAACCTGGCCAAGAAGCGAGGCTTCGCCTTCCAAGCTTCCGAGATCTACGGAGGGTTGCGCTCGGCCTACGACTATGGGCCGCTGGGGGTGGAGCTGTTGCGCAATGTCAAAGCGGAGTGGTGGCGGTCGATGGTCCAGGAGCGGGCCGACGTCGTCGGAATCGACTCGGCCATCATCCAGGCTCGCCAGGTGTGGCAGGCGTCGGGGCACGAGGAGGTATTCACCGATCCCATGGTGGAGTGTCGCAACTGCAACTCACGCCATCGTCTCGACAAGCTGGACGACCCCGACAAGTGCCCCAGCTGTGGCGTCTCCGGCCAGTTCACCGACCCCCGGGACTTCAACTTGATGTTCCGGACCCACATGGGCCACACCGAGACCGACGAGAACCTCGTCTTCCTGAGACCGGAGACCGCCCAGGGGATCTTCACCAACTACGAGAACGTCCGACGCACCCAGCGGCTCAAATTGCCTTTCGGGATCGCTCAGATCGGAAAGAGCTTCCGCAACGAGATCACTCCCGGACAGTTCGTGTTCCGTACCAGGGAATTCGAGCAGATGGAGATGGAGTACTTCTGCCGTCCCGAAGAGGCTGACGAGTGGTTCCAGTTCTGGCTGGACCAGCGGATGCAATGGTATGTCGATCTCGGGATGGATCGAGACAACCTTCGGCTCAGGGAACACGACAGCGATGAGCTGAGCCATTACTCGGCGAGCACGGCGGATGTCGAATACCGGTTCCCCTGGGGTTGGGACGAACTGGAGGGGATAGCCAACCGAACCGACTTCGACCTCCGCCAGCATGCGGAGCACTCCGGCCAGGAACTCACCTATTTCGACCCGGAGTCCAACGAGCGGTTCTACCCCTACGTGATCGAGCCCGCGGCCGGGGCGACCAGAGCCACATTCGCTTTTCTCATCGACGGCTACCACGAGGAGGAGGTGGACGGTGAGATGCGCACCGTGCTGCAACTGCATCACCGGCTTTCCCCCTACAAGGTGGCGGTGCTGCCCTTGTCGAAGAAGCCCGAGCTCATCGAGCCGGCCGAGAAGCTGGCCGAGGAACTGAGACGACGCTGGATGGTCGAGTTGGACGTCACCCAATCGATCGGTCGCCGCTACCGCCGTCAGGACGAGATCGGGACGCCGTACTGTGTGACGGTCGACTTCGACTCCCTCGAAGACGGCGCCGCCACCGTCCGCGACCGCGACACCATGGCCCAGGACCGGGTGTCGATGGGCGCCATCGTCGGCTACCTGGACGAGCGTCTCACATAGCCCCGAGCACCTTGGTCGTCCTTATGATCGACTCATATGGCAGAGCGTGGTGACATCGATCGGGTCCGTGAGGCGACGGACCTCGTCGACCTCGTCTCCGAGGTGACCAAGGTCAAGAAGTCGGGGCGGTCGTATATGGCCGTGTGCCCCTTTCACGAGGAGAAGACCCCGTCGATGTCGATCGATCGTGCCCGGGGCCTGTACCACTGCTTTGGATGCGGTGCCGGAGGCGACGTCTTCGGTTTCGTCCAGGAGACGAGGGGTGTGGACTTCGGGGAGGCCCTGGACATGCTGGCCACCAAGGCGGGGATCACCCTGGTGCGCGACCCGGCGGAGGCGAGGAAGCGAGGGAGAAGGGCAGCCGCGGTCGAAGCCCTACGCAGGGCCATCGAGGTCTATCAGGACAGGCTGAAGCGGGCACCCGACGCCGGTTCGGCCCGGGCCTATCTGCGCAGCCGCGGGTATGAGGTCGACATCATCGACGAGTGGCGACTCGGCTTCGCCGGCACCGACTGGGACACTCTCACCAAGACGTTGCGCACCGGCGGTGTCGACGATCGGGCGATGACCGATGCGGGGCTGAGCCGGACGGGGCGGCATGGTCTCTATGACGTGTTCCGGGGAAGGCTCATGTTTCCGATCCACGATCTGCGTGGCGATCCCATCGGGTTTGGCGCCCGCAAGATCGAACAGGTCGATCGGACCCAGATCAACAATCCCGACGCCAAATATGTCAACTCCGCCGATTCGATCGTCTATCAGAAGTCGAGGGTCCTCTTCGGGCTGGATAGGGCACGACAGGCTTTCGGCTCCGACACTCCGGCGGTGATCGTCGAGGGCTACACCGATGTCATTGCGATGCACCAGGCGGGGGTGAAGACCGCGGTCGCCACCTGTGGCACGGCACTGGGCGACGGGCATTTCGATCTGCTGCGTCGCTTCACCGAGAAGGTCGTGCTGGCCTTCGACTCCGATGATGCGGGGTCCAAGGCTGCCTTGCGCAGCGACGACCTGGAGTCGCCGTTCCGGCTCGATCTCGATCTTCGGGTGGCGGTGATGCCCGACGGGCTCGACCCGGCCGATCTCTATCAGGAGGGCCGCGGTGACGAGTTGGCCAAGGCCGTGAAAGCGGCCCGGCCACTGCTGGAGCACCGAATCGAGAGTGAGGTCTCCCGACACGACGTCACCGGCCCGGAGGGTAGGGCCAGGGCGCTGCATGCAGCCGTCGCCCAGCTCCGACGGTTGCACGATCCGATCGCCCGGGGCGAGTACGAACGGTTCGTCGCCCGGCTGGTCGGAGTCGATCTGGCCACGGTCGAGGCCGCGATGGGGCGTGGCTCCCGCGCCCGCTCACAGAGTGATCGGGTGGCGGAGAGGCCTCTCGATCGAGCGGAGGCCGAGCTGTTGCGTGTCGTGCTGGGCAATCCACCGGGTATGGAGATATCGGCGGCCGACTTCACCGACGAACGAGTACGAGAAGCTTTCCTCGCCGTGGAAGAGCACCTGCGGGCACTCCCCCCAGGGACTCCGGTGGATCCGGGTGTTGTCGACGACCCCGCCCTTCAGTCCATCATCCGAGGACTGTCCCTCGATGTTCGCCCGCTCCCGGATTGGGCCGACATGAGAGAGCGGGTGCGGCTTCGCCGTATCGACAACGAGATCGACGAGCTAGAGGCGAAGCTGGCTGGAGCCGAGGAAGGGACACAAACCCATTCCGATTACTTCAGACGCTTGATAGCTTTACAGCAGGAGAAACGCTCCTCGAGTCAATGACAGACAACTCACTCGCCAAGGTCACGGCGGCCCTGGTCAAACGTGGAAATCACCGGGGTTTCTTGACCATGGCCGAGGTCCAGCAGGAGTTGGAGGACATCGAGGCCCCCGGTGAAGCCTTCGAGAAGGTCGCCGACGAGCTGCGGATCAAGGGGATCAAGCTCCAGGAAGAAGGCCCGGCAGTCATAGAGGAGAACATCGAGGTCTCTCAGATCTCTGTCTCCGATCCGGTACGGCTCTATCTGAACGACCTGGGCCGCTACCCGCTGCTCACCGCCCAACAGGAGGTCGAGCTGGCGATGCAGCTCGAGGCCGGCACCAAGGCCAAGGAGCGGCTGTTGGGAGACGAGCCACTCACTCCCGAAGACCGTTCTCTGCTCCAACACCAGGTCGATGTGGCCAAGTCGGCCCACGACTCCCTGGTCAACTCGAACCTCCGACTCGTGGTCTCCCTGGCCCGCCGCTATGTCGGCCGCGGAATGGCGCTCCTGGATCTCATCCAGGAGGGAAACGTCGGGCTGATGCGCGCCGTCGAACGGTTCGACTACCGACGTGGCTTCAAGTTCTCGACCTATGCCACCTGGTGGATCCGCCAGTCGATCTCCCGTGCCATCGCCGACCAGGGCCGGACGATCCGTATGCCGATTCACGTCCTCGACTCGGTGAACAAGCTGACCCGTCTCCAGCGGGAGATGACCCAGCTTCGGGGTCAGGCACCGACCATCGACGAACTCGCCGAGGAGATGGATCTCCCGGTGGAACGGGTGGCCGAGTTGCGTCGCATCGCCCAGGACACGGTTTCGTTGGAGACCCCTGTCGGTGAGGACGAGGACGGGACCTTGGGTGACCTGGTCGAGGATGTCGACTCGGAGATGCCCGCCGATGTGGCCACCTTCTCGTCTCTACAGCTGCAGTTGGCCCAGGCTCTCGAAGGTCTCACCGAGAGGGAGCGGCAAGTGCTGGTGATGCGTTTCGGACTCGCCGACGGCAAACCGCGGACCCTGGAGGAGGTGGGGGTCCACTTCAACGTGACCCGGGAGCGTATCCGCCAGCTGGAGACCAAAGCCCTCGCCAAGCTGCGCCATCCCGACAAGTCGGGGCGTTTGCAGGGCTTCCTCGAGGACGCCTGAATCCCAGTCCGTGGTACGGATTTCCCCCCTGAGGGAGCGATTCTGCACACTCGATGGGACTGGGAGTACAAAGACGGCGTTGGTAACCTGAATATCCGCCATCCGGCGACCTTCCGCGGTAGCTCAATTGGCAGAGCAGTGGACTGTTAATCCATTGGTTGTAGGTTCGAGTCCTACCCGCGGAGCAAGATTCTGACCAGCAGAAACGTCGCTCCCTGCTCTTCGCGGATCGGTGGAGCCGCACCACATCCCCGCGATCCCTCCTGTATCTACGATGGAATCTCGAGAGAAATGCGGCAGGCGGTGTCGGATCGAGGCGGCGTCGTTCGTAGCAGGGGTGAACGGCGGCCCACGAGGGGCGCCCAAACCTCAGGAGATGATCTGACATGCAATACCTGGTTTCTGTGATCGACGACACGACCGGCCTCGCCACCGCGGACGAGGTGGCTGCCATCGACGAGTTCAACGACCGGCTCAAGACGGAGGGTCACTGGGTCTTCGCCGGTGGCCTCGCCGCACCGAGCTCGGCCACTGTCATCGACAACCGAGGCGAGGAGACGATGTTCACCGACGGCCCTTACCTGGAGTCGAAGGAGTATCTCGCCGGCCTCTGGATCATCGAGGCTCCCGACCTCGACGTGGCGCTCGAGCTCGCCGCCGAGGGGTCGAAGTCCTGCAATCGGAAGATCGAGGTGCGGCCGTTCTTGTGAGCGTGGTCGACGCCCGACAGGTGATCACCCGGGCACACCACGAGGAGTGGGCCCGGGTGGTCGCCACCCTGACCAGGCGTTTCGGAGATCTCGACATCGCCGAAGAGGCGGCGGCCGAGGCGTTTGCGACCGCCGTCCAGCGCTGGCCGGCCCACGGCGTGCCCCCCAACCCCGGCCCCTGGCTGACCACCACCGCCAAACGCAAGGCCATCGACCGGATCCGGCGCGAGAACAAGCGAGATGACAAGCATGAGGAGGCTCAGCTGTTGTACGACGATGACCTGCCCGAGCCTTTCGGCGTAATCGATGATGACCGGCTCCGGCTGATCTTCACCTGCTGTCACCCGGCTCTCGGGATGGAGGCCAGGGTGGGGCTGACGTTGCGGATGGTCGGCGGTAACGGTGCCCGAGATCGCCCGTGCCTTCCTGGTACAGGAGACCACCATGGAACGACGGATCACGCGCGCCAAGGCCAAGATCAAGGCGGCCGGCATCCCTTATGGAGTGCCGTCCGCGGAGGATCTCCCGGCCCGTGTCTCCGGCGTTCTCGCCGTCCTATTCCTGGTCTTCAACGAGGGCTACCTGGCGACCGGGCCCGACACCGATCCCGTGCGTCACGACCTGACCGCCGAGGCGATCCGGCTCACCCGCCTGATCCGTGCCCTCATGCCGGAGGATGGTGAGGTGGCCGGGTTGCTGGCGCTGATGCTCCTCACCGAGGCTCGCCGCACCGCCCGGGTTTCGGCGAGTGGCGAACTGGTCACCCTCGACGAGCAGGACCGTGGAGCCTGGGATGCCGCACTGGTCGCCGAGGGTCAGCAACTGGTGCGCGAATACCTGGAATCGGGGGTGGCTCCGGGTCGTTACCACATCCTCGCTGCGATCAACGCCGTGCACACGTCGGCCCGCGACGCACGCGACACCGACTGGTCGCAGATCGTCGCACTCTACGATCAGCTGGTCCGTCTCGACCCTTCGCCGATCATTGCCCTCAACCGGGCCGTCGCTATCGCCGAGTTAGACGGACCGGAGGTGGCACTGGCAGCCGTCGACCGGCTCGAGGATGCCTTGGCGGGTTATCACGCGTATCACGCCACCCGCGCCGACCTGCTTCGCCGACTGGGCCACAGTCTGGAGGCGCGCACCGCCTACGACAGAGCCATCGAGCTGGCGGGCAACATCGCCGAGACCGCCTATCTCACACGCCGCCGCGACCAGCTGGGGTAGCGGACTCCCACCACACGAGGGGGTCTATCGGAACTGAGATGGCCGGATCCCTCATGAGCGGGCCAGGGAACGACGCTGGTGGGGGCGGTTGGACCGCTGCGACGTTCCCCTTTTGTCAGCCCGCTTTCGAGCCGGTGGGATTGTGGGGGCGAACCGGCTCGACTCACAAACTACATCGTTCCCGGGCCGATGGAACCCACTACTACGGACAGTGAGCGATCTTCACTGAACCTCGATTTCAGCCCGATTCGCGTGATGCTTCGACCTTGGAGCGGTCCACGTTGTCCTCGTTCAGCGCTGAGTCTCTGTGCTTCTCACAGACCCCGACGTCGTGTTCTTCGCCCCAGATGGACACCCTGTGCATCACCGAGCTCGGACCGGTGCATCCTTCGACTACACAGAACGAATGTGATGCGATCGGCTGGTCGGTCATGGCTCCAGATCTTAGGTGGGCCGGCTCTCAGGCGTGGTCCTCGACGACCGGATCGCGTTTCGGGCTCTCCACGTCGGGAACGACATCCTCCCGGTCCGGGCTGAGCCCGCGACGATCCATCTCCTCACGCACGTCGCTCTCAGGGTCTTGCTCAGGAGGGCTGAACGCAGGATCGGCTCCACCGGTCTCGGTCTTCAGCTTTCGGTACTCGGCGATCAGCTCCTCGTCGGACAGTTGGCTCAGTTCGGGGCCACGGTCGGCCATCGTCGGCACCTCCTCGGTGGTCGAGGACATACCCGCACCCGGGGAGCGCCAACCCACCCTTCAGGCGATGGGCAGCGGCGGCTGCCACCACGGAGGCCGGTCGTCGACCTGAACCGAGACCACCCACTTCACCCACCAGTATCCGCGACGTCCCGGTGCCACCAGCCTGACGGGCCCACCGTTGCCATCGGGGAGCGGACGGTCCGCCATGTGCGTCGCCAGGAGGAGACGGTCGGCGTGCTCGCGGGGAAACCGCCGCCAATAGCCGGTCACCGATCTCACCACGATGCTGGCCCCGTCGCTGGCTTCGAGGAGCCGGTCCAGACGAGTCCCCTTCCACACCTGGGTGGTGAACCATCCTCCCGTGCAATCCAATGTCGCCTCGGCGCTGTCACCGGTGGCTGCCAGGTCCCGGATCGAGAACGACGTGCCTGCCACCTCCACCCTGTGGGCTCCGGGATCGAGATGTTGGACCGAGTCGTTGATCCACTGGGTGTAGGGGATGTCGCTTGCATCGGATATCTCGTGCGAACCGGTGAAGCGGCGCCGGCCCCCACGCCAGCCCGACGCGTCGAGCACACCTTCGAAGACGAGCCAGAGACCGCCCGCAGCAGCGAGCACGCCTCCGGTGAGGACGAAGTTGCGTCTGGAGAAATCGGTGCCTCGATGCGGTACCGGGCGTTGCAACGTGTGGATCAGCGTCAACGACACGGCGAGCAACCCGAATGCAACATGAACCTGCATGGTGGTGAAAGGGCCGATGTCCTCGAGCTGTCCCGTCACGAGCACGACCCCGGAGGCCAGGGCGGCGACCATAGCGACGCCGAGACCGACCGAGAGCGGTCGGCCACTGCGACGACGCCGGATACCCCGGGCGGCGATGGCGGATTTGTGAGGGACGAGAACGACGATCACGAGGGACAACACACCATGAGCGACGATCACCCATCTCCCGGCAGGGGTGCCGACCAGAAACGCACTCACACCCGTCACCAGAGCCAGCACCGCGGCCCAGAGGAGAGCCAGATTGGTTCGTCGCCCGGCCACAACCTGTGATCTTGGCTGGGGTCTGCGGCTATCGCACGGCTAACTTCGGGTTCGATGACGGAACGACTCGATCGATGGATGGACGGATACGTCCTCGCCTGGAGCAGCAACGACCCCGATCACATCAGGGCCCTGTTCACCGAAGACGCGGTGTACGACCCACAGACCGCCGGCGGCGAGTGGGACGGGATCGACGAGATCATCACCCGTTGGCTGGAGATCGATGACAAGGAGGACAACTGGGACTTCGAGTGGCTTCCCGTGGTCGAGACCGACGATCTCGCCGTGGTGACAGCCAGGACTCGCTACTTCGAGCCGGAGTTGGCCTACCGCAACCTGTTCATCATCAGATTCAACGGCGACGGTCGCTGTTCGGACTTCACCGAGTGGTATATCGAAGAAGACCTCGAGTCATGAGTCCCGAGCGATGCGCAGAGACTCCCTAGCGGCCGGTCACTCGAGACTGCCGTGACCACCGCCTTCGTCCTGGGTGGAGGGGGACGATGGGGTGCGGTCGAAGTGGGCATGATCCAGGCACTCCACGAGGCAGAGGTCGTCCCTGACCTGATCCTTGGCACCTCGATTGGGGCCTTCAACGGGGCGGTGATCGCCGACTATCCGGGGAGGGAGGGAGTGGAGCGTCTCACCGGGTTCTGGGAGGAGGTGACCGGCGCCGACCTCTTCCAGACGAGCCTGCTCGACCGGGCCCTGCGTGTCGTCACCCTGAAACCGTCCATCCACGAGACCGGCGAGCTTCGCCGCATCGTCGAGCACGCCATCCATCCCGACACCCAGATAGAGGACCTTCACACTCCGTTTCAATGTGTGGCGGCGTCCATCGAGAGATTCACCGAGCATTGGTTCGACCGGGGGCCCCTGGTAGAAGCCGTCCTCGCCTCGTCCGCGGTCCCGGCCCTGTTCCCACCGGTGGAGGTAGAGGGGGAACATTTCTACGACGGGGGCCTGGTCGACTCCGTGCCTCTGGGACGAGCCGTCCATCTCGGCGCCGATGTCGTCTACGTCCTCCAGGTCGGGCGTATCGAATCGCCCCTCCGGCCACCTGAGCGTCTCTATGAGGCAGCATTGATCTCATTCGAGATCGCTCGACGACACCGGTTCGTGACCACCATGCGCGATCTCCCCGACGATGTCGAGGTCCACCTCCTCCCCACCGGTAGCCCCGTGGCCTGGGACGACCGCAGCCAGTTGAAGTGGAAGGACACCGGTGGGATCGAGGACCGGATGAAGACGGCCTACCGGGCATCGGTCGAGTACCTCGAAGCGAGCGGGAGGTGAAGCCACCTCCGCGACCGGTGCGCCGTCTGGTCATCGCCCCCGGTGTCGTCCTCGGCGTCGTGGCTGCGGTCCTGACCCTTCCGGTGATCGTGGTGGGTGCCGCGTTCGTCTCTCGCTACGTTCCCGGCAAGTGGCGCATACTGCGCATCGTCTGGTTTCTGTTCCTCTACCTACTCGTGGAGGCGACGGCGCTGACGATGATGTTCTCGCTGTGGGTGCTCTCCGGGTTCGGGCTCAAATTGAGGGCCCCGGGCTTCGTCGACGCTCACTACCGGCTGATGGCCTGGATGCTGCGACGGATCGTCGCCTCGGCGAAGTTCACCTTCAAGCTGAGCATCATCCGAGAAGGAGACCCGCCCCGCACCGTGGGAGAGGGCCCGATCATGGTCCTCAGCCGCCACGCCGGGCCGGGCGACTCGATTCTCCTCATGGACGCCTTGGCGAACCAATTGCGACGCCGGCCCCGCATCGTGATGAAAGAGTTCCTGCAGTGGGACCCGATGGTCGACGTGATGATCAATCGCATACCGTCGGCGTTCGTCCCGTCGGCTCAGCAAGGTCGCGACGCCGTCGTCGATGTGATCGTCGACATAGCCGGCACCATGTCGGGTCGGGATGCCTTCGTGATCTTCCCCGAGGGCGCCAATTACACCGAGAGGAGAGCCAGGCGCTCGATCGAGAAGCTGCGTGAGATCGGTCGCCCCGACCTCGCCGAGAGGGCGGTGGAGTTGAAGAACACTCTTCCTCCCCGGTCCAAAGGAGTCATGGCCGCGCTCGAAGCAGCTCCGGAGGGCACCGACGTGTTCTTCGTCGGACATGCCGGTTTGGAGACCTTCGTGACCCCATGGGACATCTGGAGGGGAATCCCCACCGACACCAACGTGGCGGTGAGGGTGTGGCATTTCCCGGCTGATCAGAGTCCCCCTTCCCTGAAACAGGAGACGTGGCTGTTCGACGTGTTCGCTGAGATAGACGGTTGGATCACTGAGAGGCTGGCCGACACCGAGGAGCCGTTCGACGACCCGGACGCCTATTAGACGCCGGTCTCCGCGAGCAGCAGGGGATGGGTCAGGTGAGCCAGACCGGTCGACGCGACTCGTAGGCCGCGATTGCCGCTTCCTCCTGGAGGGTGAGCCCGATCGGGTCGAGACCCTGGAGCAATCGCTCCTTCACGTCCGGGTCGATGCCGAACTCGAAGACATAGTCGGCCGCCTCCACGACCTGCTGTTCCAGGTCGACCCGGATCGTTGCGTTGGGATCTTGGGCGATGTCCTGGATGAGGGCCACCTGATCGTCGGGCAGTTCCACTGTGAGCAACCCGACGTTGACACAGTTGTTGCGGAAGATGTCTCCGAACGACGGGGCGATGACGGCGTCGAACCCCCAGTCCTGGATGGCCCACACCGCGTGCTCCCGCGAGGAGCCGCAGCCGAAGTTGCGCCCGGCGACCAGGACCTTGGCGCCGGCTCTCTGCGGATCGTTGACGAAGAAGTCGGAGCTGGGTGTTCCCTCTTCGGTCGTGGCCCAGTCATGGAAGAGGAAGTCCCCGTAGCCGGTCCTCTCGATCCGGGTCAGGAATTGCTTGGGGATGATTTGGTCGGTGTCGATGTCGGCCTGGGGTAGGGGCACCATCGTGCCGGTGACCACCGAGACCGGGGTCACGACCAGTCCCTGACGTCGACGAGATGGCCGGCCACCGCTGCCGCGGCTGCCATCGCGGGGCTCATCAGGTGCGTGCGCGCCCCACGGCCCTGACGACCCTCGAAGTTGCGGTTGGACGTCGAGGCGCACCGCTCGCCTGTGGGGATGACATCGTCGTTCATGGCCAGACAAGACGAACAGCCCGCCTCTCTCCAGGAGAACCCGGCCGACTCGAAGATCTCTGCCAGACCTTCCGCCTCGGCTTGGGCCTTCACCTGCATCGACCCGGGAACCACCACGGCGTTGACTCCTCTCGCCACCTTCTTGCCTGCCACGACGTGGGCGGCGCTGCGCAGATCCTCGATACGCCCGTTGGTGCAGGAGCCAACGAAGACGTGCTGGACGTGAATGTCGACGAACCGTGTCCCCGGTCTCAGGTCCATGTATTGGAGCGCCCGCACCACGGAGTCTTTGTCGATGGGATCGGAGATTGCGTCAGGGTCGGGAACAGACGATGTGATCGGTGCGGTCTGACCGGGGTTGATCCCCCAGCTCACGTGGGGGATGAGATTGGCGGCGTCGATGTGATGGGTCGTGTCGAAGACGGCATCGGAGTCGGTGGCCAGGGATTCCCAGTAGGCGACGGCGGCTTCCCAGTCGGCGCCCTTCGGCGCCGAGGGACGGTCTTCCAGGTATGCGAACGTGGTCTCGTCCGGGGCGATCATCCCGGCCCTCGCCCCGCCCTCGATCGACATGTTGCAGACTGTCATCCGCTCCTCCATGGAGAGACTTCGGATGGCTTCGCCGCGGTACTCGATGACGTGGCCCTGCCCTCCGCCCACGCCCAGCTGGGAGATCATGCCCAGGATCAGGTCCTTGGCGGTGACCCCCGGAGGGACGGGGCCGTCGAATTCGACCGCCATCGTGCGAGGTCGTCTCTGCCAGAGGGTCTGGGTGGCCAGGACGTGCTCGACCTCGGATGTGCCGATCCCGAACGCGAGCGCCCCGAAAGCCCCGTGAGTCGAGGTGTGGCTGTCACCGCAGACGATGACCTTGCCCGGTTGTGTGTAGCCGTTCTCCGGACCCACGACGTGGACGATGCCCTGACGCGGGTCGTCGAGACCGAAGAAGGTGATGCCATGTTTCTCGGTATTGACCCTGAGCGTGTCCACCTGCTTCTTCGACCGGGGGTCTCGGATCCCCAGGGAGCGGGCGGTGGTGGGGATGGCGTGATCGACGGTGGCCAGGGTCAGGTCGGGTCTCCGCACCTTCCTCTCGGCATGGTCGAGTCCTGCGAAGGCCTGCGGTGAGGTGACCTCGTGGACCAGATGCAGGTCGACGTAGAGCAATGCGGGGTCGTCCCCGGTGACGACGTGGTCGTCCCAGATCTTTTCGAACAAGGTCCTCCCGCTCACGCCGACACCTCTACCGACCTGGTCACCATCTCGACGACCCGGTCACCGACCTCGTTGGTGGTGGCTCCCATCTCTCCGGCGCGCAGGGACGGCAGTTGCCCGGCGACGGTGGCGACCGAAGCCTCGATCGCATCGGCGGCGGTCGTTTCCCCCAACTCACGCAGCATCATGGCACAGGCGCCGATCGCGGCGAGAGGATTGATCTTCCCCGTTCCCTCGAACCCGGGGGCGGTGCCACCGATCGGCTCGAACATCGAGACCCCCGTCGGGCTGATGTTGCCTCCGGATGCGATGCCCAGCCCACCCTGGATGGCGGCGGCCAGGTCGGTGAGGATGTCGCCGAACATGTTGTCGGTCACGATCACGTCGAAGCGGCTCGGGTCTTCGACCATCCACAGGCAGGCCGCGTCGACATGGGCGTAGGCAGTCTCCACCTCGGGGAACTCCGCGGCGACCTGTGCGAACACCCGGGCCCACAGATCCCAGGCATACTCGAGCACGTTGGTCTTGCCGCACATGGTGAGGTGACGGCGGGGGCGGGTCATGGCGAGCTCGAAGGCATACCGGATGCAACGCTCCACCCCGAACCTGGTGTTCACCGACTCCTGGACGGCCACCTCGAAAGGCGAGTCCTTCGCGGTGAAGCTGCCCTTGCCGACATAGAGGCCCTCGCTGTTCTCCCGAACCACGACGAAGTCGACGTCGTCGGGTGTCACGTCGGAGATGGGGGAGCGGACCCCGGGATGCAGCTTCACGGGGCGGAGGTTGATGTACTGGTCCAGCTCGCGTCGCAACCGCAGGAGTATCTCTTGTTCGAGGATCCCGGGAGTGACCTCCGGATGCCCGACGGCTCCGAACAAGATGGCATCGGATTCGCGCAGCCGGTTGAGCACCCCGCCGGGAAGGGTCTCCCCGGTGCGCAGGTAGCGCTCGCCCCCGATGTCGAACCTCGTCAGCTCCAATTGGAAGTCGAAGAGGTGGGCGGCGGTCTCGAGGACCTTCACCGCCTCAGCGACGACCTCCGGGCCGGTGCCGTCCCCGGGCACGACGGCGATCCGGTGGTTATTCATCGGTAGGAATCTGCCACACCCTGGAAGATTTCCATACCTGACTCGACCTCGTCGACGATGGCTTGCAGCCTGTCACCACGGACCTCCCCGTTGCTGTCGGCCGCCTCCTTGGAGCGGGAGAAGGCGCGTTCGAACGAAGAAGACGACGTGAATGTGACCCCCATGTCGTCCAACGCGGTCTTGAACGCAACCCGCTGGTCACCGTCCTGCAGAGATTTGTCGAAGGTGATTGTCTTGGTCATTTTCTTTTCTCTCGTTTCGTTCCTGGCTATCCGCCGTGTCACGTTTGGCCTACCGCCGTTCGTGCCACGTCGGAGATCTTCTTCATGGCGACACGACCCGACTTGACGAGGTCGATGACGCCGTAGGGCTTCATGTGGTCTATGAAGGAGGCGAGATGGTCGGGCGTGCCGGCCACCTCGAAGGTGATCGAGTTGGGGCCGAGGTCGATCATCCTCGCACCGAAGAGCCCGGCAGTGTCCCCAACCTCCCCACGGTTCACCGGATCGCAGGAGATGCGGGTGATCATCACCTCGCTCTCCAAAGCGTCCACCCGGTCGAGCTCGGTCACCTTGATCACGTTGACCAGCTTGTGGAGCTGCTTTTTGAGTTGCTCCAGCTCGGGGGCGTCCACGACGACGGTTATGTGCGACCTACCGGGCACATGCGTCGGACCCACCGCCAGCGAGTGGATGTTGAATCCACGGTTGGAGAACATGGCCGAGACCCGGGCGAGGACTCCGGGCTTGTCCTCGACGATCACCGAGAGGGTGTGCTGGCTCACAGGTCTTCCGGTCCCATGACGATGTTGTCGTTGGACCCGCCCGCCGGCACCATCGGGAAGCACAACTCGTCGGTGTCGGTGACCACCTCGAGCAACGCCGGGCGGTCGTCGACGGCCAGCATCTTGTCGATGGCGGCGTCGATCTCGCCGGGGTGGTCGACCCGCAAGCCGACACAACCCATCGCCTCGGCCAGTTTCGGGTAGTCGGGGATCGTCGTCCCTAGCTCGACCGCCGACAGACGCCCGCCGTAGAAGAGGTTCTGCCACTGCTTGACCATGCCGTATCCGCCGTTGTTGAACACGACCACCTTCACCGGGATGTTCTCGGTGGCCGCAGTGATCAGCTCCTGGAATGTCATCTGGAAACAGCCGTCACCGTCGAGAGCCACCACCAACTCCTCGGGCTTGGCCGTCTTGGCGCCGACGGCTGCAGGCACCGCAAAGCCCATGGTTCCGAGGCCCCCCGAGTTGATCCATGTTTCTGGTCGGCTGAAGCCCCAGAACTGGGAGGCCCACATCTGGTGTTGACCCACACCAGAGACCACGATGGCCTCCCCGCCGGTGACGGAGTGGAGACGTTCGATGAAGTGCTGGGTCTTGATGGGACCGTCCTCGGGCTGGTCGTAGCGGAGCGGCTTCGATTCCTTCCACTCGGCGATTTGTTCGAGCCATGGGGCACGGGCCGGCATCGCGGCATCTCCCCTGGTGGAGAGAAGACGCGCCAGGAGGGCCTGGAGGACGAGTTTGGCGTCGCCCACCACCGGGATGTCGGGGTTGCGCACCTTTCCGATCTCGGCCGGGTCGACGTCGATGTGGATCACTTTGGCGTCGGGAGCGAACGCCGGGACATGACCGGTGACCCGATCGTCGAACCTCGCCCCGACGGCGATGAGGAGGTCGGATCTCTGGATGGCGGTGGTGGCGGTGTAGGTGCCGTGCATCCCCGGCATGCCGAGAGCGAGATGGTGACTGTCGGGGAACGCTCCTCGGGCCATCAGCGTGGTGACGACGGGCACGTTCGCCGCCTCGGCGAAGGCTCGTAGCTCGGCCGCGGCGCCGGCGCGTATCACACCACCCCCGACGTAGAGCACCGGCCGCTCGGCGGATTCGATCGATTCGACGGCCGCCTTGATCTGCTTGGGATGTCCCTGGGAGGACGGCGGCTTGTAACCGGGGAGACCGGCGAGACCGGGAGTCGACCACTCGGTGAGTTGGTTGAGCACGTCTTTGGGGATGTCGACGAGAACCGGGCCGGGGCGTCCGGTGGAGGCGATGTGGAATGCCTCGTGGATCACACTCGGGATGTGGTCGGCGTCGGTGACCAGATACGAGTGTTTGGTGCAGTGCATGGCGAGACCTGTGGTGTAGGCCTCCTGGAAGGCGTCACTGCCGATGGCGGCAGTGCCCACCTGGCCCGTGATGGCGACCAGCGGAGTCGAGTCCATCTTTGCATTCTGGAGGGGTGTGATGAGGTTGGTTGCCCCTGGCCCGGAGGTGGCCATAGCCACACCCACCCTGCCGGTCGCCATCGCGTAGCCCTCGGCCATATGGCCGGCCCCTTGCTCATGACGGGCCAACACATGACGTATTGGACTGTCGAGCAGAGGATCGTAAGCGGGAAGAATCGCCCCCCCGGGCACACCGAAGATCGTCTCCACGCCCTCGTGCTCGAGGCTCTGGAGCAGTGAATGTGATCCGGTGTATGGCTTCTGTGTCATGTGTGTTCGATCTGGGCACTAAAAAACCCTCCGGTCACGGAGGGTTCAGCGCACGCAGGGGTCGACCTGCGCGCGCTACTCAATAAGGAGTACGAGGTCGGCGGTGAGGTACGTGCTCTTTTTCATCTGGAACCGGTGAGTATTGCCGTTATCGGAAGACAATGCAAGGGACTGAAGCGGTCGGTCCTCGAAGACCGGGCGTGCCGGGGACGCGGCCCCGCCGTACTATCGCCGGACCCCTGGCTCTCATGGGGCCTCCTTGGGGTCGAGGAACGGCATGAGAGAGCGGAGTCGGGCTCCGACCTGCTCGATCTCGTGGGCGCGGTTGGCGTCACGCTGCTCGTGGAGGAAAGGAGCGCCCTCCCGGGCCTGAGCCAACCACTCATTGGCGAATGCCCCCGATTGGATCTCGGAGAGGACCTTTCTCATCTCCTCTCTGGTCTCGTCGGTGACTATTCGTTTGCCCCGGGTGTAGTCCCCGTACTCTGCGGTGTCCGACACCGAATAACGCATCCAGGAGAGCCCGCCCTCGTAGAGCAGGTCGACGATGAGCTTGAGCTCGTGGAGAGTCTCGAAGTAGGCGGACTCGGGCTGATACCCGGCGTCGACCAGAGTCTCGAACGAGGCCTTGATCAACTCGGCGACACCACCGCAGAGGATCACCTGTTCCCCGAAGAGGTCGGTCTCGGTCTCCTCTTTGAAAGTGGTCTCCAGGATGCCGGCGCGGCCCCCCCCGATGGCCCAGGCGTAGGAGAGGGCGAGATCCTTGGCGTTGCCCGTGGCGTCTTGGTGGATGGCGAGGAGACACGGGGTGCCGGAGCCCTGTTCGTAGGTGCGTCGTACGAGATGCCCGGGCCCTTTGGGAGCCACCATGGCGACGTTCACTCCCTCGGGAGCGATGATCTCGCCGAAGTGGACGTTGAAGCCATGAGCGAAGAGCAGGGTGTCGCCTTCATCGAGATGGGGAGCGACGTTTTCGTGGTAGACCGCGGCCATGACCTGGTCGGGCACCAGCATCATCACGATGTCCGCCCAGGTGACCGCCTCGGTGACCGGTAGGACCCGCAAGCCCGCGTTTGCGGCCTCGTCGGCGCTCGAAGACCCCGGGCGCAGCCCTACTACGACATCGACACGGGAGTCGGAGAGATTGCGGGCATGCGCATGTCCCTGGCTTCCGTATCCGATCACCGCGACCCGGCTCTGCTTGATCAGGTCGGGGTCGCAGTCACTGTCGTAGTAGATGGTGGCCATGACGGGATTGTTGTCCTTTCGCGTCGACTCGCCCAAACGGATCGTAGGATCGATGCGATGACCATGAAGACGCGATCCACCGATGTGACCGAAGGAGCGGCGAAAGCCGCGGCGCGCGCAATGCTCCGAGCGGTCGGGCTCACCGACGAGGACTTCACCAAGCCGCAGGTGGGCGTGGTGTCTGCGGGCAACGAGGTCACCCCCTGCAACGTGACCGGACCGGCACTGTCCGAGCAAGCCAAGGCGGGTGTCGCCGCGGCGGGAGGAGTCGGGCTCATCTTTTCCACGATCGCCGTCTCCGATGGCATCGCGATGGGCCATGAGGGGATGCGAGCCTCTCTGGTGTCCCGGGAGGTGATCGCCGATTCGGTGGAGCTCGTGATGCACGCCGAGCGGTTCGACGCCCTGGTCTCGATCGCCGGCTGTGACAAGTCGCTGCCCGGGATGATGATGGCTGCGGCCCGGTTGGATCTCCCCGCGGTCTTTCTCTACGGGGGGTCCAGTCTTCCCGGGCGCTACCGCGGGAGAGACATCTCCATCGTCGACGTCTTCGAGGGCATCGGAGCCGAGTCCGAAGGTCACATAACCTACGAGGAGCTCACCGCGATCGAGAAGTCGGCGTGTCCCGGTGCCGGCTCCTGTGCGGGGATGTTCACCGCCAACACGATGGCGTCGGTTGGGGAGGCGATCGGGATCTCCCTGCCGGGATCGGCCGCGGTGCCCGCCGTCGACCCCCGGCTCGCCGACTACGCCCGGAGGTCGGGTGAGGCGGTGATGAAACTGGTCGAGTCCGGGATCACCGCACGGGACATCATGACGCGACCCGCGTTCGAGAACGCAATAACCACGGTCATGGCGCTCGGTGGCTCGACCAATGCCGTCCTCCATCTGATGGCCATCGCCCACGAAGCAGGTATCGAATTGGAGCTCGAGGATTTCGATCGGATCTCCCGCAAGACACCACACGTGGGCGACCTGAAGCCCTTTGGGAGATTCCACATGGTCGACCTGGATCGGGTGGGAGGGGTGCCGAGTGTGCTCCGGGCCCTCCTGGACGAAGGAATGCTACACGGTGACACCCTGACGGTGACGGGAAAGACCATGGCGGAGAACCTCGCTGGAGTCAGCCCTCCCGAAGGTCAGGAGGTGGTCCGACATTTCAGCGAGCCCCTCGCCGCCGAGGGCGGGATCGCGATCCTCCGTGGGAATCTCGCCCCCGAAGGCGCGGTCGTCAAGCTCGCCGGCATTGAGCTGGAGACCAGGGAGGGGCCGGCCCGTGTCTTCGACGGCGAACAGGGCGCCCTCGAAGCCCTCTTCCACCATCAGATCGAGACCGGAGACGTCGTCGTCATCAGGACCGAGGGGCCGAGAGGGGGGCCCGGGATGCGGGAGATGCTTCAGATCACGGCCGCGATAAAGGGCGCCGGGTTGGGCAAGGAAGTGCTGCTGATCACCGATGGCCGATTCTCTGGAGGCACGACCGGGCTCTGTATCGGCCATATCGCACCCGAGTCGGAGGTCGGCGGGCCGATCGCTCTCGTGGAGGAGGGTGACACGATCAGGGTCGACATCCCGTCACGAACCCTCGCGCTCCTGGTCGACGAGGCAACCCTCCTCGAACGACGCGACGTCTGGACGCCGAAGGAGGCCCGTTATCCCAGCGGCGCCCTGGCCAAATATGCCCGGCTCGTCGGGTCGGCGGCGAGGGGCGCGGTCACCGGTTAGGTGTTGCAGGCCCAGCCAGGCTAGGAAAGCGTCACGCGGAGGCGCCCGAGTAGTTTCGGATGCCCCGCTTCCAGATCACCCGGCTGACGAGCAGAGCCGCGGCGGCCACCGCGACTGCAACGGCCAACCACCACCACGGCACCCTCCCGGTGACGATCTCTGCTGGCACGGTGATGGCGAAGGCGAGCGGGATGATGACGGTGAGCGACCCGCGCAGCCACAGAGGGTATATCGACACCGGCCAGCGTCCTGCCTCGTAGACCCCGTTCAAGATCTGCATCAGGTCCCCGACGTCGACCGCCCTGAATGCGATGGTGACGGCGGTGATCCAGATCGCGTAGACGATGGCGGCGCCGCAGACCAGGGTGACGGCGAAGGCGAGGAGACCTCCCGCAGACAGATCGGCCTGCATCTCGTTGAGAGCCCAAGCCACCACACCGACACCTAGCACCATGTCGATGAGACTCCAGATGTTTATCTGTCGAACGCTCACGATCAGTTGGGAGTCGGCGGGCCGGGTCAAGGTGTAGTCCAAGGTGCCCTCCTGGACATCCTGGATCAGGACCCACATGTTGGGGACCACGAACGTCTTGAGGAAGCCGCCTATGAGCACGTGCACCCCGAGCACGGCCAGCAACTGAGAAGACGTCCAACCCCCCAGGGTGGCGGTCTGGTTGTACACCACCGCGATGGCGATCAGGCCGGTTCCGAGATTGAGTGCGGAGTTGAACAGTTGGACCCAGAAGTTGATCCGGTATTGCAACTCGTTGAGTGCTCCCAGCCTGAAGTGGAGCCGGGCGAGACGCACCGGGCCCGCCGGGCGGCTCAATTGCCCACCGCCCCGTAGCGTCTGATGGCGCGTTTCCACACGAGAGCGAAGATCAGGCCCAGGACCGCACTCCACAGAGCCTGGAAACCGATGCCGGTGAGGATCTCGTGTGGGGCGAGACGTCCGATGAAGGTGTCGATCGGAAACTGGAACGTCCACTTGAAGGGGAGCCATACGGCGATGTCGGCGACCCACTCTGGCATCAGCTCGAGTGGCACCAGACGTCCGGAGAGGACCAGTTCCGAGGCTACGAAGATCCCGAAGATCGCCGAGCCTCTCGTCGTCCAGAAGTTGATCATTCCCAGCGCATACAGCATCAGGAAACGGACGGTGTACCCGCCCCAGAGAGCCACGACGAACCCGGCGACGTTGACGGCGGCCCATTCGAAGACAGGGTCGAAGATGAAGGTGAGGAACAGGGCGACCGGGATCCAGGCGAGTGTCCACACGAACTTCGCACCCGCGAAGAAGGTGTAGTCACGATGGAATGGGTGGATGGGCTGGGAGAGGAACTCGTTGAGCCGACCCTCGCGTATGCGCCACTCCCACGCGTCCGGGGCATAACCCAGGTTGTACACCCGAACCAGGGTCCAGACGATGTAGTAGGCCGCGAGAGTCCCCGTGGTCAGCCCGGCGATCTCACCCCCCTGAGCATCGGCGACGCTGGTCCAGACCACCAGGTAGATGGTCGGCTCGATCATGAAGCCGAGCAGCATGAGGAAGGCCCTGATCCGGTACTGGATCTCGCGCTGGAAGCCGAGACGCATCCCCGCCCGGTAGTAGCGGACGAGACTGAACTCAGTCCTGGGCGTGGTCACTGTCTTCGTCCTCTTTGGAGAACACCCGGTCGATCACGTCCTCCAGTGGTGTCTCCTCGATGGCGAGGTCGGTGACGTTCGCGACGGAGAGGAGATGGCCCGCCACGGCCGAAACCTCTTCGCGAGGGACCTCTATCGAGGCGCGCGCAGGGTTGCGCTCCAGGACCCGCCCCAGCCGATCGAGGTCGTCGGGCAGGTCGATCGCCTCCACCCTGATCGTCTTGTGGGCCGAGAATCGATCGGAGAGACCGGTCAGCGGCCCGTCATAGAGGATCGCCCCGTGGTCGATGACGATCACCCGGGAGACCATCGCTGACACGTCTGCCATGTAGTGGCTCGTCAACAGGACCGTCGCCCCGGTCTCGGCGTTGTAGTCGAGGATGAACTGGCGGAGACGCCGCTGCATGGTTACGTCGAGACCGATGGTCGGCTCGTCGAGGAACAAGATCTCGGGCCCGTGGAGCAGCGCGGCGACGATCTCCATCTTCATCCGCTCTCCCAAGGAGAGGTTGCGGACCGGCTTGGTCGCGATGTCGGCGACGTCCAGCACTTCGATGTAGGCCGCCTTGCGCTCGCGGTACACCTCGTCCGGTATCCCGTAGATCGCCTTGTTGAGCTCGAAGGAGTCGACCGCGGGGAGGTCCCATGCGAGGTTGTTGCGCTGCCCCATGACGAGGGCGATCCGGCGGAGCAACTCCTTCTCCCGCCGCCAGGGCTGGTGCCCGAGAACCTCGGCGGTGCCGCTGGTGGGGAAGAGCAGCCCGGTGAGCATCTTGATCGTGGTGGTCTTGCCGGCCCCGTTTGGCCCCAGGAAACCGACGATCTCCCCGGAGGCCAGATCGAAACGGATCTCCCTCACCGCCTCCACGTCGCGGTATTCCCTGTTGAAGAGACTGATCACCGATTGACCCAGTCCGGCTTCACGGACCGGGACCCTGAAGGTCTTGGTGAGGGCTTCTACGACTACCGGTGAGTCCAAGGGATGAGCCATTGTGGCATCGGTCGACGGGCCGCGGACCGAAATAAGCTCAAAGACTGCGAAAACGGGCCGGTGTGGTTCGCTCCGGGTCGACTCCAGCGTCGGTGAAATGTGACGGGAGGCTTGCACCGGTGACCAGGCAGGCGAGGAGCTCACCATATGCCGGTGAGGTCTGGATCCCGATCCCGCCCTGGCCCACGAGCCAGTAGAAGCCGGCCGCCGATGGGTCTTCGCCGATCACCAGGTCGCGATCGGGAGAGAAGGTGCGGAGGCCGGCCCATTGTGAATTGACCGTCCTGATCTCTAGTGTCGTCGCCTCGTTGATCCTCTCGATTGCCAGGGCGACGTCTTCGATGCGCGGGCGGGCGTCCATCGGTTGCGAGGGCGTCTCTTCGGCGAGGGAGCACAGGAACTGGGTGCCGTCCGGTCTGAAATAGAACCGCTCCTCGCTCTCGACGACCATCGGCCAATCTGCGGACTCCTCGCTTCCGGGAACCATGAAGGCGGTGCGCCGCATCGGCTGCAGCCCGATCGGCGCCACCCCGGCCATCATTGCGATGTGATCACCCCACGCTCCCGCCGCATTCACCAGCACATCTGCTTGGTATTGGCGCCTGCCAGCCTCCACCACCCATCGACTCTCCCGGGCGACTGCACTCACCGGGGAGCCGGCGTGGATCTCGGCGCCATGCCCACGGGCGAGACGCACGAAGGCCTGATGGAGCCCGGCTACGTCGATGTCCGCACCCGACGGCTCGCACAACCCGCCTCCGAGCCAGGCCCGTCGCATTGCCGGGACGTGTTCGACGACCGCGTCTGGTTCGAGCAACTCACAGGTTGCCCCACGGGAGCGTGCCTCGGTGGCACGAGCTTCGAGAATCCCTCTCGATCGTGGACCTCCCACCCAGATGACCGCTCGAGACGAGAGAAGAGGGTGGTCGACCGAGCCTGCCGGCGGGCTCTCCAGGAAGGGGCGCGCCGCCTTGACCAGGGGTCGCGCTCCGTCCGACCCGTAGTTCTCCACGAGCATCGCTGCCGAGCGGCCCGACGTGTGATACGCCAGGGTGTCCTCCATCTCGAGCAGTGTGACCGAACCGTGGGGCGCGAGATGGGCTGCCGCCGATACGCCTGCGATCCCGCCGCCGATGACGACGAAGTCGGTCATGGGTTGACGATCACCCTCCCGACCGCCTTCCTGTCGGCGACCCACTGCAACGCTTCCGCGCCGTCGTCGAGGCTGTACCGCTTCTGGATGATCGGATCGATCTTTCCTTCCGCAGCCCACTCGACGATGCGTGCGAAGTTGGCGCGGTGGTTCGCCGGCTCCTCTTGGGTGAACCTGCCCCAGAAGACCCCGACTATCGAGTTGCCTTTCAGGAGGGGGAGGTTGAGTGGGATGGTCGGTATGTCGCCGGCGGCGAAGCCGACCACCAGCAGCCGCCCGTTCCAGTTCGTCGATCTCAGGACCTGCTCGGTGGTCTCTCCGCCGACCGGGTCGTAGACGACATCCACTCCCTTCCCTTCGGTGGCTTCGTCGATGGCGGCTCGAATGGGCTCTGTGTCGTACCGGATGACCTGGTGTGCCCCGGCTGCCATGGCCGCCGCCGCCTTCTCCTCGGAGGACACCGCCGCGATGACCCTGGCTCCGAGGACACGCCCGATCTGGACTGCGGCCATGCCGACGCCTCCGGACGCCCCGAGGACGAGGAGGGTCTCCCCTTCCCGGAGGTCAGCCCGGTCGACCAGGGCGTGATAGGAGGTGCCGTAGCCGCCGGGAAGGGTGCTCGCGATGTCGGAGTCGATCGAATCGGGGAGGAGAGCAGCGTTCTGGGCCCGGATGACGGCCTTCTCGGCGAGCCCCCCGTGGAATGTGAACCCTGCTATCCGGTCACCCGGGGAGAAACCGTCGGCCTGGTTGGACACTGAAACGGTTCCGGCGAGTTCGTATCCCGGTGAGAATGGCGGATCGGGTTTGATCTGATATTGGCCTTTGACCATCAGGGTGTCGGCGAAGTTCACCGTCACGGCCTCGACATCGACCAGCACCGATCCGGGATCGGGGTCGGGGTCGGGCATTTCCCCGACACGAAGGCCCTCGATTCCCGAATAGTCGTCGCAGATGAGTGCTCGCATCCGACGCAGCCTATGACGACACCAAGACGGTGTGCTTCTGACACAATCAGACGTGTGCCCGTGGAACCCGAGCCATCACGCTTCGACCTGCCCGACCCGAGGACTGCCGAGGGCGATGTGGTCGCGGTCGGCGGCGATCTCGAGCCAGGCACCATCCTCCAGGCCTATCGGAGGGGGATGTTCCCGATGGACCTCCCTGACGGCCACCTCGGATGGTGGTCCCCGGTGGACCGGGCGATCATCCCACTCAATGGGCTGAAGGTGTCGCGCTCGCTGCGTCAGTCGACCCGCCGCTACCTGGTCTCTGTCGACGAGGACTTCGAAGCCGTCGTCCGGGCTTGCGCCGATGCCGACCGCCCAGATGGATGGATCACCGCGGAGTTCGTGGAGGCCTACACCGAGTTGCACCGGCTGGGCTGGGCGCACTCTGTCGAGGTCTGGGACTTCGAGTGGGAGTTGGTGGGCGGTCTCTACGGGGTGGCCATCGGCGGTCTCTTCGCAGGCGAGTCGATGTTCCACGTAGCCAGGGACGCCTCCAAAGTGGCCCTGGTCCATCTCGTCGTGATGATGAACCAGGGGGGAAGGCTGCTCGACGTGCAGTGGCAGACCCCTCATCTCGAATCCATGGGGGCGGTGGTCATCGGTCGCGAGGAGTACCTGCGTCGTCTCCCTGAGGCGCTGGCGGTTCCGGGGCCGTTTCAGACCGCTGGTGGCTAGTCTCGCCGCGTGCACCTGGGACCACGATGAACCGAACCCTCGTGGCGGGTATCGATCTGACGGCGATGGGGCGTCGGGTGGCAGATCGAGCGCGGATTCTCGCCGAGGACAGTGACTCCTTGGTGAATCTCGTTCATGTCCTCGAGCCAGTGGCCGAGGCGATGATCGGCCCGGGGCTGGCCCGGCTGATGCGTGATCATCAGACGTTCGAAGCGCGAAAGACAGCAGATTGGCTCGCGGAGCGAACCGACGTGGAGATCACACTGGATGTGGTCAAGGGGTCGCCGGCGTGGGAGCTGGCTTCGAGGGCCAAGAAGGCCGACCTCATCCTCCTGGGGTCCTCCACGGTGGACGCTTTCACTGCGGGTCCGACGACGAGGCGTGTCGCCGAGATGGCGCAGAGCGACGTGTTGGTCGTGCGACGACAGCCCCGGGTGCTCTACCGCCGCATAATCGCAGCCGTCGACTTCTCCGAGTCCTCCCGTGTGGCCGTCGAACGCGCCCTCTCGCTGAGCTCGGAGGCCGATGTGACGGTCATGTACTCCCTACCGTCCCGGTTCGACTCGCTTCTCGCGGACGCAGGCATGTTCCGGGAGGAGATGGACGCCTCGCGGGGAGAGCGTCTCGAGGCGGCCAAGGACCGCATGCTCGAATTCAGCCAGGATTGGAACGGCCAAGTCCGCACCATGGTCACCGACGGCCCGCCGAACGAGACCATCGACGAAGCAGTGCGGCGGCGCAACGCCGACCTGGTGGTGGTGGGGAGCAGGGGAGCGACCGCCACCCGGATGGTGCTCTTGGGAAGTGTCGCCGAAGGGTTGATCGGGCATGCTCCCTGCGACGTTCTCATCGCCCGCTCCCCGACCAACTTTCGCCGTCCGTGATCAGAGGTGGGATCTAGGGCTGGATCGCCGTCAGCGCCTGTTTCACGGCGCGGGCGACGTAGACCTTGGCGAGATGGCTCTTGTACTCCTCTGAGCCGTAGAGGTCCTCCAGCACTGTTATCTCGTCGACCGTCTTGACGGCGGCTGCCTCGATCGATTCGTCAGAGCCGTCGGTCCCGATCAGAGCCTCTGCTACACCTGCAGCGAGCTGTGGTCTGGTGCCGACACCGGTGACCGCCACGCGGGCGGCCTCGATCGACCCGTTGGACTTCTTCACCCAGGCCGCCGCTCCGGCGACGGCGTAGTCGGAGTGACCACCGCGCCGGCCCATCTTGTCGTAGGCGGAGCCTTCTCCCTGCCCGAGCTTCGGGATCCGGATCGCGGTGAGGATCTCGTCCGGCTCGAGTGCAGACGTGAGCGAATCCACGAAGAACTCCGCGGCCGGGATCTCCCGAGTGCCACCGCTCGATCGGGCGATCATCACCGCACCACAGGCCAAAGCACCGGCGGGTTGGTCGGCAGCCACGTCCGCATGGGCCAAGGCGCCGCAGGTGGTGCCCCGGTTGCGAACCTGGACGTCGCCCGTCAGCGCAGCCCCCGTGGCGAGGGCGGCGGCATTGGCCCGGATCAGCTCATGCGACGCCGTCGTGGCATGTCGCACCAGGGCCCCGATCTCGATGTGGTCGCCGTTGTCGCTGACGGTGTCGAGACCGCCGATCCTCCCGATGTCCACGACGACCCCTGGGGAGAACAGACGCATCTTCATCAGGGGGATGAGACTCATCCCGCCGGACATCACCTTGGAGTCGTCTCCGAGGGCGGCGAATGCCTCTTCGAGCGATGTGGGGGCGACGTATTCGAAAGGTCTTGGGTACATGTTCAGTCTCGGCCTTGTTCCCAGTCCGGCGGTGGTGGCTCCTCACCCCGGATCTTGGCCCCCGCATACTCGACAGCCCTGACGATGTTGTGATAGCCGGTGCATCGGCAGAGGTTGCCTTCGATGCCATGGCGGATCTCCCCCTCGGTCGGGTTCTCGTTCTCGGCGAGAAGTGCCGCCGCCGACATGATCATGCCCGGCGTGCAGAATCCGCACTGGAGGCCGTGCCGTTCCCAGAACCCTTCCTGGACCGGATGTAGCTCATCTCCTGAAGCCATGCCCTCGATCGTGGTGATGGCTGCACCCTCGGCCTGGACCGCGAACATGGTGCACGACTTGACCGCGGCGCCGTCGACATGGATCGTGCAGGCACCGCAGTAGCCGGTCTCACAACCGACGTGGGTGCCGGTAAGCCTCAGGTGCTCCCTGATGAAGTGCACGAGGAGGGTGCGGGGCTCGACATCGGCGGAGACGTCTCTGCCGTTGACCGTCATCGACACTTCCATCTAGTGACCCTTCTCGTTGCGACCTGGAACCCGCAACTTATCAAGATCGGCGGGTACTCCGCCAGAATCGGACGCGCGTCAGCACGATCCGGTTGGCACCGTCCAGCCCGGGTGCGTCAGCCCGCTCGCGAGCCGGCCGCGAGCAGAGCGCGGGTGATGAACACCGGCAGGACCCTCCTGCGGTAATCGGCGCTGGCGTAGATGTCACCCATCACGTTGTCTCCGACCGCGTCGACGGCGGCCTTGGCCGCGCTCTTGGCATTCTCCTCGGTCAATGGCTTGCCGACGATGGCGTCGGCGACCGGGCCCAGCAACATGGCGTGCGGAGTCAGCCCCCCCACAGCCACACGCGCCGATGTGCAGGCGCCGTCTTCGACGGCGACGTTGGCGAAGGCCCCGATCACCGCATAGCGGGAAGCCGGATTGAACATCTTGGCGTAGGCCGAGCCGCTCCCTGCTGTCTCCGCATCCACTTCGACGGCGGTGAGGAGCTCGTCGTCTTCGAGTGCCGACTCGAACAAGCCGGTGAAGAAGTCCGTGGCAGCGATATCCCGAGATCCGTTCTTGGAAGTTGCCTTCATGGTGGCTCCGAGACCGGTGAACACCGTCGGCAGGTCCGACGCCGGGTCGGCGTGGGCGACGTTCCCGCCCACAGTGCCCCGGTTACGCACCTGTGGGTCGCCAATCATCGCTGCCGCCTCCTTGAGCCCGGAGGGGAAGCCGTCGTCGTTCTCGGACGCCACCATGGCGTGGGTGGTCAGGGCGCCGATGCTGAATACTCCGTTGCTGGAGATGCCCCGGAGATCCGCGATTCGGCCAATGTCCACCAGGGCCTCGGGCGAGGTGACATGGACCTTCATCATGGGCAGGAGGCTGTGGCCCCCGGCGATGAACCTGCCACCGGTCTGGGACTTCAGATCCAGCGCCTCATCGACGGATTCGGCTCGCACGTAGTCGAACGGTCGTGGATACATCATTCACCTCCGCCATTCGCGGCCGCTATCGCATTGGAGACCTTCTCCGCGGTCAGCGGCATGTTCAGATGTCGGACGCCCAGCGGCGCCAGCGCATCGAGGACTGCGTTCGAGATCGTCACCGTCGCCGCGATGGTGCCCATCTCACCTGCACCTTTCACGCCGAGCGGGTTGTGAGGCGACGGTGTCTCGACACGATCCACTGCTATCGACGGGAACCCGTCGGCCCGGGGAACCGCGTAGGACATCATCGAGCCGGACAGCAGTTGGCCATCCTCGTCATAGACACCGTGCTCCCACAGCGCCTGGCCGACTCCTTGTGCGATGCCGCCGAGGATCTGACCCTCGACGATCATGGGATTGATCACGTTGCCCACGTCGTCGACCGCGAAGTACTTCTGCACCTCGACCTCACCGGTGTCACGGTCGATCTCGACCTGGGCCACGTGGGCGCTGTATGGGAACGTGAAGTTCGCCGGGTCGTAGAAGGTCGTCTCCTCGAGCCCCGGCTCCATGCCTTCCGGCATCTTGTCTGCAGTCGTGACCGCAAAAGCAAGCTCGGCGAACGTCTTCTTCGACTCCGGGGAGCCCGCAACGTAGACCGCACCCTCGTCCTGGTCGTAGACCATGTCGTCGACGGAGGCCTCGAGCAGATGGGCTGCCAACTCTTTGAGCTTGGTCCGGATCTTCTCGGCGCTCTGCACCAGAGCGCTTCCACCAATCGCCGCACTACGGCTGCCGTAGGTTCCGACTCCGTACTGGATACGGTCGGTGTCCCCGTGGATGATCTCTACGTCCTCCATCGGGACTCCGAGCTCGTCGGCGACGACCTGTGCGAAGGTGGTCTCGTGGCCCTGCCCGTGGGAATGCGAACCCGTGAAGGCAGAGATCTTCCCGGTGGGGTGGACCCGGATGCTGCCACTCTCGAACAGCCCGATCGCAGCTCCGAGACCGACCGCGGCCGCCGAAGGGGCGGGCCCGCTGGCCTCGATGCAGCTGGCGAACCCGACTCCGACCAGCCGGCCTTCGGCGCGTGCCTCTTCCTGTTCCTGTCTCAGTTTCTGGTAGTCCGACAGTTGTTCGATCTTGTCGAACAACTTCGGGTAGTCGCCGCTGTCGTACTCCAGGGCCACGGGCGTCTGATATGGGAACTCGTCAGGCGGGATCAGGTTCTTGCGACGGAGCTCGACGGGGTCCATCCCCAGCTCCCGTGCCGCGAGATCCATGATCGTCTCGACGAGGTAGCTCGCCTCCGGGCGTCCCGCGCCACGATATGCGTCCACGGGGACCGTGTTGGTCATCGTGCCATAGGCCTCACCGAAGATCGTCGGGATCTTGTAGACCCCTGACAGCAGGGTCACATAGAGGGCGGTCGGGATCAGGGGAGCGAACGTGGAGAGGTAGGCACCCATATTGGCCCAGGTGGTGACGTGGAGCGCAGTGATGGTGCCGTCGTCGTTGACTCCCAGCTTGGCCTTCGTCACATGGTCACGACCGTGGCGGTCGGTGACGTAGGACTCGGAGCGGCTGGAGACCCACTTCGCCGGTCGCCCGGTCTCGCGGGCAACCCAGGGCACGATCACTTCTTCGGGGTAGTGGAAGATCTTGCTGCCAAAGCCACCGCCCACGTCGGGTGACACCACACGGAGCTTGTGCTCGGGGATCCCGAGGGTGAAGGCTCCGAGGAGGAGTCTGATGGTGTGGGGGTTCTGGCTCGTCGTCCAGACGGTCATCTCCTCGTCGAAGGCGTCCCATTGGGCGGCACAGGCCCGCGGCTCCATGGCGTTGGGGATCAGACGTTGATTCACGACCTCCAGTTCCACGACGTGGTCGGATTTGGCGAGGGCCTCGTTGGTGACCTCCTCGTCGCCAAGCGGCCAGTGGAAGCTCACGTTCGAGTCCATGCCATCGTGGACGACCGGCCAGTCACCCGTGGCCTGCCGGGTGTCGACCACCACGGGGAGTGGCTCGTAGTCGACTTCGATCAGGTCGAGAGCGTCCTCGGCGATGTAGGCGCTCTCGGCGACGACCACGGCCACTTCGTCACCGACATGGCGAACCTTCTCGATGGCAACCGGGTGATGGAGTGGCAACTCGATGTCGGGGGGTGTGAAGCCGCAAGGGAGGGCGCCACAACCTCCGTTCATGAAGTCTTCGCCGGTGAACACCGCGATGACTCCATCGAGCGCCTCGGCCGCGGAGGTGTCGATGCCCTTGATCTTGGCGTGGGCGAGTGGGCTGCGCTTGATGGCGATGTGAGCCATATCCGGAAGATCGAGGTTGGCCACGTACTTTCCGCGACCTTGGAGAAAGCGCGGGTCCTCGACACGCTTGACGGATGTGCCGACGTATCTGGTCATGATCCACCTCCCATCGCGGCCGCACCGGCCTGGACCGCCTTGACGATGTTCTGATAGCCCGTGCACCGGCAGAAATTGCCTTCCAGCCCGTGGCGAACGTCTTCGTCGCTGATCGAAGGGTTCTCCTCGGCGAGCTTCACCGATGCCATGATCATCCCGGGCGTGCAGAACCCACATTGCAGCCCGTGCTCGTCCCAGAACGCCTGCTGCATCGGGTGTAGAAGGCCATTGGTGGTCAGGCCTTCGATGGTCGTGACGTGGGCACCGTCTGCCTGGACGGCGAGCACGGTGCATGACTTCACGGCGAGGCCGTCGATGTGCACCGTGCAGGCTCCGCATTGACTGGTGTCACAGCCGACGTTGGTGCCTGTGAGCCCCAGGTCGTTGCGGAGAAAGTCGACCAGCAGCACTCTGGGCTCGACCTCGCGCTCGTGGCTCTGGCCGTTGACTTCGATGCTTACTCTCAAGTGTCCTCCTCATACTCCAGGACCGAGATGGATCGGCCGTGACGAGGATTCCCGATCGCCAGCCAAGGCCGGGAGATCAGCACCCTCCCCGACAGGGTGCTCGAGGGGACCTCGCCTCTGTCTCCCCGGCGAGCCTACACATCCGTTCCTGCGCGTGTCCGGGATAGGATCAGCTCTGCATCGAGGTGGTCATCGCCCGCGATCGAGAGGATGGATCGGGGGTGTCGCGAACCGGTGACCTGGCCCTTCGTCTCAGAGGACGGCGGGCAGCCTCACCTCGAAGGTCGTCCCGGAGTCGTCGCCGGACACTTCGATGGAGCCTCCGACCCGTCCGATGATGGTGTGGACGGTGTGCAGACCCAACCCGGTGCCCTTGCCAGGCTCTTTGGTCGTGAAGAAAGGGTCGAAGATGTGGCTGGCGACGTCGTCAGGGATACCCCCTCCGGTGTCACTCACTGTCACCACGATCTCCTCATCCTCGTTGCGTGCCGTGATCGTCAGCGCACCGCCCTCCTGCATGGCATCGGCCGCGTTGTCGATGAGATTCGTCCAGACCTGGTTCAGATCCCTCCCCGGGGCTTCGACCTTGCGGAGGTCCTCGTCGAACTCGAGAGTCACGTCGACCTCCCTGAGCTTGGGTTTCAACAGGATGAGTGTGTCCCGGATCCCGGTGGTGACATCCACCTCCTGGATCGGCGCCCGGTCGAGGAACGAATACTCCTTGACCACCCTGACCAGCTCGGAGATCCGGCGCGCTCCTATGCCGAGCTCGTCGACGACCTGATCGGAGGCGGCCCTGAGACCGAGCCAGCGAATCAGGTGGGACCGCTGGTCGACGGGTATCCCGGATACGGTCGTCTCGAGGGTAGATCGCGTCCATCCGGCATCGATCATCGCAGGGGCGATGTCCCAGGGGCTGGCGATGCCCTCCGCTTCGAGCCACGAGGCGACGGCATCTTCTGCGTCGCTTCGTTCCAAGGGGGAGAATGCTCTTCCCCCTTCACGGTCGGGCAGACGTATCCCCTCACCGAACATCGTGGCCAGGACGGTGGCCTCCTCACCTAGCTCGGCCTGGAGTCGGGCCAGCTCCTGGGCGCTCCGGGCAACGGCGGCAGCGGGATTGTTCAGCTCGTGCATGAGCTGCGCCGCCATCTTGCCCAACGCCGCCATTCTCTCCTCGTGGCGGAGGGTGTCCTCGATGCCGCGGAGCCGGGAAGTCACCGTTCTGAACATGCGGCGGACGACACGGGAGTCACTGAGCAGGTCTTCGAAGGCGGAGACCGGCACTCTGATGGCATGGGTGTCGACCGCGGCGGACACTGTGGCCGTCCGTGGCGCCTCGTCGAGGAGGGCGATCTCACCGACGACGTCTCCCGGCCCGATGCGGCCCAGTTCGACCTCTTTGCCACCGCTCCGCTTGGTGACCACGAGTTGGCCGTCGACGACGATGTACATCTCTTCGGAGTCGCTGCCCTCTTCGATGATCACCTTCCCTTCCGGGATGTCGATCTGCTGGGTCTCACCGCACACCTTGTCGAGTAGGGCATCGGGGAGATCGGAGAAGTAGGGGAGACCCCGCAGGATGTCGGCGGTCGACTTCAAAGAGATGCCAGGTGTCGGTGGACAAACCGAATTGCCGTTGAGCCCTCTCCGGTCGCTCCGGCCACACGTCTGATCGAGCCGTGTCGGACGTCCCCGGCGACGAAGATGCCGGGCACCGACGACTCCAGGGGATAGGGATCTCGGTCGGCGTTCCATCCCTTCAACGGGCCCAGGTCGTTGCCGGTGAGGACGAAGCCTTTCTCGTCCAGTTGCACCAACCCCTCCAACCACGATGTCTGGGCCCGCTGCCCGATGAAGATGAACAGGGCGCCTGCCTCCACCTTTTCTCTCGCACCCCCATCCAGGTTCTCGAGCTCGAGGTGGGTCAGGTGGGTGTCGCCATGTGCCGCCGCAATCGCAGTTCGAGGGTGGATGGTGATCGCGTCGTTCGCCTCGAGATACTCGATCAGGTATGCGGACATCGTGGCGGTTAGGTCGGTGCTCCTGATGATGATGTTGATGTCGTCGGTGAACCGTGTCAGGAACAGAGCGGCCTGACCGGCCGAATTGCCGCCGCCGACGACGTACATGGGCTGTCCCCGATGGTTCTCGGCTTCGATGCGGGAGGTCCCGTAGTAGACCCCGGCACCCACCAGGTTGTCGAGACCTTCCGCCTGCAGCTTCCTGTAGTCGACTCCACTGGTCACGACCATGGCCTTCGCGGTGACTGTCGTGCCGTCGTCGAGGTGAACGATCCGATAGGGGTCCTTGCGCTCGATGCCCTCGACACGTGCGGGAACGAGGATCTCGGCGCCGAATCTCGTGGCCTGGGCGGCGGCTCGCCGGGCGAGGTCTGCTCCGCTGATCCCTCTCGGGAACCCGAGGTAGTTCTCGATCAGCGACGACTGGCCGGCTTGCCCACCCGGGGCGGACGCCTCAATGAGGAGGGTGCTCAGACCTTCGGAGGCGCCGTACACCGCAGCGGCGAGACCGGCAGGGCCGGCTCCGACGATGACCACGTCGTAGGCAGGCGAGCTGGCGTGGCTCTTCAGACCGATTCTGGCGGCCAGCTCTGCTTGGGACGGCCTGGTGAGCGGCTCACCTTCGGGGAAGAGGAAGAGTGGGAGGTCGGCGCCACTCGCAGCGGCGGCTTCCATCAGTACCTCCGCCTCGGGATCTTGGCCGACGACTGCGGAGCGGTAGGCGATCTGGTTCATCGCCAGGAAGGCCTTCAGCTCGAACGCCTCCTTCGACCACTCGTGACTGACCACCCGGATCCCCTCGAAGGTGGGTCGGTATCCGGCCTGCCAGTCCTCCAAGAGGTCGTCGAGGATCGGGTAGAGCTTGTCCTCCGGCGGGTCCCAGGGCTTCATGATGTAGTGATCGAGGCCGACTTCGTTGATCGCACTGATCGCGGCGTCGGTGTCGGCGTAGGCGGTGAGCAATGCTTTCTTGGCGGTGGGGAAGAGGCTCAGGCTCGAGCGCAACACGTCGACACCGGTGACGTGCGGCATCCGCTGGTCGGCGAGGATCAATGCGACGGGGACACCCCGGGTCGATAGCTCGTTGAGTGTGTCGACTGCCTCCTGGCCTCCCCCCGCTGCGATGACCCGATACTCGGACGAGTAGTGGGAGCGAAGGTCGCGCTGGATGGCGCGGAGGACCTCCGGCTCGTCGTCGATGGTGATGATGACCGGGAGAGTGTCAGTCATCGCAGGAGAAAGCGATCCGGGAAGCAATATTGCCAGGACTCGCCGAGTTCGATCGATCGGATCAGCGGGTGGTCGTGCGCTTCCCAGTGCTTGCGGGCATGGCGGTTCTTCGAGTTGTCACAACAGCCGACCGTCCCACACTGAAGACACGAACGGAGATGGACCCAGGCGTCACCCATCGCCACACATTCCTCACAGACGTCGGAGGCTGGCGTCGCAGGCTCGCTCAGCGCCTCGAAGTGTTGACATATCGCACCGGCCATCGTTGCTCCAGCCCCTCTGCCGAAGTCATCATCATAAGTTGGCTGCCACCACACCGCATACGCGCCCGGCAAGACCGACCGGCGAGATGAGTGGCGGTGACGCGATGTTGCCGTAATGTCCGAGCGCGCGAGCCTATCCGGCTCGAGATCACATGAGCGTCATACGTGTTGCCCCGCCCCAACTGAGGACCAAAGAAGTCGATGGCCACCGTTCGGCCACCTGGCTCGAGCTGTTCTACGACCTTGCCTTCGTCGTTGCGGTGGCAGTCGTGGCTGGCCACTTGCTCGAGGATGTCTCACTCCCCGGTGTTGCCTCCTACTTCGCCTACTTCGCGCTCCTCTGGTGGCTTTGGGCCAGTCACACCTACTACGCCGACCGATACGACACCGACGATCTCGTGTACCGGCTTCTCGCCGCCGGGCAGATGGTGGCCGTCGTCGTGATCGCTTCGGCCCTGTCACCCGATGTGGCGGCCTCCACGCGCGCCTTCGCCTACGGCTACGCCGTCTCGCGGATCCTGCTCCTGATCATGTATTGGCGGGCTCACCAGCACGTGGAGGAGACCCGAGAATTGGTCAGGGGCTACCTGGTCGGCTTTGGGTTGGCTGCGGTGGTATGGACCGCCTCGGCTCTGGTTCCCGACAGTTACCGGGTGGCTCTATGGGTGGTTGCACTGATCATCGATCTGGCGACGCCTTGGGTGATGCGCAAGGAGCAGGCCCGGGTCCCTTTCGACGTGTCACATCTCCCGGAACGCTTCGGCTTGTTCACGATCCTCGTGCTCGGGGAGTCGATAGCCGCCGTCGTCATGGGTTTGGCCCACAGAGCCTGGTCGTTTGCGCCTACCTTCACCGCGGCGCTTGGCATCGGCGTGGCCACAGCACTCTGGTGGCTGTACTTCGACAACACCCGCGGCTCGGTGGTGCGACGGGACGCCTCGGTGGTCAGGACATGGCGGCCGACGGGTTGGATATACACCCATCTTCCACTGGCGGCCGCACTGGTTGCATCCGGGGTCGCGATGGAGATAGCGGTAGCCGAGTCAGGGCATGGGCCGATGCTCGGACGCGACCGGTGGCTGTTGGTCGGATCCGTCTCCGTCGTCTTCGGAGCACTGGCGTTGATTCAACTCGCGGCCACCCCTGACCCGGCGAATCCGCAACGTCGCATCGTTGCCACACGTCTGCTGGGTATTCCCTTTCTCATACTCATCGGTCTGCTCGGCGATTTGGAAGCACAATGGGTGGCTGCTGGAGTGCTGGCTGTGTGCGTAGCCGAGTTGATCTCAGACATGTCATCGACGGACGGCGAGATCGCGGTCGAGCCGGAGATCCCCATTGACTGATGGCAGTGTCCGTATCCGTGATGTGCCCCACGAGGGAGCCTATGTGGTGGAGGTCGACGGACGACGGGCCGGCAAGGCGGAATACCGGGTGCGGAATGATCGCAGGGTCTTCGTGCACACCGAGATCGACGACGAGTTCTCGGGGATGGGTCTGGGCACCAGGCTGGTGGCCCACGCCCTGGACGATGTGCGCTCCGAGGGCGGCCAAATGGTCGCGCTATGCCCGTTCTTCGCCGCCTACATCAAACGCCATCCCGAATACGAAGACATCGTCGATCGGGAGTTGACCGAGCACTACGACGCCCGGCAGGCGCGGGGCTCCTAGAGATCGACTATCAGCCCGGCCAACCCGGCCACCAACTCGGTGCCGTTGGCTATGCGGGTCTTCAGGTCCTCGTGGAGTTCGTCGAGGTCGGCGTCGGTGTGACCCGGATCGTGGTGGAAGGTGACCAGCCGACCGGGTCCGGTCATGTCGGTGAACGCTGCCAGATGTGAAACGGCCGAGTGGCCCCAACCCACCCGTTCTTCGTACTCGGTGTCGTCGTATTGGGCGTCGTGGATCAGCACGTCGGCGTTCTCGGCCAAGGCGAACCCGGATGTCCACTGGGGTGGTCCGGGGAAGTCGAGATTTCCCAGCGCCGGCTCGTGGTCGGGGATGTAGGTGAGCACAGCCTCTCCGTCGGTGAGGCGGTAGCCGAGAGTCGCCCCCGGATGACAGATCAGATCCGCTGTCACATGGATCGACCCAAGGTCGAACTCCCCGGGGAGCACGTCGTGGAAAGCGACGTTGGCCAACTCGCGGACTCGAACAGGGAACAGTGGCGGTGACAGATACCGGGCGATCCTCTCCCGCAGAGTTCGGGTCGTCGATACGGGCCCCCAAACATGGACTTCGACTTCGGGGTCGAGAAGTGGGGGGAAGAATGGAAGCCCCTGGACATGGTCCATATGGAGGTGACTGAGGAGGATGTCGATCCGGGAGGTGAACTCGAAATCGGGTTTCAGGGCCCGGATACCACTGCCGCCGTCGAGGATGACCAGTCGGTCTCCGGAGCATTGCAGCTCGATTGCGGCGGTGTCTCCGCCGTAGCGGACGGTCTCGGGGCCGGAGACCGCAATCGACCCTCTCGTACCCCAGAGCCTCACTCTCAAGCCAGGATCTCCCAGAAGGTGGCGAAGACACCCATGAACCGGCTCCCTTGCCCTTCGATCGGCATTGCCGCGACACTTACGTCGCGCCAGACCCCGTCCGAACCGCAGAAACGCACATCCCGGTGATGGGCCACTCTCTTCCTCAAGGCGACAACGATCGGGATGTCCGAGTCGGGAATGGGCTCGCCTTCGAGATCGGTGATGCGGAACATGTCCCCGACCTGGTCGGCATGGACCGGGCCCACGTCGTCGAACTGGATACCGAGGAGCTGCTCCGCGGGCTCGTTGTAGTAGACGAGATTGCCCTCGTGATCCATCATCCAAACCGGCATGGCCAGATAGCTGGCAACCTGGCGGAGCAAGATCATCTCGACGGGGTGCTGTGGCGACATCGGGGCAGAACCTACAACCTATCGAACCTGGATGTAAGCAAGGAGTCGTGGTCGTGGCGTCACCGAATCGCCGAGGTGGGCATGGCGCCAGATCTCTCACCGGAGTATGTTGGCGGTCGAGGAGGCAGTGAACGTTTCTATCCGGAGGGCGGAGGAACACGCGTGTGGAGTGCAATGGTCTCCTGCATCATGAGACCAAAGGTGATCATGTGGCCGGTTTCACCATGTCGTGACAGGTGCCTGTGAGGTCGTCATGAGTACGTCCAGGACATCCGGGCTCGATCGCTACGTCCCTTCCGTGGCGATCGGATGGGAGATCGACGCGGCAGGTCGGGTGTTCCAAGAACTCGACGCCAGTCTCTGCTTCGTCGACATCTCGGGTTTCACCAACCTCTCCGAACGTCTCGCCCGTCGTGGCCGGATCGGTGCAGAAGAGCTGACCGACGTGCTCAATCATGTGTTCGGGAAGATGCTGGAGGTCGCCTACCTACATGGCGGGAATCTGCTGAAGTTCGGCGGTGACGCCCTCCTCCTCATCTTCCGCGATGGGGACCACGAAATCCGTGCCACGAGCGCTGCCGTCGAGATGCGTCGCGTGCTGAAGGAGGCTGAGGACTACGAGACTTCAGTTGGGCGTCTCCACCTCCGCATGTCTGTCGGCATCCACTCCGGACGTCTCCACCTGTTCCGGGTGGGAGAGGTGCACGATGAGCTCATCATCGCGGGTCCGGCTGCGAGCAAGACAACCGAGATGGAGAAGATCGCCAACGCCGGCGAGATAGTGATCAGTGGTGAGACGAGACGAAGAGTAGGCGAGGACGCGGCTGGAGCAGCCAAAGGGGAGGGCTGGCTGCTCAGGTGGCGAACTCCGCGCTGTGAGACCACACCCATTGTCGAACGTGAGCCCGCCGACCACGCCATGGTGATCCCGTGGGTCCCGCCCCTGCTTCGGGACTTTCTCGTCTCAACCCATCCGGAGCCCGAGCACCGGATCGCCGGTGTCGCGTTCATCCGGATAGGCGGGCTGGACGACCTGCTCGCGAGGGAGGGGCCGGGCACCGTCGCCGATCGGCTCGGTCAAACGATATCGCTGATCCAGCGGGCGGCCTTCGAAGAAGGCATCACATTCCTCGGGACAGACATCAACGAGGATGGGGCCAAGGCGATCCTCGTCAGTGGGGTTCCATTCGCCCAGGAAGAAGATGAGGGCCGGCTGCTCAGGGCTCTCCGGCGGGTCGTCGACGGGGACACGGGGTTGAATGTCCATATCGGCGTGAATCAAGGCCACGTGTTCACCGGTGAGATTGGGACCAGCTACAGATCCACGTACACGATCATCGGCGACACCGTGAACCTGGCTGCCCGACTTGCGGCCGCGGCACCGCCCACGACCATCTACGCCACCACCGGCATCCTCGACAACTCGGGCATCCTGTTCGACTGTGAGCCCATCGAGCCTTTCCATGTAAAGGGCAAAGACGAGCTGATCCACGCCTACTCGGTAGGGCCCGAAGAGGGTGAGCGAGAGATAGAGACCGAAGGAGAGCTGGCCTTCGCCGGTCGCGCCAAGGAGCTCTCTCAGATCACAAATGCGATTTGGGAGACGATCGACGGGACCGGATCGGTGCTGACCATCGTCGGCGAAGTTGGCTCGGGGAAGAGTCGACTCATCAGAGAGGCCTGTCTCATCTGCTCCGCGGTGCGGACGATCACCGTCCGCTCGGAGTCGTATGGGACTTCCACTCCGTATCGACCCTTGAGGGATGTGTTCCGGGATCTCCTCCAGATCGAACGCACCGATCAGGCGACCATGGCGAACGAACTCACTGCCAAGGTCGCAGAAATAGCCCCCGAGCTCGTCGGCCTCTTGCCCTTCATCGGGGACGTGACCCACATCGAGGTGCCGTCGACCGAGGCGGTGGAGTCGATCGAGCCGCGATTCCGCCAGGATCGGTTGGCAGATGCGGTGATCTCGCTGATGGAGAGACTGCTGGACGAGCCGACGGTCTTCGACCTCGATGACGCCCAATGGATGGACGATGCCACCGCCCACCTGATGGGGAGGATCGCGGAGGCTTCTACAGACCACCCCTGGACGGTCCTGGTGAGCAAACGTCGCGGAGAAGAGGGTTTTACACCTCCGATCGGAGCAGTGATCGATCTAGGCGGGCTCGAACCAGAAGAGGCTGAGGCTCTGGTGATAGAAGCGACAGCGGCAGCACCGCTTCGGCCACACGAGGTAGAGACGATCGTCGCCCGGTCCGGGGGCAATCCGCTGTTCCTCCATGAGATCCTCCAGGTGGTGCGTGACACGGGGAGCGTCGAGGAGCTTCCCGATTCGCTGGGCAGCGTCGTGAGCACGAGCATCGACGCCCTGCCTCCACTGAGTCGGAGCATTCTTCGCTACTGCGCCGTCCTTGGACGTAGCTTCCGGGTTTCGATAGTCCAGGAGATTCTTCGCGAAGACAGGATCGAGCTCGACGCCGCCACCCGTCACACGTTGCGGCGTTTCCTCGTTGCCGACGGAAAGGGACGACTGCGATTCACCAACGCGGTGATTCGCGATGTGGCCTACGACGGTCTCTCTTTTCGCCGACGTAAAGAACTGCACTTGCGGGCGGCGAGGGCATTCGCGGCTTCGGTCGACGACCCCGACACGATCGCGGATCTGCTCTCCCTCCACTACTCGATTGGTGGCGATGCCGAACGCGCCTGGCACTATGCTCGCATCGCCGGTGATCAGGCCCGCGACGCCTACGCCAACGTCGACGCCGCCGCCCACTACACACGAGCTCTCGACTCGGCGCGTCGTCTCGATGAGGTCAGAGACGTAGAGCGTGCCGAGGTGTGGGCGAGATTGGGAGATGTGAGAGAGCAAGCCGGTCTTTTCGAGGCTGCCCTCGATGCTTACCAGAAGGCGTATCGACTTCAGGACGATCCGGTCGCTCGCGCCGAGCTCATGCTCAAGCGGGCCGGAGCACGGGAACGGGCTGCCCAGTACTCGATGGCCCTACGCGAGACCACCGTGGCCAAGCGGCTGCTGGCGGAGGCCTCCTCCCGCGAGGCAAGGACGTTGGCAGCCAGGGCTCAGGCCTTCTACTCGTTGATCAGGATGCGTCAGGGAAGACCAGCCGAAGCGTTGCGAACCGCACGTGCCGCCGTGGCCGAGGCGGACGGAGCAAAGTCTGCTCGCGCCCTGGCGAGAGCGTACGGGGTGATGGCGTGGGCGCATTTGATGATGGACCAGCCCGGAGCGGAGGGTCTCTGGCAGGATGCCCTCTCCCTCTACGAGAGAGAAGGCGACCTCGTCGGTCAGAGCTACATGAACAACAATCTCGGTGGTCTCGCCTATTTCGAGGGCAGATGGGACCAGGCGTTGGAATACTACGAGCGCAGCCGCGACCTCGCGGAGCGGGTGGGGAATGCCGTCGATGTCGGCGTGGCCGAAGGGAACATCGGTGAGGTGCTGGTCAAGCAGCACAAGTTCGACGAGGCCGAGCCCCAGCTGAGGAGGGCAGTACGTGTCGCACGGGCCAGCGGTGACGCCTTCACGGTGGTGTTCGCGAATCTGCAACTGGCGAGGATCCTGATCGAGAGAGATCAGTTCGACGAAGCGGAGGACTTGCTCAAGAGGTCCTACCAGGAGGCGAAATCCCTGGACATGAAGGGGCCGGCATACGAAGCGTCCATCTATCTCGCTGACGTCAAGGCGAGGAGCGGTGACCCCAACGGGGCGTTGGCACTGCTCGAAGAGGCCGAAGCAGAGGCGGGGGAGGAGGCATCCATCTTCGCCGCCACCGCGGACCGTGTGCGCGCACTCGCCCTCGCCTCGGCAGGGCGAAAGAGCGAGGCCGTCGGCGTGGCCGACGCCGCCCTCGACGCCGCCCGGGCCCGCAGTCTCGACTACGAGGTCGCCATGCTCCTCATGTGCCAGGCCGACCTGTTGGAAGCCGAAGACGAGGAGGCCGCAGCCAGGTTGCGTTCCGAAGGCAACGCCCTGATCGAACGGCTGGACATCAGACCTCTCTCGGTGGCCTAGACGACAGAGATCCGCCCCCTGGAAATCGTCCAGGGGGCGGATCCCGGTCTCTAGTCGATCAGGTGTCTAGCGGAACTGTGGATCCACGAACTCGAAGTACACGACGTTGTTCTGGACACCCGCCGCGTTCTCTCCTTCGAAGACCTTGCAGGCGGTTTCCCCGCCGGGCAACGATGGGTACTCGTCCGAGTCCAGTACATCGTCGAACTCGTCACCGTCGAACAGGCCGTCGAGATCGGGAGTGGTGTCCTTTTCACGGACGCCGCACCACTTCAGGTCCTGGAAACTGCCCGAGCCGTTGTACTCGAGATCCTCGAACACGGGCGGAGTGCCGAACTCCTTCGTGATGTCGAGACGACCGGCGACGGTGTCGGTTCCATCTCCCAAGAAGTTCAGCGTGGCGACGTCGTCCTCGATGAAGAACGAAGCCGTCTTGTCCGTGCAGTCGTGGAGGGAGTTCTGGAATATCGTCACCTCGCCGAGCGTCAGAACTTCTTGCCCTTCGACCTTGATGGGTGGTTGCACGTCACACGGGACACTGGTCAAACCGGGAACGTCATAGCAAATGTTGATATGACTCAGGTTGTGCAGACTGCGCGGGTTCTTGTTGGGCGCATGCAGGTCCACATCGGACGGCACGGCTCCCCCGTTAGCGTCGTAGTCGTAGTGGTTGCTCTTGGGACCACCGTTGACCACTACGTCGTAGACGACGAAATCGTCATCCAAGGACGTGAACTCGAAAACTCTCCCAATCTCCGTATCTTCAACCGTGATCTGGATCACGCCATCGGCACTCGTGTGCATCCCCGGTGTCGGGTTGTTGATGTGGAACTCGTTGCCTGCAGTCGATGGCAGACCACCGGTCTCTACCGAGCACTTGCCGGATCCCCCTCCTTCGTTGATCACCACCGGATCGACCGATGTCGTGTCGTGATTCGCGAAGACTGGCAGCACACCTACCAGCAACGCGATAGCGGTCACGATGACCGATACACCGGACAGAGTCGCGATCTTGATACGACCCTCCGATGCTCGGAACCGTGTCGAGACGTTTCTGAAGAACGTCATTGTTGCCTCCCTATTTGCCCGAAAACCGGTGCCTTCCACTTGCGGCGTACCGGGGTCCCCCACA
>CAZZIG010000015.1:0-12660 GCA_964653975.1 uncultured Acidimicrobiaceae bacterium
GGTCCCCATCTCGGTGGCTCCGTAGCTGAAGGTCAGCTCGAGCAGGTCGATGACACTCCAATGGACAGCCAGGGCCTGGATGCTCACCGCGATCCCGTTCTCGCCGGGGGCCAACACGACCTCGTCGGGGAAGTCGAGACGGTCGTTGTCCGAGCTGAGACCCACCGTGACCTCGTAGGCCTCGTTGTTGGTCACTGTGATCTCGAGCAGGTTCGCCTGGTGAGGAACGATGTAACTGTCCCCGATGTCGAGGCTGGGCAGCATCGGCACGAGGATCGCCAGCTTGGTGCCGGTCACGTCGACGTGACCGACACCGTCGCTCGTCGAGACGGTGATCGTCATCTCGTAAGGGCCGAAACCCAGGTCGGTGGTGTCGATTTCGATCGGGACGACCTCCGTGACTCCCCCATCGACCTGGGCGGGAGTCTCTCCCACCACGATCGGGTGACCGTTGACGTCGACCAGGTAGATCTCGAGCGGCAGTTCACCGCCGTTCGACACCCCGATGGAGGTCTTGTCGCCGGAGACCTTCACCTCGGTGGGAAGCTCGAGCTTGGCCGGCGCAGGAGCATCGTCGGGCTGTTCGGGCTGGTTCGCCGGGGTCGCCTCCTCGGCCTCCTGATCCCCATCTTGGTCCAATCCGGGCTGGCCCACGCTCGGGTGAGGCACTTCGAAGCCATCGGCGTCGCTACCGCTGGCACCGGGCTCGAAAGGAGCCGTCGTGGTCGACGACGGGGGGAGTGTGGCGGCTTCCGCTCCGGACCCATTCCCGTTGAGCGTCAGCGCCACCAGCGCCGCCGCCAGAGTCGGGATGAGGGCGAGCGCCGTGATCTTGATCCAGTCCCGCCGGCTCTCGGTGGTGTTCTCGGCCATGTTCTCTCTCCTTCTCTCTGCTCCCGGGTCATCCGGGAGCACAGGAGAGATGCGGTAGCCGCGCCGGACTTACACCCCGAGCCTGGTTTTGTTTCTTTCGCCGAAAATCAGGGTATTGCCGCCGCCGGGTGTAAGGATTTGGGCGGACACGCGTCTGTCCTACATGTATGTCCGACATCGAATCACTCACCGACGCCCAGCTCGTGACCGCCTACCTGGCCGGAGACCGTGGCGCGTTTGCCGGAATCTACGACCGCTACGCCGATCGTCTCTTCTCCGACAACCTCACGATGCTTCGTGACCGGGAGGACGCGGCAGACGCCACTCACGACACGTTCATCAAGGCGGCGACGCGGATGGACCAACTCGACAGCCCGGACAAGCTGAGACCCTGGCTGTTCGCCATATCCCGTAACGAGGCCCACGCACGGGGCCGGCAACGGTCGCGGACGACTCCCCAAGACGACCTCTCCGAGACGCTCGTCATCGAGCCCGATCTCGCGCTCGACGCGAAGCGAGCCGAGCTCAGGGAGTTGGTGTGGGCGGCGGCCGCCGGTCTGGAGGAACGAGACCGCCAGCTTCTGGGCCTCCACCTTACCGAAGGGCTCGAAGGCGAGGACCTGGCACGGGCCATGGGTGTGGAGACCTCTCACGTCCACGTCATGGTCTCCCGGATGAAAGACCGGGTCGAGAAGGCCCTGGGCGCCCTCCTGATCGCCCGTCTCGGCAGTGAGGAGTGTGATCAACTCGAGTCGATCCTCGGAGACTGGGACGGGACCTTCGACATGGATGTCCGCTCCCGGATCACCCGCCATGTGGAAAGTTGCGACATCTGCCGCAAACAACGGGCCTTCTTGCTCGCTCCGGCCAACGTCCTCCCCGGGATCATGGTGGTCCCGGCGCCGGTGGCGTTGCGGGCCCGGGTGTTGTCCAAAGTCGACAAGGGTGTCGGTTCGGCCGCCGCCTCCTCCTCCTCCTCTGGAGTTTCGCCCGAGTGGATGAAGCTGGGCGTCTTCGCCGTGGTGGCCCTCGTGGTCGGTCTCATCGGGCTAGCGGTGTCGGCCCAGTTCGAACCGCTGGAGCCGCCGCCCACCGCGCCGGTGGTGGAGGCGCCGCCGATCGCTGGTGATCCGACCACTACCACGACCAGCTCTAGCATCGCTTCCTCATCCACCACCACACCCCCGGATGACTCGACCACGACCACCACCGCGCCAGCCCCGGCGGAGCTCGCGGTTTCGACAGACACGGTCAACTTCGGCGGTGACGGCACCGTTGGGAGTTTCGAACTGACCAACACCGGGGGCCGTCCTGGCAGTTGGTCTCTGGCGACGAGCAGCGATGCCATCGCCGTCTCCGCCACCGAGGGTGAGGTCGGTCCGGGCGACACGATCAGTATCGATCTGACCCTCGACCGGAATCTGATCGAAGAGGGCGACATCTCCGAGACCATCACCGTGACCTGGTCGGAGGGCCAGATCTCGATCGCGGTCGTGGGAGCCAATGAGGGCAACCCGATCCTCCACAATCCGCAGGCGAGCCCACCGTCGGTGGAGGTGTCCGGAGATTCCGCATGCTCCAACCTCCAATCGACCATATCGGTACGGGTCCGGGACGCCTCGCCCCTCGAGTCGGTTGTGGTTCGCTGGAGCCCGGACGGAAGCAGCGAGCAGGAGACTGCGATGAGCCCGGTCGGCAACGACATGTTCGAAGGCGTGGTCGGGCCATTCACCTCGGTGCACACCGCCACCGTCCGCATTGTCGCCATCGATGAACACGGCAACGCCGGTGGGGCTACGACCCAGGTGGCAGTGGTCGCCTGCCCCTGACACATCGTCTTTACATCCCGGCAGCGATCGGCCATCGTTGACGCCGATGAGAGTCGTTCTCGCCTATTCGGGAGGTCTCGACACCTCGGTGATCCTCGCCTGGCTGCGCGAGGAGTACGGGGCGGAAGTGATCGCCTACACCGCAGATGTCGGCCAGGGTGAGGAGGTCGAACAGGCCAGGGCCAAGGCCCTCGATACCGGTGCGGTCGAGGCGGTGGTGGACGACCTGCGTGACGTTTTCGTCACCGACGCGGTGTTACCAGCACTTCGGGCGGCCGCCGTCTACGAGACCGAGTACCTGTTGGGAACCTCGTTGGCCCGTCCCATCATCACCCGCGGGCTCGTCGAGACGGCGCGCGAGCACGGCGCCGATGCCATCGCCCATGGCGCCACCGGCAAGGGCAACGACCAGGTTCGTTTCGAGCTGTCGACCGCAGCCCTCGCTCCCGAGCTGAGGACCATCGCCCCGTGGCGGGAATGGAAGCTGAACGGTCGGGCCGACCTGGTGGCTTACGCCGCGGCCAGGGGCATTCCCACGCCGGTCACCAAGGAGTCGCCATACTCAATGGACGCCAACCTGTTCCACATCTCCTATGAGGGCGGAGTCCTCGAAGATCCCTGGGCCGCACCCCCCAAGGGCATGTTTCGTCTCACCACCGATCCCGAAGACGCCCCCGACCAACCCCGCGAGTTGGTGGTCGGCTTGGAGTCGGGCAACCCCGTCTCGATCGATGGGAGGGCCATGGGCCCGGTCGAGCTGCTCAGCCATGCCAACGAGATCGCCGGCGCCCATGGGGTCGGCCGCATCGACATCGTCGAGAACCGCTTCGTGGGCATCAAGAGCAGGGGGGTCTACGAGACCCCGGGCGGCACGGTGTTGCACGCCGCCCGGCGAGCGGTGGAATCGATCGTCCTCGACCGTGAGGTCCTCCACATGCGTGACGCCCTGGCCCAGCAATACGCCCGTGTCGTCTACAACGGGTTCTGGTTCTCGCCGGAACGGACCACCCTCCAGGCGACAATGGACCACATCCAGGAGAAGGTGACCGGTGAAGCCAGACTCATCCTCTACAAGGGCTCGGTGAGGATCAGCGGCCGACGCTCTCCCAACAGCATCTACCGCGAGGACGTTGCCACGTTCGAAGCCGACGACGTCTACGAGCAGGCCGACGCCAGGGGTTTCATCAATCTGAACGCTCTCCGCATCCGGGGATACGGCGACGGGCCATGACTCTCTGGGGTGGCCGCTTCGACGGCTCGATGTCCGAGCTGACCCGTCGCTACACCGGCGACGAGTCCGACCGCCGTCTCCTCGGGGTGGACATCGAAGGGTCGATCGCACATGTGACCATGCTGGGCAAGACCGGGATCATCGAGCCGGGGGAGGCCGAGACCCTGGTCTCAGGTCTGAACGCCATGCTCGACGAGATCGACGATTTCGAGTTTCAGCGCAGCGACGAGGACGTCCACACCGCCGTCGAGCGCCGCTTGGGGGAGTTGGTCGGCGAGGTGGCGGGCAAACTCCATACCGGCCGGTCGCGCAACGACCAGGTCGCTCTCGACCTCCGGATCTACCTGGCGCGGTCCGCCCGCGACCGCATTCGCCAGATCGGAGACCTGGCAAGAGTGCTCTCCGACCTCGCCGAGACCCATGCCGAGACCGTGGTGCCCACGTACACCCATCTGCAGCAGGCGCAGCCGACCACCCTCGGCCACCACCTCCTCGCCTACGCCTGGATGGGGTTGCGGGCCGCGGACCGTTTCCACGACCTGATCGATCGGGTCGCCGTGTCACCGCTCGGTGCGGGCGCCTCGGCGGGATCGTCGCTCCCCCTCGACCGCGAGATGACAGCCCAGATGCTCGGGTTCTCCGGCGTGATCGCCAACTCGATGGACGCCGTGGGCTCGCGTGACTTCGTCGCCGAGTATGTCTTCTGCTGTGCGCAGACGATGGTGGAGTTGTCCCGTCTGGCCGAAGAAGTCGTCCTCTGGTCGTCCCAGGAGTTCGGCTGGGCCCGGCTCTCCGATGAGGTCAGCACCGGGTCCTCGTCACTACCCCACAAACGAAATCCCGACATCGCCGAGCTCATCCGGGGCAGGTCTGCGGGTGTCGTCGGGGACATCACCTCGATCCTGACGCTGCAGAAGGGCCTGCCGATGACCTACAACCGGGACCTCCAGGAGGACAAACGGATCGTGTTCCACTCCGACGACATGCTGGCCACGTCCCTCGACGCCGTCATCGCCCTCTTCAACGGGATCGAATTCGCTCCGCCACCGCCGGCCACGGCGACCATCGCACTCGACCTCGCCGAGGCGTTGGTGCGCCGTGGTGTCCCGTTCCGGGAGGCACACACCGAAGTGGGGCGTCTCGTCCGCCATCTCGAGCTCGATGGCCGGTCTCTGGGCGAGGCCTCAGCCGGGGACCTCTCCAGCATCGACTCGCGGTTTCAACCCGACGATCTGGCCCTGATCGACCCGAGGACGTCGGTTGAGAACCGGCGCACCGCGGGCTCGGGCAGCCCGCAGTCGGTACGCGACCAGATAACCGAGATCAGAGAACACCTCTCGAATTAGGGGCCCATGCCGGGAGCGGTCAGGATCCGCTTCCGTTGGACGAACCGCCATTGTGGGATCCGGCGCCCACCGTCCACGTCCCGTGGGAGCGGATCAGCTTGTCGAGGTCACCCATGCCCGCCTTCTCCTGGGCCGCCGCCACCTGGACGTTGACCTCTTTGTCGTAGGCGGGGCGCTTCACGTTGCGGAAGATGCCCAGCGGGGTCGGGCCGTAGGGCCCGTGGGAGAGACGGCTGAGGGCGAAGGCTATCGATGGGTCCTCCCGGGTCTCGTCGTGGACCAGGATGGCCTTGGGGTCGACCGAGGAGGAGTCGACGATCTCGGCCTGCCCGCCCCGCATCACCACGGCCTTGGCGCCATCGTCGAAGACGATCGGCTTGCCGTGCTCGAGGTCGATGCGGTTGTGGACCCGCTCTTCCTTCCCAGTGAGCTGGATGAATGCCTTGTCGTTGAAGACGTTGCAGTTCTGGTAGACCTCGATGAAGGACGAGCCTTCGTGCTCGTAGGCTTTTCTGAGCATCTCCTGGGTGTGATTCCTGTCCATGTCGAGGGTCCGCGCCACGAAGGTGGCTTCGGCGCCCAGGGCCAGTGAGACCGGGTTGAAGGGGTAGTCGAGCGATCCGAACGGTGACGACTTGGTCGCCTTGCCCACCTCCGAAGTGGGGGAGTACTGGCCTTTCGTGAGCCCGTAGATCTGGTTGTTGAACAAGATGATCTTCAGGTTCACGTTGCGACGCAGGACGTGGATCAGGTGGTTGCCCCCGATGGACAGCCCGTCACCATCACCGGTGATGACCCATACCGAGAGGTCGGGGCGCGTGGTGGCGATACCGGTTGCGATCGCCGGGGCACGGCCATGGATCGAATGCATCCCGTAGGTGTTCATGTAGTAGGGGAACCGGCTCGAGCAGCCGATTCCCGAAACGAACACGAACTCCTCGCGGGGACGGCCCAAACCTGCCAGGAACATCTGCACCGACGCCAGGATCGTGTAGTCGCCACATCCGGGGCACCAGCGGACCTCCTGATCGGTCTGGAAGTCGGCTCTCGTGTACGAAGGGGAAGTCATCCCACCATCTCCAGGATCTTGTCGGTGATTTCTGTCACTTTGAACGGTTCGCCTGCCACCTTGTTCAGCCCGCTGGCGTCGAGGAGGAACTCCGCCCGGATGACCTTGAGCAACTGACCGGTGTTCATCTCCGGGATGAGCACCTTGTCGAAGGAGCGCAACACGTCTCCGAGATTGTTGGGCAGAGGGTTGAGATAGCGGAGATGGGCCGTGGCCACCGCGCGGCCTTCGAGCCGGACCCGGCGCGCCGCCGCCCTGATCGATCCGTATGTCGACCCCCAACCGAGCACCAGCACCTTGGCGTCCTCGTCACCATCGACCTCCAACTGGGGGATGTCGTTGGCGATGTTCGCCACCTTCCAGGCTCTCGTGTCGGTCATGAGCTGATGGTTGGCGGGGTCGTAGGACACGTTGCCCGTGATCGCTTCCTTCTCCAGCCCGCCGATGCGATGTTCCAGCCCTGCGGTCCCAGGGACGGCCCAGGGACGGGCGAAAGTGTCGACGTTCCTCATGTAGGGGAGAAACGTCCCGTCCGGCCCATTGGGTTTGGTGGCGAAGCCGACCTCGATGTCGGGGATCTCGCCGATGTTCGGTAAGAGCCATGGCTCGGATCCGTTGGCGATCTGGTTGTCGCTCATCAGGATCACCGGTGTCATGTACTTGGTGGCGATCCGTACCGCCTCGATGGCCATGCTGAACGCGTCCGACGGGGAGGCGATCGCCAACACCGGCACGGGGGACTCGCCATGACGACCGTAGAGGGAGAAGAGCAGGTCCGACTGCTCGGGCTTGGTGGGCAGGCCGGTGGAGGGACCGCCACGCTGGACGTTGATGACGATCATCGGAAGCTCGAGCATGAAGCAGAGGGATATGGTCTCCGACTTGAGGGCGATCCCGGGGCCGGACGAGCCGGTCACCGCCAGGTTGCCGGCGAATGCGGCACCCACGGCAGCGCCGACACCGGCGATCTCGTCCTCGGCCTGGAACGTCCGCACCCCGAAGTTCTTCTGGCGGGACAACTCGTGGAGGATGTCTGAGGCCGGAGTGATCGGATAGGTGCCGTAGAACAGAGGGAGGTTGGCCTTCCGGGATGCCGTGATGAGACCCCAGGCAAGTGCGGTGTTCCCGTTGATGTTGGTGTAGGTGCCTTCCTTCAGGGCAGCCGGCTTGACCTCGAAGGTGGTCTTGGTGGCTTCCGTGGCGACGCCGAAGGTGTACCCGGCCTGGAAGGCTGCCTTGTTGGCCTCGGCCACTTCGGGAATCTTGGCGAACTTCTTCTCCACCCATTCGATGGTGGGCTCGGTGGGGCGATGGAATAGCCACGCCATCAACCCCAGGGCGAAGAAGTTCTTCGAGCGCAACACGTTGCGTCCGCTGACACCGGTCTCCTTGACGGCCTCCTTGGTCAACTCGTCCATCGGCACCTTGATGACCCGGTAACCCTCGAGGGTTCCGTCCTCGAGCGGATTGGACTCGTAGCCCGCCTTGTCCAGGTTGCGCTCGTCGAAGGTGTCGGTGTTGACGATGAGGGTCCCTCCCTGACGGAGGTCCTTCAGGTTCTTCATCAGCGCCGCCGGGTTCATCGCCACCAGGCAGTCCGGGGCGTCGCCGGCGGTGAGGATGTCGAAGTCGGCGATCTGGACCTGGAAGCTGGAGACCCCGGGGAGGGTGCCGGCGGGAGCGCGGATCTCTGCGGGGAAACTGGGCAGCGTGGCCAGGTCGTTACCGAAGAGGGCGGATGCGTCGGTGAAACGGGACCCTGCCAACTGCATGCCATCACCGGAGTCGCCGGCAAATCGGATTACGAGCTTGTCGAGTTCTTCGGTGGGCGTAGTGGAGGGGTCGGCGGTGGCGATTTCATCAGCCACTTTGAGTCACTTCCTTGCGGGGTTTGAGCGCGGACACGAACACCGAATGAGTTCGGCGTCCCTGACCGCCCGTTGCTTGTCACTGCACATCCAAGTCTATCCATCGGTCGCTTTAGGTGAATTCTGTGGGAGCGGGTGCAAAACCGACGATTCCCGCGTCCTCCAACCAGAGTCCGAGGGAGAGCAGATCCAACTCCGAATCCAGGTCTCCGATGACCTGCAGCGAGGCGGGAGGAGCCCCGGAGTTCGCTATCGGCAGTGCCAGCGCGGGATGGAGAGCGTGGTTCACGATTGCGGTGAAGTAGGAGAGGACGGTCCGATGGCTCTTGTCTCCGATCATGTCCTGTCCGATGACCTTCCTGCTCACCGGACAGGTCGGCGTGATGAGGAAGTCGACCGTGGCCATGGCGTCGGCGAAACGCTCGCGGATAATGACTTGCCACTCCCTTCCTGCGGCGCGCTCCTCCGGCGTAGTCTTCTCGGCCAGCTCGATTCGGGAGTCGACCGACGACCCGTATCTCCGCCCCTCCTTCCGATAATCGGCATGGACGTCGGCGACCGCGGCGATGGCGCCGAGGATGTGATGGCTCGGCCTGGTGTCGGGCATGTGGATCGGGCGCACCTCGTGGCCCAACCCACGCAACGCCGCCACCGCGCCTTCGAACGCCCCGCGGATGTGGTCGTCCATCGGGGCTTCGTCGTACCACGGCTCGGGGACACCGATGCGGAACTGTCGACGCTCCGAATCGGCCGACCCTTGCCCGGACATCGCCCGGTAGGCGGCGGCGGTGTGGTGCATCGAGTCGGCGAGAGGGCCCACCGTGTCGATGTCGGGCACGAGGGGGAAGACCCCGCCGAGCGGGATTCGGTCGAAGGTCACCTTGAGCCCGAAGGTGCCGCACAGTGCGGCCGGGACCCGCACCGAGCCACCGGTGTCGGTCCCTATCGCGATGGGCGTGATCCCGGCTGCGACCGCGGCGCCCGAGCCTCCCGACGAGCCTCCCGCGGAGGTGTCGATGTCCCATGGGTTGCGCACCGGTCCCCAATGCTCGTTCTCCGAGTCGAAACCGAAGGCGAACTCGTGCAGGTTGGTCCGCCCGATCACCACTGCACCCGCCTGCTCCAGCCGGCGCACGCTCTCGGCCGTGTGCGTGGCCACCTGGGCGTAGAAGGCCGATCCGCACGTGGTGGTCCGTCCCTCATGGTCGATCAGGTCCTTCAGGGCGATGGGGATGCCGGCCAGCGGCCCGACATCTTCTCCTCGAGCCAGACGTTCGTCTATCCCGACGGCCCGTTCCAAGGCGCGCTCGTCGTCGATGGAGATGAATGCGTTCAGTGTGCCCTGGGTGGCGTGGGCTTTGTCGACGGCCCTCTTCACTCGCTCTGTGGCCGTTTCCCCAGACACGTAGCGAGACGCTAGCAACTCAGATCAGGACACCATGGTTGGACGACTGTCAGTGGGCGGAGGAGACGGGGAAGTCCGTCGCCCATCACTCACTTACCGTGAGACCGCTGTTGGTGGGGACCAGGGAGACCCAGACCTTGCCCGGTGGCACCGGGATGACGTTGCCGTCGGCGTCGGTGAGGGTGAACCAGTCGGAGAGCTCTTCGCGCTCCCAGGTGCCCTGCACGTAGCTGCCGTCGGCGAAGACGTAGGCCTCGCCCGATCCGGTCACCTCGGAGCTGGGCAGGCCGTTGACCGAGTACTGATTGGTGTAGAGCGCAACCAGGACCGGGACACCGATCCTCGACTCGTTGCCCTCCTGGTCACGGACCATGCTCTCGCGGCCGGCGGCGGTCCGCAGCCAGAGGCTCTCGGCCTCGTCCCAGTCCCAAGCGACGCTGTTGCCGGCGAACCTCATGGTGACCGATGTCGCCGGGGCGGCGTCGGCCGGCAAAGGCCCGAACTCCCAGATGGGGCCTTCGGGCGGGTCGTTGGGGAGGTCGCGGGAGTCGGCGGTCTCTCGCAAGGTGAAGGTGTCCACGTAGAGATTGTGCGGGGCGCGGCGCCCGGAGATGCGGAAGGTCCCTTGCGACAGCTCCTTGATCAAGTGGATCCCGTTCCCGGTGATCATGTTCTGCACCCAGCCCTGCGCCCCGGAGATGGTGAACGTGGGGCCGTTGAACGCCGGGAGGAGGTTGGCGTCGGTGGGGCGACCCGACCGGTTGGGCCCGAGGTAGTCGACATCGCTCTCGTGCCAGATGGTTATGAACCGGGTGATTCCCTCGACGAGCATCTCCATGACCATGTCGGCCTGGTCGATGCCCGACTGGGGCTGGGCCCGGGGGTGGTTGTCGATCTTGACCGCCAGGACCCGGCGGTCCAGGAGCGTGGGATCTTCGACCGGCAGGCCGTTGATCAAGGAGGTGTCCAACTCCTCCAAGGTCGTCGACGTACTGGACGATGTCGAGGGAGTGGATGTCGAGGTCGAGGTGGTCGCTTCCGCTGTGGTGCTGGTGGTGTCAGCAGATTCGCTCGGACTGCACGCTGCGAGCAGCAAGACGAGCGTGACCAGCCTGGCAATTGTGGTCCGCATCGGGACGAGTGTACGAAGTGGTTGTCGGCTATCTGGAATTATCCGGGGAGGCTTCCGCCGACCACGTCGAGATGGGGTAGAGCCGACAGTGGTTGATCGACCGAGATGGCCAATTCGATGCCATCGGAGTTGGCCCGCATCACGTACAGAGCGTCGATGTTGACTCCGGCATCCGCCAGCAGTCTGGTCAGCCGGGCCAACTCGCCGGGACGATGGGGAAGCCGCACGGTGAGCACCGTGTGCTCCTCGAAGCTGAGCGCCGCCTCGTCGAGGACGCGCCGGGTGGTGGGGGCGTCGCTGGTGATGAGCCGGACCGTGCCTTCACCATTGTGGCCGTAGGCGGTGAGCGCCTCGATGTTGACGTCGAAGACAGCCAGGGCCTCTGTCAGAGCGGCCAGCCGACCCGGCTGGTTCTCCATGTCCACAATGAATTCGGTCATGGTCACTTCCGACTCTACGCGTCGGGTGACGTCTCGTGCACGAGTGTCGGGTTGGGCGGTTCAACACGGCCCCGCGCCGACAGATATGCATGCCAGATCAGCCGGGCCGCCACGGCCCTGATGGGGCGCCACGGCTCGGCGAGCAGCTCGAGTTGTCCTTCGTCGGGGGTCTCGCTCATCCCCAACACCTCACCTGCCCCCACCTGCAGGGCCCGGTCACCGACGGGCCACATGTCGGGACGTCGCGAAGCGGAGAGGAGATAGGCGTCCGCGGTCCAGGGACCGATCCCTTTGATGCTTATGAGAGCCGAGCGTGCCTCGTCGACGGGGGCCGTCTCGATGGTCTCCAGGTCGAGCCGGCCTTCGGCGATTCGTTCGGCGAGCTCCAGGAGGTAGCCGGTCTTCTGCCGGGTGACCCCTATCGAGCGGAGACGTGCCGGGCCCGCATCCAGCACCGCGGCCGGGCTGACCTCGCCCAACAGCCCGGCGAGACGCCGATACATCGCCGCACCCGATTCGAGCGAGACCTGTTGTTCGAGGATGAGCAGCACCAGTGTCTCGAACCCGGGCTGTCGATGCCAGAACTCGGGGAGGCCCCATTCCTCGATGAGGGCGGCGAGATGCCGGTCCTCTGCGGAGAGGAAGTGCGCCCCGAGCCGGAAGGTCTCCTCGTCCAGGCGGTCGATCACCGGGTGCAGACGTTCGATGGGGATCGGTCCCAGGGTCCGCGAGTCGGTGTCGCCCACCGTCTCGTTGTCCGACACGATCCAGCCGTTGCTGTCGGCGAGACGCTTGATCAGCCAGAAGTCGGCCCGGTCGGGGTGCTCGAAAACGACCAGGTTTCCCGGCTGGGCTCGTCGGGTATTCACCGCGACGACTTCCTGCCCCGGTTGGAGCGTTGGTGTCATCGAATGTCCGGCCACCCGGTAGCGCTTCATCACTGGCTCGACCACGACAGGCAGGGAGTATGGTCGGACAACAACCGAGAGAAGGAGTCCCATGCGGCAGGTAACAGTCGCACACGCGCATTGCGACCTCTACTGCGGGGTCTACGACCCGGCGCAGGCCAAGATCGAGGCGATGTCGGTGCTGAAGTCGGCGCAGAAGTATCACGATTCCGACGACGAAGTCTTCAAGGACCGCGCCATCCTCATCAAGGAGGAACGCGCGGAGTTGGTCAAGCACCATCTGATGGTGCTGTGGGCCGATTTCTTCACAGCCGACCACCGCAAGGAGTTCGAGAATCTCGACGACCTCTTCTGGCGCGCCATCCATCAGGCGGGCGATGCCAAGAAGTCGGCCGATCCTGCCGATGGTGAGAAGCTGATCGAGCTGATCGACGACATCGCCGACATCTTCTGGCAGACCGAGAAGGCCAAGACGATGGGGGTATACCCACCCTCCTGATTGGGGTCTATTGACCGTCCTCAGCGGTGTCGTCTTGAGCTAGAGGTCGGCCTGCTTTCT
>CAZZIG010000016.1:0-75627 GCA_964653975.1 uncultured Acidimicrobiaceae bacterium
ACGAGCGTGATCGAACGCTCCGCCAACTCCTTCGCCAACTGCTGGTGCTCACCACAACCCACCACCGAGAGCTCGGGGTCGGAGAACCCCGCGATCCAGTCGAGAAGGGACCGAAGTCGCGGCGACCCTCTGGGCGGGGTGGGGCCCCCCCCCCCCCCCCCCCCCTCTGTGGGGGGCCCCCCGACCCTCGACGCCACCCCCGCCCAGGCGGGTCTGGTCGCCGCCCTCCTCGGGACAGGGACCCCGACGGTGGTCGTTGCCATGCGCACGCCATACGACCTCGCCAGCTACCCGGCCGCCCAGACTTACCTGTGCAGCTACGGGATCCTGCCTGCAACTGTCGATGCCCTCGCCGGGGTCGTCTTCGGGGCCGAGGCTCCGGGACGGCTTCCGGTGGCGATTCCCGGTCTCTACCCGGTGGGCCATCGGCTGGGAGCCTCCACGTCCGGATCGTTGGCCCGCTGACATGAGTCTCTGGAACGAGATCCAATCCCAGCCGTCGGTTCTCGCACGGTTCGTGGACGACAGCTGGGAAGAGGTGGTCGAAACCGCGTCCTGGATGGCCGATCTCGACTTCACCCACGTGGTCATGGCGGCCCGGGGGTCTTCGGACAATGCAGCCCGGTATGCCCAGTATCTGTGGGGAGCCCACAACGCCCTCGAGGTGTCGCTCGCCGCCCCGTCGTTGTACACGTTGTACGCCAGCCCACCAGACCTCTCCGGATCGCTCGTGGTGGGGATCAGCCAGTCGGGCGAGTCGCCGGACCTCCTCGCGGTGATGGACAGTGCCCGCAAGCAGGGGAGACCAACCCTCGCCATAACCAACAGCGTCGAATCGCCGATGGCGACCCTCGCCGACCGGCATCTCGACATCGCCGCCGGTTCCGAGCTGGCGGTGGCAGCCACCAAGTCCTACACCGCCCAGCTCCTGGCGTTGGCAGCGCTGTCGGCGGCCCTCTCGGGTGACGATGGGCACCGCCAGGCGCTGGCGGCCGTGCCGGACGTGGTGGCCAGGACCTTGGAGGGCGACGACCTGATCTCCGCAGCCGCCCGGAGACTGGCGGACGAGACCCGGTGTGTCGCCATCGGCCGTGGCTACAACCATTCCACCGCCTTCGAGTGGGCCCTCAAGATCGCCGAGCTCTCCTACATCGTGGCCCAGCCCTTCTCCGCGGCCGACTTCCGCCACGGCCCCCTGGCATTGGTGGAGCCCGGTCTCGCGGTGTTGGCCGTCGCCACCGACGGGCCTCTGTTCGACGATGTGGCGGCTCTGCTCGAGGTGGTGCGGACAGGAGGGGCGAATGTGACCGCGATCTCGGACCGCCCGGATTGCCCCGCCGACGAGCTGTTGGTGCTGCCTTCGGGTCTACCCGAGTGGCTGACCCCGATCCCCGTGACCGTGGCCGCACAGGTCTTCACCTACCACCTGACCGTCGCCCGCGGTCACGACCCCGACGACCCTCGGGCACTGCACAAGGTGACCAAAACGGTCTGAGCGGGCCTGCCGCGCGCAGCTAGCCGGCCTTGGCCTGTTTCTCCTTGGTGGCCTCGACCGAAGCCTTGAGCGCCTCGAGGAGGTCGACGACCTTGGTCGGCTCCGGCGAGGACGGGGCCACGATCTCCTCACCGGCCACCTTCTTGGTCGCCAGTTCCTCGACTGCCTCACGGGTCTTGTCCACGTACTCGGATCCCTCGAACGGTCTCGTGAGGTTCTCGATGATGGAGGCGGCCATCTCGACCTCTTCGGGTCTTATCTCGACGTCCGCGCCCATCTCTTCGAACTCCGCCTCACGGATCTCGTCCGGCCAGAACATGGTCTCCATGACGATGATGTCGTCTTTGACCCTGAGGGTGGCCAGCTGTTGCTTCTCCCGGATCGACACCTTGGCGATACCGACCCGACCCTTCTCTTCGAGAGCCTCCTTCAGGATGCGATAGGCCTTAACCCCGGTCTTCTCCGGGGCGAGGTAGTAGGACTTCTGATACATCATCGGGTCGATCTCGTCCTCGTCGACGAACTGGACCACGTCGACCAGCTTGTTGCCGTCGGGGTTGGCGGCGGTCAACTCCTCATCCGTGAAGACCACGAAGCGGTCTTTCTCGAATTCGTAGCCTTTGACGATGTCGTCCCAGGGGACTTCCTCACCGTCGGCCTCGGCGACTCGCTTGTAGCGGATGGGGGAGTGATCGGATTTCCTGAGTTGTTTGAACTTCGGCGTCTTGTTGTCGGTGGCGGTGTACATCCCGACCGGGATGGTCACCAGCCCGAAGTTGATGGCGCCTTTCCAGATTGCTCTAGGCATGTGGATAACTCTACGCGCCGTCAGGGACTGAAAAGCTGAGGGGGATAGCCTCGGGACCATGCTGTTGAGGAGGGACACCCTCGAGCGGATCGTGGCCGGAGAGGTGGATCTGGCGTTTCGCCGCTGGACCAGGCCAACGGTGAAGACGGGCGGATCTCTGCGCACTGCAGCGGGATTGCTCCAGATAGAGAAGGTGGAGCCCGTCTCGATCGACGACATCACCGAGCACGACGCAAGACGCGCCGGGTTGGGTTTGGACGACCTCGTCGACTTCCTCCGGAGCAAGGAGGAGGGCGAGGTGTACCGGGTGGAGTTCGGCCCGATCGGCTTCGATCCGCGGGTGGCCCTGCGTGAGGACGACCGGCTCACCGAGGAGGATGTCGCCGCCATCACCCCCCGGCTCGATCGTCTCGACGCCGTCTCGAACAGGGGGCCATGGACGAGAGAGTTCGTCACCCTGATCGCGGCCAACCCCCATGTGAGGGCTCAGGACCTCGCCGATGGGCTCGGAATGGACAAGGACACCTTCAAGAAAGACATGCGGAAACTGAAGATGCTCGGCCTGACCATCAGCCACTCACCAGGATACGAGCTGTCGCCCCGCGGCCGGGCCCTGCTCACACACCTCCGCTGACCGTTCCGGGGAACCGTCAGGAGCGTTCGTTGCCCCGTTTGTAGTTGCCGGTCACCCGTGCCATGAGCTGCTGGGCGTCACGTGTTCCCACCTGGGAGAGGAACTTCGCCGCCTGACGTCCCCTGAGGACGGTGGCCTGACGCCCGTGATGGGTGATCACCACGTCGCCGCTCTTCCGCACCGAGTATTCGAAACCGGTCGGGTCAGCCATCCCGTCATTGTGGCCGCCCACCGGGGGCACATCCAAGACATCGCGCCGGACAGGCCTCGGGGCCTCCCGCTCCGGCTCTCAGGTCTCCAGCCCTGACTGCTCCATGGCGAGATGGCTGGTCATACCGCCATCGACCGCGATGTTGGTCCCCCTCATCCAACCGGACTCGTCGGAGAGGAGAAAGGCCACCACGGGCGCGACCTCCTCGGGTCGGCCCGGGCGGTCCATCAACTCCATCATCCTCTTCGCCCGGCCGAGGGTGGCGACGAAGTCCTGGAGTGCCGGGGTCTCGACCGGACCCGGGCTGACGGAGTTGACCCGGATGCCGCGGTCTCGCCAGGCCCAGCGGTGGCGCATGGTCCAGGTGATCACGAACTCCTTGGAGAAGAAGTAGCTCTCGCCGGCGTCGAGGAGGTCGTTCTCGATCGCAAACGCCTCGAGGGCCGATGGCTCGAAGGGGACCGCGTCGAACCGACGCAGTGCCTCGACCCGGCGGGCCCACCCTGTCCCCGCCGACGAGGCGATGTTGACGATGGAGGCACCATCTGCCAGCGATGGGACGAGACCCTCGGTCAGCCGCTCCAGACCCTTGGCGTTGAGGGCGAGAACCCTCGCCGGAGGCGCCGACGGCGGCACTCCGGCCACGTTGCACAACCCGTTAGCTCCCGGCTCGATGAGCCTGACGAGGTGGTCGATCTCGACGGGGTCGCTCAGATCGGCCTCGAAGTGGGTGTCGGCGACGGCGGCCGGCTCGAGGTCGACACCCACGACCTCGGCCCCATGGTCTTTGAGGTAGACGGCGATGGCCCGCCCGATGCCGGAGGCCACGCCGGTCACGATCACGCGTTTGCCGGTCAGGTCCATGGAGCCGACCACGCTACCGGGGTCATCCCCGGGCCGCCCTCTATCGTCCCATCCCGTGGACTCACCGACATCGCCGCTCGACCGACGTCTGGAGGATGGTCGGCTGATCACCGGTCGGGGCCGCTATGTCTCCGACCTCGTCGAGCCGGGCGACCTCCACGCCCACTTCAACCGCAGCCCGATCGCCCACGGCGTGCTCGGGGAGGTCGACGTCGGGACCGCCGCCGAACAGCCCGGAGTCGCCTCGATCCTGACCGGCCACGACCTGGGCCTTCGACCCATCGGAGGCGGGCCCCACGCACCGGAGGGGAGGTTCGAGCGCCCGCTCCTCGCCCAAGGCAAGGTCCGCTACGTGGGCGAGCCGGTGGCGGTGGTGCTCGCGGAGACGAAGGTCGCTGCTGTCGACGCCGCCGACATGATCTGGGCGGACATCGAGCCGCTCGAGGTGGTCACCGCCCCCGGTAGCGCCGCCGACTCCTCCCCGATCTTCGACGCCGGCAACGTGGTGTTCTCACACACCGCCGGCACCGACCCCTCCGACGGTGGATTCGACGTCACCGCGAAGGTCACGGTGCGTAACCAGCGGATTGCACCGGTCGCCCTCGAGGGGCTGGCCATCAGGGCCGAGCCGACGCAACAGGGTGGGCTGTTGGTCCACTGTGGCCATCAAGCGCCGCACCGGTTGCGCGGCCAACTCGCCGTCCAACTCGGGATCACCCCCGACCTGGTCCGTGTGGTCGTCCCCGACGTGGGCGGTGCATTTGGGATGAAGGGCATGTTCTTCCCCGAGTACGTGGTGGTGGCTGCCGCAGCGATTCGCACCGGGCGCCCGGTGGTCTGGATCGAGGAGAGACGGGAGCACTTCCAGAGCGGAACCCACGGTCGGGGTGCGACGCACACGGTGACACTCGAGGGCGACCCGGACGGCCGGATCAGACGTGCCCGCATCGAGATCCTGGCCGACCTCGGCGCCTACCCCCACACCGGTTCGCACATACCCCATCTCTCCGCCTTCGTCGCCCAGGGGCTCTACGACATCGAGGAGGTCGTCGTCGAGTTGACCGGGGTGGTGACCAATCTCGCCCCCACCGGGTCGTATCGCGGCGCCGGACGCCCCGAGGCGGCCTTCGCCATCGAGCGGGCCGTGGACGAGTTCGCCAGGGTGGCCGGGCTCGACCCCGTCGCAGTGAGACGGAGGAACTTCGTCCCCCCCGAACGACTTCCCTACCCCAACCAGACGGGTGCCACCTACGACAGCGGAGACTACGGGCGCGCCCTGGACATCGCCCTGGAGATGGTCGACATCGACTCAGTCCGCGCCGAACAGAAACGTCGGGACCTGGCGGGTGAGGACCCCATCGGTGTCGGCATCGGTGCCTTCGTCGAGCGGGCCGGTGGGGCCACCGGCACCGGGGAGTTCGGTCACGTCCGCATCGGTGAGGGAGGCGTCGTGGAGATCCTCACCGGGTCCACCTCGGCCGGGCAGGGGCATGAGACGGTGTGGCCGCAATTGGTGGCTCCCATGTTCGGGGTGGCACCCGGGGAGATCGACGTCGTCTCCGGTGACACCGGATCGGTGGCCGAGGGGGTGGGCACCTTCGCCAGCCGCTCGGCCCAGCTGACCGGTTCGGCCCTGGTCAGGATGGGCGGTGTCGTGGTGGAGGAGATGAAGCGGAGGGCGGCCGCCGCTCTCGAGGCCAGTATCGATGACATGGTCCTGTCTGAGGGTCGGGTTCACGTGGTCGGCGACCCGGACTCGGGTGTGCCCTTCTCCGACTTCTCCGGCTTGGAGGGCTCGGAGATGTTCGTCCCCGAGTCGCAGGCCTTTCCGTACGGGGCCCACGTGGCAGTGGTGGAGGTGTCGCTGCAGACCGGTGAGGTCGACGTTCGCAGATATGTGGCCGTGGACGACTGTGGGAACGTGATCAACCCGATGATCGTGCAGGGACAGGTGGTGGGATCGCTGGCCCAGGGTTACGGCCAGGCGATCCTCGAGGGCGTCGAATATGCCTCGAGTGGCGATCCGTTGACGACGAGTCTGATGGACTATCTGATCCCGGCGGCGATGGACACCCCGATCTTCACCCAGGGACGCACCTACAGCCCGGCGCCCTCCAACCCGCTCGGGGTCAAAGGGACCGGCGAGGCCGGATGCATCGGAGCGCCACCGGCGATCGTCAACGCCGTCCTCGACGCGCTCCGTCCCCGGGGCGTGACCGACCTGCAGATGCCTCTGCGTCCCCATCGGGTGTGGTCGGCGATCCAGGAGGCCTCAAACGGCGGTCACTGACCTCATCCAGGTGGCGAGATCTTCCATGAGGGGTGTCGCTGCGCGGTCTCTCCGTGTGACCATGCCGAATTCGATCTGGGGGGTCTCGCCTCGCGGTCTCAGAGTCCGCAACGGCTCCATCGCGTGCTCCCCGGCGTAGGCCGGAGCGAAGGTGGCCAGCACACCGAGACCGGCCCGTGCGGCCAGCTTGCGGGCCTGGATGCCGTCGATCTCGATCATCGTGCGCGGATTGCGGATCCCCGCCCTGCGCAACATCTCGTGATAGCTGATCACCTCGGCGCTCTCGATGGGCGCCACGATGAGACCGGCCCGGTTGATCTGTTCGGCATCGACGGCGCCCCGTGAAGCCAGATGGTGCTCGGGCGCCACCAGGAACACCAGATCCGAGTGGTGGAGCGGCTCGAAGACGAGATCTGTGGGGATCTGCCAGTCGTTGACGTAGCCCAGGTCGAGCGACCCGGTCGAGACCGCCTCGACCAGATCGACGCTGTGGGCGAAACGAAGCGAGAAGCGGATCTCGGGATGGTCGCGGAGGAACGGGCCGACGATGAGGTCGAAGAAGAACTGGTGCTCGAAGGCGATGCTGGCACCGACGGCGATCCGACCCAACTCCCCGCCCCTCATCCTGGTGATCGTCTCCCCGAGTCGGTCGCCTTCGTTGAGGATCGCCTGCGCCGCCCGATAGGTCTCCTCGCCCTCCGGGGTGAGATGGATGGAGCGGTTCCGGTAGATCACCAGGACGGCCCCGAGCACCCGTTCCAGGGAGCGAACGTGGTAGGACACCGAAGGTTGCGCCATCCCCAGATGCTCTGCCGCCGCCGAATAGCCGTCCTGGTCGACGACGGCGGTGAACACCCGGAGTCGTTGCAGACTGGTGTCTCCGAGAGTACCAGCATCCATAGAGATACTCTATCGAACAATAGGCAGAGAGACCTTGCAGTCTATGAAGTGGTTTCGTAAGTTCGGGTAACGGAGTCACTACGCAGGAGGAGCGCGACGATGGCCAAGTTCCGGATTCAGACCCACGGACGTCTCCAGGAGTGGGTCGCCGAGGAGAAGGGGTACTTCGCCGCGGAGGGCCTGGACTACGGGTTCGTCGACAACACCCTCATGAACGACCGGGTCGCCTCCACGGCCCCGGTGTCTGCCGCCGACGAGTACCGCTCCGGGGCCTACGAGACCATGGAGGAGGGCAATGCCTGTGCGGTCGGCTCGGCATGCCATTGGGCGGTCAACCAGGCTGCGGCATCTTCGCACGGCAAGATGTGGGGTAACGCCTACTCGGTGACCCCGGCCGGGATCTACGTCACACCCGACTCGGGGGTCTTCAAGCCGTCCGACCTGGCCGGTGTCGAGATCGGTGTCGGCTACCACTCGGGGAGCCACTTCTCGGCCCTGGCCGCTCTGCAGAGCATCCTCGAGCCTGAGGCGATCCGCCTGGTGTACAAGGGCGGCCCCATCGATCGGCTCACCCTTCTCCTCGAGGGTTCGATCCCGGCGGCGAATCTGTTCGGCAATCCGATGTACGTGGCCGAGCAGAAAGGCTTCCGCAAGGTCGCCGACACCACGTTCATGATCGGGTTCTTCATCGAGGGCGATGCCGAGCACGAAGACGTGGAGAAGTACTTCCGCGCCTTGCAGCGGGCACAACGTGACATCGACGCCGAGCCGGAGCGCTACAAGCACTACTTCCTCAGGGAGTTGCCGGCCGAGTTCCACGACGACGTCGACGTCCAGGGTTTCGGCACCGGGGAGCGGATCGTGTTCGAGCCCTACACCCGTGAGGTGTACGAGTCGACCCGTCGCTGGATGCAGGCCAACCAGCTGTTCGACGAGACACCCGAGATGGAGTACGAGGAAGCGGTCCTCGTCTGAGCCTTCAGCGGTAGGGCCCGACCCCCGGGGCCCTACCGCTCCTCCACTCCGACGGCGATTGCTGACACGATTGCATACAATCGCGCCCCGACGTGGCAGAGAAGACACCGTTGCCCAACGCGACCGAGAAGCTGCGCTCGGAGATACTCGACGGCACCTTCTCCCCGGGAGAACGGTTGACCGAGATGGCACTCGCAGAGAGATACTCGGTGGGCCGCGGGTCCATCCGGTCGGCCCTGGTCGAGTTGCGCGCCGAGGGTCTCGTGGAGATCGAGGCCAATCGCGGGGCGATGGTGCGGCGAATCAGCCTCGAGGAGGCGATGGAGGTGGCCGAGGCGCGCCAGGTGCTGGAGGCCTTGCTGGCGGCAAAGGCGGCCCGGAGCGATGACAGCGAGGCGAAACGATCGCTTCTCGAGATTGTCGAGGAGATGCGTGACGCCGTCGCCGCCAAGGACAACGCCCGGTATTCGGCTCTGAACCGGGCACTGCACGCTCGCATCTGGGAGATCGGTGGACATCGTGTCGGCAACGACCTGGTGACCAACCTCCGCAACCGCTCCGCACATCATCAATATCGGCTTGCGGTGATGCCGGGCCGGTCCGAGGAGTCACTCCAGCAACACTCTGCCATCGTCCACGCCATCGTCGCCGGAGACGCCGAAGCGGCCGCGGAGTCGATGAGCCGACACCTCGACTCCGTCATCGAGGTGCTCGGCCAATGGTCGGAGCTGGGCGCCCCCTGACCAACGGCTGATTGGGCGATGCGGTGGGGCCCTAGTCATGTGGCTGTGGTATCCATGAGGCATGACCATCCAGACCCGGCCGGCCACCGACTTCGACGACGTCAAGACGATGCTCGGCCCCAAACAGCGCCCCGATGCCAACGTGTGCTGGTGCCTGAGCTACCGCATCCCATCGAAAGAGAACCAGGCGCTGACCGGCCCGGCCCGCGGCAAGCGGGTCGAGCAACTGATCGAGGAGGGCCCGATCGGTGTGCTCGCCTACGACGACGACGAGGTGGTGGGCTGGGCCGCCGTCGCCCCGCGTGCGAACACCACCTTCGCACGCAACCGCAAGATCCCCCATGTCGACGATCGCGACGTATGGTCGGTGTGGTGCATCAGGGTGCGCCCCGGGCATCGGGGGAAAGGAATCTCCCATGACCTCCTGGCCGGGGCCGTCTCTTTCGCTCGCGACCAGGGTGCGCCCATACTCGAGGGTTACCCGGTCGACAACCGAGGCGAGAAAGTCGACCTGACGATGGCCTACGTGGGCACACGGGGGCTCTTCGAGCGGGCAGGGTTCACCAAGGTCTCCGACACCGACTCGGTGCTGAATGGGTTTCCTCGCGTCATCATGCGACTCGACCTGAGCTGACCACCGGGATCAGGCGCTCCCAACTCTCAGCTCTGAGACGGGCCGGTGGCCCCCTTCTCCTTCACCTGGCGCAACGTCTCGATGGTCGATCTGGTCATCGTCGGGTCGACGTCGAGTGACTCGAGGAAGGCACGGGCAGACTCCATCTCCACCATGCGCCGGTCGATGTGTCTCGGTGTCCCCTCGATCAGCCGCTGAATCAGCCCTTCGTCCGCCTCCGTGACGAACTCGACCAGGTGCGCCCACATCCACTCGGCGTCACCGTGAGCCGCGGCAGCCTCCAGACTCTCCATCAGGACCGCGGTGAGTCCCTTCGTCGCGACGCTGCGCAGGAGTTTGCGGGCGGCCGCGTCACCGGGACGGTCGCCGAGGACGTCCACCCGACCGCCCATCCCGTTGACGATGTCGGCGTATGCAACTGCTCCCGGACCGGACGCCAGGGACGGGGTGGTCAACCCGTTTCCGGGGACTGTCCCCATCAGGGCAACGTCGACGAAGCGGAGGCCCCGTAGTGACGCCGTGTCGGCGAGATCCTCCTTGAAAGCGGGTGGAGCGGTGGAGAGGTCGGCATAGATCGTTCCCCGTCTCATCTCCCCCCAGGCCTGTGCGATGGCGCGCTGGGCGTCGCTCGCCGCGGTGACAGCCATGACGAGACGGGTGCCCTTCACCGAGGGCCCGGGGTCGTCGTGACGGGCCACTCCGTCCGGGGTTGGCACCTCCGCCGGGTCGTATCCGTGGACTTCGGCCCCGGCCCGCGAAAGATCGGCCGCGATCAGCGACCCGGCCTCTCCGAGCCCGAAGACGGTGACCCGGATCGGCTCAGACGTCATCGGGCGTGTCCACCCAACGCGTGCCCAGGTCCTCCAACCTGGCGCGGAGCCCGTAGAAGTCCATGCCCAGCTCACCGGTGGATAGCCGTCGGCGGGTCTCCTCCTCATTGGCGAGCCGTTCCCCGGCCGCGGTGAGCACCTCCGGCGCTCGTTCCCGTGGCACCACCATCACACCGTCGTCATCGGCGACGACGACGTCTCCGGGGGACACGAGTGCCCCCTGGCAGACGACCGGCACGTTGACCGAGCCGGGGGTGGCCTTCACCGTGCCCTGGGCGTGGACCGCCGTCGACCACACCGGGAAGGCCATCTCCCTCAATTCGGCCACGTCGCGCACCCCGGCGTCCATGACCAGCCCGACGCAGCCGGCATGGAGCAACGAGGTCGCCAGAAGCTCGCCGAACATGCCGTCGCCAGACGGCGATGTGGTGGCAACGACCAACACGTCCCCCGTCTGGACCACCTCCACCGCGGCATGGATCATCATGTTGTCGCTCGGCGGGGCGAGCACGGTCACCGCCGATCCGGCGATGCGGGCACCATCCTGGATCGGTCGCATCGCGGCGCCCATCAGCCCGATGCGCCCGGCAGCTTCGTGGGCCGTGGCCACGCCCGCGGCACCGAGACCGTCGATGACCTCCCGCGCGGCCCGCTCGATGTTGCGCACGACGACCGGGCCGGTCATGACAGTTCCGAGGCCACCTGGGGGTAGACCCTCTGGTAGGCCTCACCCATCGTCTCCGTCGCCAGCCCGAGATTGGGCCCCGAGTTGCGCTTGGCCTGGACGCCCCGCCGTCTCGCCACATCGGTGTAGTAGTCCCAGAGATGGGCCTGGCCCTCAATGCAGTGCATCGCCTCCAGTTTCGTGTCCCACACCTCGGTGATGTCGAGCAGCACGTCGGGCATGAAATCCGAATACTCGGTCTGGTGGGGCTCGAAGAGGAAGACCGGGGGAGCACCGAGGGGGTCTCCCTCACCTGCGTAGCCCGGGGCCTGGGCGATGATCCGCCCCTGGAGTGCGAGCCGGTGGGCGGCTTCGTGGTCTTTGTTCCACGGGTCGCTCTCGGTATGGGTGAGGACGACGGTGGGCCGGGTCTTCCGGTAGATGGCGGCGACTCGGTCCAACAACTCCGGGGTTTCCACGAGCGGGTAGTCGTTGGCGTCGAGAAAGTGGATCTCGGCGCCGAGCACGGATGCGGCCTTCTCGGCTTCGTCGCGCCGGGCCGTCTTGACCTCCTCCAGACTCATCCCCATACGCCAGTAGCGCGCCGACTCTCCCCGTTCGCCGTAGGCGAGACACACGATGTTGACGTGGTGGCCGCGGCGGGCGTAGAGGGCGATGGCGCCACCGGCTCGCCACACGAAGTCGCCGACGTGGGCGCTGACGACGAGGAGCGACTCATCGGGCATATCCTCACCCTATCGAAACCAATCCGCGATTGTCTACAATATTGTTGACATCTGGCGGGGTGGCTTGTCTACATTGAGGATTCCGCACATGGCCAGAGCCCAAAAGGACTACGACGCGATTCCCGGCACCTACGTGTTCGACGGAGAGCGCCACCGCATGGGATACAAGCTCAACATGATGTGCATGAGTCTCAACAAAGCCGCGAACCGCGAGGAGTTCAAGACCGACGAGGCGGCCTATTGCGACAAGCACGGGGTCTCTCCCGAGCAGAAACGGGCGGTGCTCGATCGCGACTGGCTGGAGATGCTCCGTCTCGGGGGGAACATCTACTACATCTACAAGATCGCCATCATCGACGGCGTCTCCTTCCAGCACGTCGGAGGGGTCATGTCCGGGATGACCGAGGAGGAATTCAGGCAGATGATGATGGACGGAGGTCGCAGCAGTGGCTGAGGTTGCCTACGGGGTAGCCACCTCCCACACCCCTTCGATCGGAGTGGCGATCGACAAGGACCGCGAGGAGGAGCCCTACTGGGCTCCGCTGTTCCAGGGATACGAGGCCGGCCGGAAGTGGATGGCCGACGCCGACCCCGACGTCATCATCCTCGCCTACAACGACCACGCCTCGGCGTTCGACCTCGACCTCATCCCCACCTTCGCCCTCGGCGTCGCCGACGAGTTCCCCATTGCCGACGAGGGATACGGGCCGCGCCCGGTTCCGGTGGTCGAAGGTCACGCCGAGCTCGCCTGGCATCTCGCCGAGAACCTGATCCTCGACGGTTTCGACATGACGATCTGCAACCACATGCCCGTCGATCACGGGCTCACGGTGCCGCTCTCGATCATGTACGGCAAGCCGGATAGGTGGCCGGCGAAGGTGATCCCCCTGGCGGTCAACGTGATCCAATACCCGCCACCCACAGGGAAACGCTGCTGGGATCTGGGACAGGCGATCCGGCGCATCGTCCACGACTTCGACCATGACCTGAAGGTCGCAGTGTTCGGGACCGGAGGGATGTCGCACCAACTCCAGGGTGAGCGGGCGGGATGGGTCAACACCCCCTTCGACAAGGACTTCCTCGACAGGCTGGTCGACGATCCCCTCGCCCTGACGACGATCTCACACACCCAACTGCTGTCCGATGCCGGGTCGGAGGGGATCGAGTTGGTGATGTGGCTCATCATGAGGGGTGCCCTCGGCATGAACGTGAGAGAAGTCCACCGCCACTACCACGTGCCCGCCTCCAACACCGCCGCCGGGCTGATGATCCTCGAGTCCGAAGAGCACACCGCTTTTCTCTGAGACGATGAGCCAGGGCGTCCGCTGCATGATCATGCGTGGGGGCACCTCCAAGGGCGTCTTCTTCGTCGAGAGCGACCTCCCCTCCGAAGTCGCCGAGAGGGATCGGTTGCTGATGCAGATCATGGGCACGCCCGACGCTCGACAGATCGACGGCATCGGGGGAGCGCACCCGCTCACTTCCAAGGTGGCTGTCGTCTCGTCTTCCGACGCCGATGATATCGATGTCGAGTACCTGTTCCTCCAACTGGGTGTGAACGAGGCCTTCGTCACCGATCGTCAAAACTGTGGGAACCTGCTCGCTGCCATCGGTCCCTTTGCTCTGGAGAGAGGACTCGTCTCGGTCGCGGATGGCAGAGCGTCGGTGAGGATCCGCATGCGCAACACGGGTGGGATGGCGGTGGCCCACTTCCCGGTCCAGGACGGCATGCCGGTCTACTCGGGCGAGACTGCGATCTCCGGCGTGCCGGGGTCCGGCGCCGAGATCGCCATCGACTTCCTCGACATCGCGGGAGGGAGCACCGGCTCGCTGCTCCCCACCGGGAACGTCGCCGACGTCGTCGGCGGTGTCGAGGCAACCCTCGTCGACAACGGGATGCCGGTGGTGGTGATGCGGGCCGATGCCTTGGAGGTGACCGGATATGAGAGTTGCTCCGAGTTGGAGTCGAACGAACCGCTACGAGCCAGGTTGGAGGAGATCCGTCTCGAGTCGGGGCAGATGATGGGTCTGGGAGACGTGGCCGATGCGACCATTCCCAAGCTGACCCTGGTGTCCCCTCCCAAGGCCGGAGGCAGTGTCTCGACCAGGACCTTCATCCCGCGTCGCTGCCACGATGCCATCGGTGTGCTCGGGGCGGTCTCGGTGGCCACGGCCTGCATCCTCGAAGGGACACCGGCCAGCGAGGTGTCCGAAGTCGTGTCTTCGCTCGTCACCTTGGAGCACCCCACCGGCTCCTTCGAGACACGGGTCGAGGTCGAGGGCACCGAGGTTCGCCGCGCCGGGATCGTGCGCACCGCCCGCAAGCTGATGGACGGTGTCGTCTACCCCCGGGTGTATTGAGTGTCGCCACCGACCATCCCGGGCCCGAAACGCCATCCCCACCCGCCGACACGGTTCACGCCGCCTCCGGGTTCATGCGACGCCCACTGTCACATCTTCGGGCCTGCCGCACGGTTCCCCTTCGCCCCCGACCGCACCTACACACCACCCGACTCCGGATACGAGGAGTTCCAGGAACTGCAGAAGGGTCTCGGGCTGTCCCGGGCCGTCTTCGTGCAGGCCTCCTGTCACGGGACCGACAACCGGGCGATGCTCGACGCACTGGAGCGAGGCGAGGGTCGTTATGCCGGAGTGGCGATGATCGACGAGACCCACACCGACGCCGACCTCGCCCACATGCACCGGCTGGGTGTGCGTGGGATCCGGTTCAACTTCGTCGGCCATCTCGGTGTGGCGCCAGACGCGGGACGCCTCGATGCCCTGGTCGAGCGGGTGGCTCCACTCGGCTGGCATCTCGAGCTCCACTTCGACGCCAGGGATCTGCCCGGCCACGCCGAGCTCCTCGCAAGTCTCCGCGTGCCGTTCATCATCGACCACATGGCGCGGGTCGACGCCGCCGCAGGCATCGACCAGGAGTCGTTCCGGTTTCTCCTCGACCTCCTCGCCACCAACCCGAGGTCGTGGACGAAGATCTCCGGGGCGGAACGGCTGACGGCTGGTGACGGACCTCCCTACGACGACGTGGTTCCCTTCGCCCGGTCGATCGTCGAGGTCGCCCCGGATCGGGTTCTGTGGGGCACCGACTGGCCCCACCCCAACGTCCGGCACATGCCCGACGACGGCGACCTCCTCGACACGCTCGCCGACCTGGTCCCCGACGAGGCGACCCGCAACCGGATCCTCGTCGACAACCCGACCGTCCTCTACGACTTCATCTGATGGCGGACACCTATCCGGTCGTGATCGTCGGTGGAGGGCCCGTGGGCATGGGTCTCGCCCTGGACCTGGGGAGGAGAGGTGTCGAGTGCCTGGTCGTCGAGCGGAATCCGGTGCCCCGACGCATACCCAAGGGGCAGAACCTGACCCAGCGGACCATGGAGCACTTTGCCTTCTGGGGTGTGGAGGAGGAGGTGAGGGCGGCGAGGCGAATGCCCGACGGATACCCCAACTCGGGTGTCACCGCCTACCGGAACCTCACCAGTGACTACTCCTACCCCTGGTGGCGGCGGAGCATGGTCGCCGAGTACTACTCGAGACCGAACGAGCGCATCCCCCAATACGAGACGGAACGTGTCCTACGCCAGGCAGTCGCCGGGCTCGACCAGGTTCAGGTTCGATACGGCTGGTCGGGCGAGGGTCTGGACGGGAATGCCGTCCGCCTCGTTGACCGGGACACCGGCGATGAGTCGTTGGTGGAAGCTGACTTCGTGGTCGGTTGCGACGGCAGCCATTCCACCATCCGGGAGTTGGCGGATATCTCGGAGATCATGTCCGACCACGACCGTCGCATGGTCCTTCTGGTCTTCCGGTCACCGCAACTGAATCGGGTCCTCGAGCGTTTTGGTGAGGCTTCGTTCTTCAACATCATGGACCCCAGCCTGGACGGCTACTGGCGGTTCCTGGGGCGTGTCGACGGTGCGGGGGAGTTCTTCTTCCATTCCCCGGTACCCGTTGATGCCGACCACGAGAACTTCGACTTCGCCGGGTTGCTCCAGGCCTCTGTGGGAGGGGCCGAATTCGAGGTCGACTTCGACTACATCGGGTTTTGGGATCTGCGTTTCGCCGTGGCCGACCCCTACCGGAAAGACGCCGTCTTCGTGGCCGGTGACGCCGCCCACAGCCATCCCCCATATGGGGGCTACGGGATCAACACCGGGTTCGAGGACGTCAGGAACCTGGCCTGGAAGCTGGCCGCCTGGTTCGATGGGTGGGGGAGCGATGCGTTGTTCGACTCGTACGGGGCGGAGCGTCAGCCCGTCTTCCGCTCGACGGCTTCGGATTTCATCGAGAAGATGATCGACTCGCAACGGGAGTTTCTCTCCGCTCACGACCCCGAGCGAGACCTGGCCGACTTCGAGACGGCCTGGGAGAGGCGGAGGAAGAATGCAGCGATGGGAGTGGCCGACTTCGAGCCGCACTACGAGGGCTCGCCCATCGTCTGGGCGGAGGGCTCCCCCTCGGCGGTTGGCTCTCACGAGCTCACGGCTCGCGCCGGGCATCATCTCTCCCCACGTGACGACGTGTTCGAGACACTGGGCGCGGGTTTCACGCTGGTGTCGGTGGGCGGATCGACCGGGTCCGAGAATGCTTTCGCTGCCGCGTCCGACGGGCTGGGGGTGCCCCTGGAGGTGGTTCGAGCCGACCCGAGCAGTGAGGCCGGCGACTACGGAACCCGACTCGTCCTGGTTCGTCCCGACCACTACGTGAGCTGGGTCGGCGACGACGTCGACCAAGCGACGGCGCGGGAAGTGCTGACGCGCAGTGTCGGAGGGTGACGGTCGCTGTCGATAGCCATCGTGGGCCGGCCCGGTGGGCGAGTCCTAGCCTTGCCAACCCATGACTCGCGGCATACCTGGTCCGACCGATCGACTTCGCTTTCGTGAATACACGTCCGAGGATCTCGACCTCGTCTCAGACCTGTTCAGCGATGGCCAGGCTCGTCAGTTCTATCCGACGATGGCCGACGAGGACCGTTATCGCTCGTGGATCGAGTGGAACCTGGCCAACTATCGCGATCACGGATTCGGCTTGTGGGTCATCGAGTTGCTCGAAGGTGCTGCGCCACTGGGAGACTGCGGACTCACCTTCCAGGACGTCGCCGGCAACGAGATGCTCGAGGTTGGCTATCACCTCGTCGAGGAGCATCGCGGGCTCGGGTACGCCTCCGAAGCAGCCGCAGCCTGTCTCGATTACGCCCTCGAGGTCGTGAGAGTTGAAACCGTTTGCTCGATCGTCGATCCACGGAATGAGCCATCGATCTCGGTAGCCGCTCGCATCCACGATCAACGGACGTCCTTCATCAACGCTGACGGCGAAGAGATGCTTCTATTCACAACCGAGCGAGCCGATCGCCTCACATAGCCGGTCGTTCCCAGCCACACGCCAAACTGTCGATCTGTCAGGGATCCGTGATCGAGGTCCGATCATCGTCGCCGTGTCTCGACGAAAACCGCCCTCGAAACGTGAGGACAGTCTGGGTCAGGAGTACTCCGACGAGTTCTGGTTGCCGGGAACGCCACGACGATCAGGAGGCCCATTTGGTTTCGGCCTACGCGTCAGCTGAGACGGCCTCGCGATCGTGTCTCGACCTGGCCACGATCCAGGCGACCCCGGCCGCAATGAGGGCGTTTGCGCCACCAGCGATCAGCGCCGGGGTTCGGCTCGGTTCGAATGGTTCAGAACCCGAGTACTCGATGCCGATTGGGCTGGTACACACGACTGGTGAAAGGGTCTCCTCCCCCGTTGCGAGATTCGAAGAGAACGACTGCGAGCATCCCCACGGGGCAACCAACACGTAGGCGACAAGGAACCCGAGAAACAGAGCCAGCCCGGGGAGAAACAGCTGCGGTCGGGAGCGGAAAGGACCCAGCACGGCTAAGGCGACCGCCATGAACCAGAAGTACAACCCGACGCTGAAGATGGTCAACAGTCCCAGAGCAACCAGGACTAGAACGACAAGCCAATATCGAAAGCGAATCCCCCCAAGAGGCGCTGCGTCCATGCCCTCATTGTGTCTTTCTCAGCCTGAAAGCGCTATCTAGTGGGGACATCGGTTTGAAAGGCCATGGTGCAACGTTTCGGGTATTGCTGTGCATCTGTACTCGTAGATGGCTGATGAGGATGAGTCTTTGACTTCCGATGTGCGTGCGAAGCTCATGTCGGACTCGCTTGTCGAGGAGCTGTATCGCCGGGAACGGGCCGGTCTCGTCCGGCTTGCCTTGCTGGTGATCGGCTCGAGGACGGTTGCCGAGGATGTCGTTCAAGAGTCGTTTCTGAGACTGCGGTCGGCGGCTATGGAGTTGACGGACCCGGTCAAGTATCTGCGGAGGATCGTTCTGAACGAGGCTCGTCAGGTTCTTCGGCGCCGTGAGATCGAGCGACGCCACGCCACTGCCGATCAGGGAATCGTATTGCCGCCTGAGCACCATGAGACGTGGCGGCTTCTGGAGGGGGTGTCTGAGAATCGGCGTGTTGCGTTGGTGCTCCGTTACTACGAAGACCTCCCATTCTCCGAAATCGCCCGTCTCATGGATTGCAGGGAGAGCACCGCGAGATCACTTGTCCATCGCGGCCTGAAGAGTCTGAGGAGGAAGCTCGATGCCGACCATGACTGAGACCGAAGAGCGTTTGCGGGCGACATTTCATGCGGTGGCGTCGTCCGTTCATCAATCCGAGTCCGGCGCTGTTGATGCGCCTAGCGCGATTACACCGACGACTGTTCCTCCGACTCCAGTCCAGCTACGCCGGGCCCGCCGTCGCAGGCCGCCCCTCTTGGTGTTCGCTGCAAGATTTCTCGCCGTTCTGATGGTCGGCGCCATCACCGTGCTCACCGGGGGAATCGAATTTGGTGGTGACTTGGACCAACCTGTCGAGCCAGGTGCGTCGTCCGATTCGGTGCCGGCCACCACGGTTACGCCACCGGGCGATGAAAGCAGTCTGGGTACGAGACAGCTCGTCGAGCCGTCCGCAACCGCCGAATTCTGGGCCCAAACTCTGGCCGGGTGGGTCGACACGGTGAGTCGGATGGACACGCTGGGTCCCGACACTCCCGAGCCAGAGGCCCAAGTCGTCGAATCCAGCCAGATAGGAAATCCCTTCGGAGAAGGTGGATCGATGGCTGCGACTGTCGTCACCGCAGATGGTCAGCTGACTGTCAGAGCGGAGTATCGGGGACGTGGCGAGACCGTCGACGAGGAGGCCTTCCAAGCCGAGATAGCCGAGTTGACCGCCGACGGGACCACGGAGTATGTCGACACCATCTGGCACTCCCCGGACGCCGATCCGGAGTCGACCAACAGCGCAGTGCAGGCCGAATACTTCCGCACCGAGTTGGGGTCCGCGTCGACCCGGGTGACGGTGTTGACCGCGATGGGACGGTTGGTGGTCGAAGTCGAAGCGACCGACGCCTCACTCCTCTTCAACCAGGACCAGCTGATTGGCATCGCCAGCGGCATGACCGGCACATCTCTCGACCTCACCTGGAATCCAGCCCACCCGCTCACCACGGAGGTGGAGCCGGTGCCTGAGCCCACAGCAGACGACTGGATCGCACTCGATTACGACCTCTGGGTCGCAACCGTGATTGACGGTGAACGTGACCGCCTCTGGGTCGAGACCGATATCCAGGAACCCACCCCGGCCCCTTCCTCCGACACGCGATCCCTCCATGCCTACGCGGGAACTGACTTCGTGGTCATCGTCATCGGAGATCCAGTGCCAGAAACCATCACCGTCAACTGGGACGACGGAAGCAGCGAAACGGTCGAACTCACCTGGAACACCGAGCTCGACATGGGCTTCGCACGATTCGACAACAACGAATCCCAAGTGCTCTCCGTCGACGGGCCCTAGATCGAACACCGACTGTGATCGGCGCTAGCTGAGCTCGAACGTCCCATACGCAAGTCCTATCCCAATCAGAGCTGAGATGATCCCAAGCACCAAGTAGTCGAGGGCGGCAGCCGCCACGACTCCAAAGATGAAGAGAGCGACGGCGAGAACCCCACCGACGAAGACAAGGCTCCTCGGCCGCCAACATCCAGGGCGGGAACTCATTCGAGTGAGATCCGGCAATCCCAGGCGGCAAGAGATTTTCCCTATACCGTTCACAACCCTCTTGTTTCTGTCTGGGGCTGTTCGTATAGTCGAACATATGTTCGATATGGATGCTGTTTGGGTCGGGTTTCCGGCGGGGGAGGCGGAACTGTCGAGCGGGTGGGGCGATGTCGAATGCGACGAGTTGGCCTGGTTGGTGACGGTGGACGAGTGGAACACCGGTTGGGTCGATGAGGGCCGTCAGGTTCTCCCTGATCTGGATTCGATCCCTGCGGGCCCGTTCCTCTCAGCGGTTGTTTCCGGGGTGGACCGGTCTCGGCTCAATGGTTTTGATCTGGTCTGTTTGCTTAGGGCGCGGGAACGTCTGGTTGCACATGTTCAGGCGGATGCGTTTGCTGATACCCATGAGATTGCTTATGCGGCTCCGGGAGATGCTGGTTCGAATGTCGAGCGTCTAGGGGAGCCTTCTGAGTTTGCGGCGGACGAGTTACGACCGGCGTTGAGGTTGACTCGTCGTGGTGCGGAGGTGCGGATGGGGTTGGCTTTCGATTTGAGAGAGCGCCTACCCCGAGTGTGGGAGATGCTGTCTGATGGGGTCGTCGACCTTGGCCGGATGCGGGTGATTGTCAACGGGACCGCTCATCTCGACTACGACCAAGCCCGACGGGTGGTCGACGTGGTCGCCGACCGGGCAGCCAAACTCACCACCGGGCAGTTGGCGGCGTGGATACGAAGACTCTGTGTCGAATCCGACCCCGAAAAAGCCGGACAGCGGCAACGACACGCCAAAGATGACCGGAGACTGTGGATCGAAGCCACGGTCGATGGCACCGCCAACCTCCACCTGTTCGACATCGACGTTGCCGACGCCCGGGCGGTGGGGAAACGGGTCAATGCCCACATGATTTCGCTGCGCAAAGACGGCGACGACCGGTCGCATGACAATCTCAGAGCTGACATCACAGTCGACTTGTTGTTGGGTTCTGACCCCACCAACCGTGGCCGTGGTCTCCTCGACATGAAAGTGTCCATGGCCACCCTCGCCGGATTAGACGACAAAGCCGCAGAAATCCCCGGACTGGGACCAGTCATCGCCGATGTGGCCCGCAACGGCGGACCGGCATCCCCACGCTCTGTGGCAGGCCACCATCACCGACGACCAAGACAACATCGTCGACGTGGTCACCACCAGACGTCGACCCACCAAAACCATCTCCCGTATGGTCGACGCCATCCAGCCGACCTGTGCGTTCCCCGGATGCCGGGTCCCCGCAGCCGACTGTGATTTCGATCATCTCCTCCCCGTCGTCCAAGGAGGCGAAACCTCGACCCGCAACGGCGGACCCAAATGCCGCCACGACCACATCCTCAAAGACAACCGATGGACACACCAACGGACCAACGGCCAAGACATTTGGACCAGCCCACTCGGCCACACCTACACCACCGAAAAACCCCCCTAACCACAACCCACACTTCCCCTCAACCCTCCCGCCGAAACCACGACACCCCATCCGCAGACCGCGGCGTGTTCCCATGATCAAATCGGCAGCCTTCTCCCGCCACCCTCATCACCGGGGCGTAGCCAGCTAGGGGATCTGCGCTGACCAGACCACGAAGCCCGGGGCGAGGTCCGGGTTGTATGGGCCGGTGTTGCTGATCGCGACCGCCACGACGTGAGACCCGGTGACTTCCAAATGGCTGACGAGGATGTCACCGCCGAAGACCCGACACCAACCCAAGTGGGGGCACGTCTCGAGGAGGTCTTGGATGGTCCATTCACTCCCGTCGGATGTGAAGGCGAATGCCAGGTGGCTGGCCGATAAGGACTGGCCACGCCGATACGAGTCCAGGGTCTTGGCGATGTCCTCGATCGGGAACGAGGCGAGGAAGTCCCCCGTGGCTGGATGGTGGAAGTCGATGACCCCATTTGCGAGATCGACGACAACTCCTTCGGGAGCAGACGAACCGTCCATGGACCAGGTGTGAGTGGAGCCGTCCGGGGTCTCCAGTGAATAGGACCCGGAGCTTTGGTTCAGGGTCAGTGTGGCTTCGTTGCGAGTCAGCTCGGGATGGTCGTCGGTGGCGGCGGCGCCGACGTTTCTATCCCACCCGGTGATCATCACAGCGACGCCTCCGCGGCCGGCACCAGTTGCGTTGATAGTCCAGTCGAGGTCATTGGGGAAGTGCTCGCCCGGCCCCATCTCCTCCCAGGAGCCGTCGTCACTCGCGACAACGACCGCGATGCCTCCCGTGTCCGAAGGGCCAACGAGTCTGCCCCGCCATTGGTCGATGCGCCTCGGTCCTTGGGGGGCCTCGGTCGCTTCCCAGGTCACGCCGTCCGAGCTCGACCAGGTGGTGAAGCCGCTGCGCCCGTAACCGAGCGCGACCACATCCCCATCCTGGGTCGTGGTGATCGCCTCGATCGAGAAAGCGTCGAGGATCTCCGACTGCTGCCAGCCGGTGTCCTCACTTCTAGACCACACGGGAGTCGCCGGGTTGCTGCCCTGGTGGTTGTCCACGATTGCCTGGACTTCGTCAGGGCTTAGATCCAGGTCTTCCGCGGTGATCTCGGCCAGAGGGAAACGAAAGGGCCCGTAGAAGGCGAAACGCACTTCCTCTCCAGCTACTTCGACGCCCCAAGAGGCGCCGGGGACGTCGAAGTCCTCGCCTTCTCTCGACCTCAGCTCTTCCCGAAGCCGCGCATTGATGTTGACACCTTCGCGGCCGGCCACCACCAGCAAGGCCTCCGAGCCGCCGGCTGCAGTCGGAGCGACCCCGGTCCACGGATCGAGCCCCGCGGTGGCCACCTCCTCGACCCTCCAGTCGATGCCGTCGTCTGATCGCCACACCGCAAACTCAGCACCGTCGCCGCGCCATTCGAGTGCGACGATTCCTTGCTCGGTGGAGGAGACGTGTGTGATTACGCGGTCGTCGGGGATCAATTGACCCAACGGTTGCCAGGAGCCCCCCTCAGCCGTTCGCCAACCACGGAGACCACCTTCGTCGAATCCGTTGAAGCTCGGTCTCGTGGTGGCGAAGAGATAGATCGACCCCTCGTGGTCGAACAACGCGATCGGGTGGGCGTCTTCGAGAAAGATCACCTCTTTCCACTCGAAGGGCTCGCCTCGGGCGATCTGGTCGACGGTGAAGTCATCGGAATCGACCGGTGGTTCCACCTCTCCGATGGTGATCGTCGTCGTGGTCTCCTCCACCGCTGCCGTGTCCGGGGACGAGAGGGTTCCCAGGCTGACGAAACCGACGACGATGGCCATGACCGCGCCGATGAAGATCCCGACCTTTCCCTTCCCGGGTCGGCCGCTGTCGGACCCTGTGCCGTCAGGTAGTACCAATTCGTGAAAACCGTAGGGACACCAGTGTGGTTCCCCTTCGAGGCTAAGTGTCGATAGCGGGACGGTCTCCCAAATGCGATACCGCTCGGGAGCCGTTGGTGTGGCTATGGATCAGGTTGCCGATCCAAACGCTGCCACGGTGTCGCAGCAACCTCCCAGGGGGCTCAACCCGTCCACTCGAAAGGGCGCTGCGTCATCCGATACTCCCTCAGCAGCGCGATCCTTCCACCTTTGAGCCGGGCGACAGAAGCACCTTCGAAGGAGCGCTCTACTTCTCCGACGGTGCACGAGAAGTCCCATTCGAAAGCACAGTCATCGTCTGCAACGAGCAACGACGTGATGTCCCAGCGGTCGATCGTGTTTCCTTCAGCAAACCATGACTCAACCCAACGCTCGACCTGATCTCTTCCCCGGTAGGTCGGGCCATGTGACTCGATGACAATGCAGTCCCGTTCGAGGGTGTCGAGAATCAGGCCAGAGTCAGCCGCCTTCCACCCCGTCACGTAATCTCGCACCAAACGGCCGGCGTCAGTGTCTCCCGCCATCGAATTCACCATACCGAGGGACATGCAGCGAGTGACCGAGTCGGGCGGTTCCGTGAGTCACATACCCTGGGTCGTATGGACACCAATGACCTGAAGCATCTGGAACGCTGTGTCGAACTGGCCGCCCGAGGGTTGGAAGCTGGAGACGAACCGTTTGGATCAGTGCTCGTCGACGGCGACGGCCAGGTCCGTTGCGAGGACCACAATCGGGTGGCGTCAGGGGACAGGACCCGTCATCCCGAATTCGCCTTGGCCCGGTGGGCCGCTGCCAACATGTCTCCCACCGAGAGGGCGGCGTCCACCGTGTACACGTCAGGGGAGCATTGCCCGATGTGCGCGGCCGCTCATGGTTGGGTCGGGCTCGGCCGCATCGTCTATGCCAGCTCTTCCGCTCAACTCGCCGGATGGTTGAAGGATCTGGGCGTTCCGCCACCTCCGGTAGCCACCCTCCCTATTGACCAAGTGGTGCCCGGAGCGATGGTCGAAGGGCCGGTGGACGAGCTCGCGGAGCGGTTGCGTGATTTACATGTCCGTCATTACAAAGGAAACTGATCAGATAGGGCTTCCAACACGAAGTCGCATCACTGGGCGTTGCACGAGCGGAATGAGTGACGTTGTCGTCTTGGCGAGTGAGTGTCTCGCTTGGACGCCGTCATAAGGTTCGTAGTTCATGATCAGGACACTCCGCCGGGTGGACATTGGTGGCCATGTTCCATCCGGAGTTGGACATCCCGATCACCCCATGCGACTGATGACACGCCAGATTGCTGGACTCGAATCCGGTGATTGGGCGTCGACCATGAAGAGTGTGGCCGCTCTCTTCGATGAGCTCGCCCCTCAATGGATTGCAAGGGTCTCGGCGCAGACGATCCAGGTGGTGGAGGATGCGTTGACGCGGGGACTCGATCCGCTTATTCAAAGCAACCAATTCGCATTGGAATCCGGGTCCGGAATCGGAACCTATACACCCCTTCTCACTCGCCGGTTCGCGACGGTCGTGTCCGTTGACATCTCTAAGGCGATGCTGGATCAGGGCCCGGAGAAGTCGCTCCGAGTCCAAGCGGACGGGGCTCAGCTCCCGATCCGTGGTACCTCAGTCGATGCCCTGATACTCATCAATGCATTTCTCTTTCCAACCGAAACGGCCCGAGTGCTACGTAATGGTGGTGCGGTCCTGTGGGTGAACACCAGCGGCGATCAAACACCGATTCACCTATCGACTGCCGAGGTGGCATCTTCGATTCCGTTCCAGATCGAAGGAGTCGAGAGTCGTGCCGGAGCTGGAACCTGGTGCTGCCTCATCAGGCAAGGTCTAAAACACTCGACCTCCGGTCAACCCCAGGTCACCGAGTGATCCACAGCGCAGGCACGTAAGATCCGATCCCGGGTCGAGCGTTGTCGCTAGGGATCGGGGAGGTCGGTCCGGTCTGTGAGAGTCAGGCGGATGCCTGTTCCCGGAACTCGACTTCTTGGGCGTTGTACCCGAGATCAGTTGTGATCTGGGCTCCCTGGACATAGTCGGTGTCTCTTCCGGCAACCCTCTGCACAGATAGAATCGTGTCGCGGTGAAGCAGTGGCGCAATGTCGGGATCCCGGTGGCCGTGGCTGTTCTTGTCGCCGCCGTCATCTTCCGGTTCGGATCTGGTAGCTACATGTTCCATGAACTATCAGCGTGGGCGGTTGGCCTTTTCAGTTCTGTGTCTGTGTACGTAGTTTTCGGGCACATCGAGAGACGGTTCACTAGGGCCGCTCAAGAAATTGCAGCCGAAAATCCTGTTCGCCTGATTCGGGCCTTGTTCCGCAGGTCACCGGGCCTGGTGCAGCTTCTCAGACTTGCCTTGACGGTCTACGTCGGAGCGCTGGCTCACGCTCTCGCCTACAACGCGATGTTCTCACCTTTCGCGATGAGAAACATCTCTGTTGGCGCCGGGATCGTCGCCGCCTCGCTCGTAGGGACTCTCCTCTACCTTAGAGAAGCCAACCCACCTCCCCAGGACGGCCCGATCCGGTAGATGCCGAGAGCTCGCAACTCCTGTGATGTGCGCTGTCGCGCCCATAGCTGTGATTATTGGCGGCCGCGAAGAGCCTTCCGTATGAGGTCAGCATGTCGGTCGAGAGTCGATCTCGACGGTGGGGAACCCCAATCTGCGGTGATCTGGAATGGGTCGCCGTCGTACCTGGGGATCACATGGAGGTGGGAATGGAAGACTTCCTGGCCGGCTGCTTCTCCATCCGCATAGAAGAGGTTGACCCCTTCACATCGAAGGCCTGAAAGACGTAGCCCTGCTGCGAGTCGCTGAGCCAGTGTTGCCATCGCTGCAAACGTCTCGGGTGGGACGTCGGCAAGATCCCGGACGTGGCTTCTGGGAGCGATTAGCAAATGACCTTCGTTCACGGGGTTGATGTCGAGAAATCCAATCAACAGAGGATCCTCGTAGACCACGCTCGCGTCTCCGGCGCCGGAAGCGATATCACAGAACACGCAGGCGGTACTGCTCGGGTCTTTCATCTCCGCACGAATCCTCTCATATCCAGGATCAGGTGACCGGCACTAGATGATCGGCGCTGTCTTCATGTTGAATGGCTGCATGGCTGTAAGGCAGCTGGGTCGAGGGGACGAGGCGATAGTCCAGCTCCTGTTGTCTCGTTTCAAAGGGTATGAAGCGACCGTGCCTGAGGAGTTCCTCGCCGATCCGAGAACAATCCTGTTCGTCGCCGACGACGACGGTGCGGTTGTGGGCTGGCTCTACGCCTATGAGTTGGTTCGACCCGAAGGTCGACGCGCCATGCTCCTGTACGAGGTGGAGGTCGCCGCAGAAGCTCGGGGTCGCGGTCACGGTCGAGCGTTGGTAGAAGCGCTGCTGGTAGAGGCTCGAGCGCGTGACCATTTCAGGGTGTGGGTGCTCGCCGACCCCGAGAATGCGGCTGCTGAAGCCCTTTATATGGCAATGGGAGGAGCCAGGTCGGAGCAGACCATGTTCACCTGGAAACTGCTGTAAGTGAGTGACGACTCGGCGTGCACTTCCCGAGACGCGAGTTGTCAGCAGTGGGATGTTGAACTGGGCGGCTCTGTCTTAGCTGGATTTCTCCGTGTCGAGTGCAACCGTGTAGGCGTCTGCTGAGTGGATGGACGTGAAAGAAGCCGAGATCTGGCTGAAGTGCAAGGACGACCTCACTCGTTATGCCGGTGTGTTGGTTGGGCCGTCCGATGCTGAGGATGTCGTCTCGACGGTCTTTCTCCGCGTATTGGACCGGAGAAGGCTTGAAGATCTCGAAGACGCTCGTCGCTACTTGTTTCGGGCGGTTCTCAATGAGTGCAAGACGCGAATTGGGAGGAGTCGGGCGGTTCTCGGTTTGGTGGACCTCCCGGGTCCGCCCCCGTCTGAGCCACAACCGGAGGTTCTCGAGGCGGTTCTTTCGCTGCCGTTGGGTCAGCGGGCGGCGACTTTCTTCGTGTACTGGGCGGACATGAGCGTCGCGGAGGCAGCGGAGATGATGGGTGTGCGACCCGGGACAGTGAAGAGGTACCTGCACCTGGCGCGGGCCAAGTTGGAAGGAGTGCTGAATGAGCACGTCAATGCCGACTGATGATGTGGCGGCGGCCTTCCGCCGCTCCTTTCAGGTGGTGGTCGATCGAACCGGGCTGCCATCGGCTCAGGTTCCAACGTATGGGTTGTCTCAGCCTCCCCGCCGTCCCCGGTATGGCTGGGCGCTGGCTGCCGCTGTTGCGGTCGTGCTGGTATTCGTGGGTATAGGGCTGGTCCGTGACGACGCCCCTCCAGCACTGTCCGGTCAACTGGCGGGGTTCCGTGCCCACACCTCCGATCCGGGTGGGGGTATGGACGCCATCGTCTCCGGGGTCGTAGAGATCGGCCAAGAGACCGGTTGTGTGTGGCTGTCCGATCCCAGCGGCGCTCGCTACCCGGTGATCTGGCCGGTCGGTACCACAATGCAAGCGAGCCCGCCGGGGATCGTGTTGTCCGGAGGCCAGACCGTCGCCGACGGTGACCGTGTGGAGGGAAGCGGCGGCTATGTCGACGCCGATGCCTCGACGAGCGGCCTCGGGCTGGAGCCATTCCCGGATGCATGCATCCATGTAGGGGAGGCGGCGTCATTCAACCCCGGTTCGCCAATCACCGTCACGCCTGGAGAAGGGATCGACCTGGACGAGACCTTGGTGAGCAGGTTCTCGCCTCCGCAACCCATCGGCCTACAGCTGATCGCCGTGAACTCCAATAGGCGGTCGGTCGCTGTTGTCGACTTCGTCACCGGCACAGTGCATCAATACGATCCCGGTCAGTACGAAGCGCCGACGGATGCGATCGACGGAGCAAGCGGCGGAAACGGCTTCACCCATCTCTGGGCCAACGGCACCGTCTCCACCTACTGGCCGATCGACTCCAACCCGCTGGTCTACCGGCCTGCACCATTGCGAGAAGGACAAGGGGTTGCTCCCACGTTGGAGGTCCTGCCAGCACCCGATGGTGATCACACTTGGCTCATACAGCCCGCCTTCGACGACCAGCCAACCCTCGTTGAACTGGTCAACGTGGTCGGTTTCCAGCTCAGTCGAGTCATGTCGTCTGAGATCGACGGATCTTGGCATCCAGTAGGCACCAACGTCGAGGGCATCGTTCTCGTCGGCGACGAGCCGGAAACTCGCACGCTTGTCGTTGGCACTGATGGAACTGTCATCGCTGAGACACCCGGCACCGCGTTGTCGGTCGGATGGGAAGGCGTAGTCGTTGTACGACCAGATGGGTCGCTCGTCATCACCAACACTCAGCTTGGCGATCCTGTCGAAGTCGAGAGGCCGGCCGATGGAGAGTGGGCCGCAGTCGGAGGACCGATGGTTCCCGCCACCTCACCTCCCATGCGAACAGGAACCACCCAATACCTCGTGCAGATCATCGATGACGCCACAAAAGGCGAGATGAGCCTCGGACGGTTGATCCTGATCGACCCTAATGGCAGCACCACTCCGCTCTACGACTTCATAGAGGGATCCCACATGGCCTCATGGTCACCATCAGATGACTGGGTAGTGGTCGTTGAGAACGCGGCCGTGACACTGATCTCGACCAGTGATGGTTCCACGACTCCGCTCGGCGACCTGATTCCGGAGTCCCACTACGTCCTCAGCGCAGGCTGACGCGGCCCGCGGACGACCTGAGCAGGACGTGAGGCGCCGCTAACCCGCACCTCCTGGCATGCTCGTTACTCGCCTAGAAATGGTGATTTCGGCCACTGGGGCACTGGTTCTGGGGCTGCTCCGGACTCCCTTTGTAGGCTGATCCAGGTGAGCAACTATCCGTATTGGTCGCTGAATTTCGACTTGCGAGCTGACCTTCCTGTGCATGTGATGAGGGTTCTCACCGATGTTGCATCTGACCACGCTTCAGAGGCGGAGGACATCGCACTACTCCATCCGGTTGTTCGTTTCTACCTTTCGGATTGGCGTCGGATGCTGGTCGGTGAGGAAGATCCGAGGGTGGGCAGCCCTGTCCGCTTATTTCGGCATGGGCATGCCGACCGCGGTAAGACAGACTGCCTCAGCATTGAGTTCTGTCAGCACGACGACGAGTACGCCAACGGCGGGTGGGTGTTCTGGTTGTGGGTGCTCAGTCTGGTGCGCCGCCCCCCGCCCCACCCTGAGTCGAGGAGCATGATCGGCTTTGAGGCTGCCTACCGAGGCGACGCGGTATCGCCCGAGATCTACTTTGTCGATCACACCGGTTTAGATCTCGGGGGCCGGCACAACTCGTTTCAGCAGATCGATGAGACGCTCGAGGGCGCGCTGGGCCACGACTACGGATACAGCTCTCGGATGGAGGAGTGAGGACATCCGACGGTGCCACGTTGTGACAACTCTGAATCGAACTCGAGGTGCCGGTCTCGGATGGTCTTCGATTGGGCGGTTTCGTCCGCGATTGTTGGTGTGCGCTCCGATTGGGTCCAGCACCGCCTGTTTCAGAAGTGGACGAGTCCGGTTTGTGGCCTCCGCCGGGGACCCCAGCCAGTGGTCATCTCCTCCCCGTCGTCCAAGGAGGCGAGACCTCGACCCGCAACGGCGGACCCAAATGCCGCCACGACCATATGGCGTCCGTCGGGGGTCTCGTCTCATCGATGGATCGGCGGCTACCGCCACAGCGAAGACTCGAACGCCATACTGCTCTGGTGCCCATCGACCACCATCGCGAGACCAACCGCGCCAATTGGGATGCCCGAGTAGACGTCCATCTCGGATCGGACGTCTACGGGATCCGGCGGTTCATCGATGATCCGGAGTTCGTTGGTGGGGTGGTCAGATTCGACGCAGCCAAGCTGGGTGAGGTCGACGGAAAACGCCTTCTCCATCTCCAATGTCATATCGGCACTGACACCATCGGGTGGGCACGTCTCGGGGCCGAAGTCACCGGGATCGATATATCACCGAAGTCGATCGAGGCCGCACGCAGCATCAGCGAGAACACCGACACCCGTGCCCGGTTCATCGTGTCGGAGTTGTACGACGCACCAGCGGTCCTGCCCGAGACCTTCGACGTGGTCTACACCGGCGTCGGGGCGATCTGTTGGCTACCCGACATCGAGGGCTGGGCCGAGGTCGTGACCGCTTTTCTCGCGCCGGGCGGTCGCTTCTACATGCGGGAAGGCCACCCGATTCTCTGGGCCCTCGACATCGACCGGGACGACGATCTCCTCGTCGTCGACTATCCATATTTCGAGACGGCCGAGCCGCAGCATTGGTCCGAGGATTTCACCTACGCCGGCGATGGCGAAGTGGTCAGTCCAGACACTTACGTGTGGAACCACGGGATCGCCGAAACCCTTCAGGCCCTGATCGACGTGGGACTTCGAATCGACGAAGTGGAGGAGTACGACTTCCTCGAGTGGGAGGCCGGACCGGTCAACCAACTGGGCGACGACGGTCGTTACCACCTACCAATACGCAGCGAGCGTCTTCCCCTGATGTGGTCGGTGTTGGCCACCAAGTCCTAGTGCCCCCGGCAGGACTCGAACCTGCGCACCCGGTTCCGGAGACCGGTGCTCTATCCCCTGAGCTACGGGGGCGGGCAATCGAAGATGGTACGCCGCATGGGAGCCAAGACCCCAACCCTTGATAACCTCGACCGGGTGACAGAGCCCCAAGAAGAGAAGCCGTCCCAGGATGGAGACCAGAAGGCTTGGCTGAACGCCGGTCTGGGTGCGGCATTTGGGGCGGCGGCGGGCACCGTGGTGTTCGCCCTCACCGACGACGTGTTCTGGATCGCCATCGGGCCCGCCTTCGGGGTCGCAGTGGCCGTCGTGTTCGCATCGGCCAAGAAGTGACGCCGTGAGGTATCGATCGACGCGGGCGAAGGCGCCCGAGGTCGACTTCAGGGGAGCGCTGGTGCAGGGACTGGCTCCCGATGGCGGTCTCTACGTCCCCGAAACCATCCCAGCTCTCCCCGAAGGTTGGGAGTCCTGGGACTACACAGAAGCGGTTTCGAACATCCTCGCTCTGTACGGCGCCGAAGACGTCGAAGGGCTGGTCGCTGACGCCGTCTCACGGTTCCACCATCCCGAGGTGGCTCCGATCGTCCAGGTCGGCGATCGAAAGCTGCTCGAGCTCTTCTGGGGGCCGACACTCTCGTTCAAAGATCACGCCCTCCAGGTGCTGGCGAGGCTTCTCGACCGAGAGGTGGAGCAGGGGGTGATCCTCGGGGCGACCAGTGGCGACACCGGCTCGGCGGCGATCGAAGCGTGCATCGGTCGGGAGAACCTGACGGTGGTGATCCTCTTTCCCGAAGGGCGGGTCTCGGAGTTCCAGAGACGACAGATGACCACAGTCGCCGAGCGCAACACCCGGGCCGTGGCGGTCAGGGGCACCTTCGACGATTGCCAGCGCATGGTCAAGGAGGCCTTCGCCAGACATCCGCATCTGCTGGCGGTCAACTCGATCAACTGGTCCCGGATCGCGGTGCAGGCCGGATTCCACGTCCATGCCGCGGCGAGGATGGGAGAGCCCTACGACGTGGTCGTGCCCACCGGGAACTTCGGCAACGTCTACTCGGCATGGTTGGCCAAGCAGATGGGTGCGCCAATCGAGGTCATCACCATCGCCAACAACGCCAACCACGGTCTCAGCGATCTGGTCAATACCGGCCGGATGTCACCGACCGGTGTGGTGCCGACGATGGCCCCGGCGATGGACATCCAGGTGCCGTCGAATCTCGAGCGATTCACCGGTGACCCGACCACCGAGTTCAGCGCCAGTTGGTCCGACGACACCCAGATAAAACAGACCATCTCTGCCGTCGAAGACACCCACGGCTACGTACTCGATCCACATACGGCGACAGCGTGGCGTGCCGCGGAGGAGACGCAGGCCAACAGACCACAACTCGTCCTGGCAACCGCCCATCCGGCGAAGTTCGACGACTCCGTCGCACCACCCGACTGGTTCCGGCCCCTCGAGGGGTTGGAGGAGCGGTCGGACACGATCGATCCCTCCGTGGCCGAGTTGGACCACCTGGTGACGCCCCGCGGATAGTTGCTTTGCGCAAGCCGCATGAGCGGCTACCATGTCCTCAGTCGGCACGACACCGTGCCGGCACTCCCGCCACACCGATCCAGGTTTCTCCTGTGCGAATGCCTGCGTGACGTGGGCGGGACCTCCGATCCGTCAGAGCCCCACGGGGGACGAATCACGAAGGGTCCAATGACGACACGAGCTCAACTGCAGAGCAAATCAATCGACGAGCTGAGAGAGGTCGCCCAGGCCGCGGGCATCGACACCGATGGACTGCAGAAGTCCAAGCTGATCGCAGCGCTCATGGACGCAGGCGAAGTCAAAGAGGGCAAACCCACCGAAGAGGTCGATCTGCCCAAGGCGACCCCGCGTACCGAAAAGTCGGATCAACCCGACAAGTCGAGCACCCCGGACCACACCGACTCCAGGTCGGATGACAGCGACGACCGGGACAACAGAGGGGACGACAACAGGGGCGGTGGCGGCGGCCGTCAACGGAACCGACGGCGTCGTGACGACGACCGTGTTCCCGAGGACCAGCTGGAGGTGCGCGAGGGCATCCTCGACATCCTTCCCGAGGGCTACGGGTTCCTCCGGGTCACCGGATACAAGTCGGGCGACAAGGACGTCTACGTCTCGGCCAACCAGGTTCGCAAGTTCCGTCTCCGCAAAGGCGACATCATCTCAGGGCCGATTCGCCCGCCCCGCTCCAAGGAGAAGTTCCCCGCGGTGGTGAGGATCGCCTCCGTCAACGGGATGGACCCAGACGAGGCGATGAACCGCCCCAAGTTCGAGAATCTCACCCCGCTCTTCCCCGACGTCCGTCTCCGGCTCGAGGTCGAGGGCAAGTCGAACAACATCCTCACCCGGATCGTCGATCTGATCGCCCCGATCGGCAAAGGCCAGCGTGGTCTGATCGTCTCCCCGCCCAAGGCCGGCAAGACCACGGTGCTCCAGGAGATCGCCCAGTCGATCACCGCCAACAACCCGGAGTGCTACCTGATGGTGGTGCTGGTCGACGAGCGGCCCGAAGAGGTCACCGACATGCAGCGCTCGGTGAAAGGCGAGGTCATCTACTCGACCTTCGACCGGCCGGCCGAGGAGCACACCCAGGTGTCCGAGCTCGCCATCGAACGCGCCAAACGTCTCGTGGAGATGGGGACCGACGTAGTGATCGTGCTCGACTCGATCACCCGTCTCGCCAGGGCACACAACCTGGCGACACCAGCATCCGGGCGAATCCTCTCCGGTGGTGTCGACTCCCAGGCCCTCTATCCGCCGAAGCGGTTCTTCGGCGCCGCCAGGAACATCGAAGAGGGCGGCTCGCTCACCATCATGGCCACCGCACTGGTCGAGACCGGGTCGAAGATGGACGAGGTCATCTTCGAAGAGTTCAAGGGAACCGGGAACATGGAGCTGCGTCTCGATCGCAAGCTCGCCGACAAGCGCATCTACCCCGCGGTGGACATCGAGGCTTCGGGAACACGGAAAGAGGAGCTGTTGTTCGACAGGACGGAGCTCAACCAGGTGTGGAAGCTCCGTAGAGTCCTTCTCGCCCTCGAGTCCGGGGCCGCACTCGAGCTCTTGATCGACCGTTTGAAGACCACCAAGTCCAATGCCGAGTTCCTCGCCGAAGTGGCGAAGAGCAGCGGCTGAGCAGCCAGATCCTCCATAGGAGAAGAATCGTGAGAGCCGACATCCATCCCACATACGACGTCACGACCGTGACCTGCTCGTGTGGCAACACCTTCGAGACTCGGAGCACCAAGCCGGGCGACATGCACATCGAGTTGTGCAACGAATGCCATCCCTTCTTCACGGGCAAGCAGAAGGTCGTCGACGCCGGTGGCCGGGTCGAGCGCTTCCAGCGGCGTTACGGGAAGAGCACATTCACCAAGGCCGGCGAGGCTGGCGAAACAGCCGACGCCGATACCGACGCAGAGGCCGGGGCTTCTGACTCAGAGTGAGCCCGCCGCTCCCCTTGGGGGCGGACAGATCGACCCCACCAACACGGTGGGAGGTCAAGCCGTAATCGAGGGTGTCATGATGCGCGCCCCCAACGCCTGGTCGGTGGCGGTGCGTCAGCCCGAAGGTGGGATCATTGCCCGCCGCAACGAGCTCACCCGCCTCTCCGAGCGCAACCGGTGGGCGCGGGTCCCCTTCATACGTGGCATCTTCGTGCTCGGAGAGTCGCTGACCCTCGGCTTCAAGGCTCTCTCATGGTCGGCCCAGGTGGCCACCGAAGAGGAGGAGAAGCCTCTCACCGGTGCGCAGATCGGCTGGACCATGGCCCTGGCCTTCGCCTTCTTCGCCGGTGTGTTCATCCTCCTCCCCGCATTCGCCGCCGGCTTCGTCCCCAACGACTCCGACCTCCTCTTCAGTGTCATCGAGGGAGTCATCCGCCTCGCTCTGTTCATCGGCTACATCTGGTTGATCGGCAGGTCCGAGGAGATCGCCCGCGTCTTCGAGTATCACGGCGCCGAGCACATGTCGATCCACGCCTACGAGGCGGGGGAGCCTCTCAGCATCGAGTCGGTGGGCCGTTACCCGCCGGAGCACCCGAGATGTGGCACCAGCTTCCTCCTCATCGTGGTGCTCGGGTCGATCGTTCTGTTCACTTTTCTGGGCCAACCCGGGATCCTGTTCCTGGTGGTGTCCCGTCTCCTCGGCATTCCCGTCATCGCCGGATTCGCCTATGAGTTGCTCAGGTGGTCCGGGACGCGACCCGACGGCCGTCTCGCCACCATCCTGGCCAGACCGGGGATATGGCTGCAGAAGCTGACCACCTCGGACCCCAGCGAGGACCAGATCGAAGTGGCAATATCGAGTCTCGTGGTTGCCCTCGACGACGACCGGTACGCAGACGTAGCCTCGCGGGGAGATCTCCCCCCGGAGGCCATCTCGGTGAGGGAGACCGCTCGCGTCGGAGGTCTGTGATGGATCAGACCCTCAGCGAACGGCTAGCCGACATCGAGGCGATCTTCGACGAGGTCGAAGCATCCCTCGCCGACCCAGAGGTCCACTCCGACCCGAGCCAGTTCGCCGAGTTGGGCAAGAGGCACTCCGACCTGAAGGACACGGTGGCCGACATCCGCCGGTGGCGTCAGGCGCAGGTCGATCTCGGTGAGGCCAGGGAGATGGCCGACGACCCCGACATGGCCCAGATGGCTCGCGAGCTGGAGAGGGAGGTCGCCTCGCTCGAGCAGCGGATCAAACGCGCCCTCGTCCCCAAAGATCCCAACGACGCCAAAGACGTGATCCTCGAGATCAGGGCCGGGGTAGGTGGCGATGAGGCCTCTCTCTGGGCAGGCGACCTGTTGCGCATGTACCAGAAGTACACCGAACGGCTCGGCTTTCGCATGGAAGTGATGGAGTCCTCGGAGTCGGAGACGGGCGGATACGACAAGATCACGCTCTCGGTGAAGGGCAAGGGCGCCTACTCCAAGCTCAAGTACGAGGGAGGGGTCCACCGGGTGCAGCGGGTACCGAAGACCGAGTCTCAGGGCCGGGTCCACACCTCGACGGCGACGGTGGCGGTGTTGCCGGAGGCTGAGGATGTGGACATCGAGATTGACCCCAACGAGGTACGCGTCGATGTCTACCGCTCGACCGGGCCCGGAGGCCAGTCGGTGAACACGACGGATTCCGCGGTGCGCCTCACCCACGAGCCAACCGGGATCGTGGTCTCCATGCAGGACGAGAAGAGCCAGTTACAGAACAAGGAGAAGGCGTGGCGCGTCCTCCGGGCGAGGCTCATGCAGATGGAGCAGGAGAAGGCCGCCGCTGAGCTCGCCGGTGCCCGCAAGAGCCAGGTGGGCACCGGTGGCCGATCCGAGAAGATCCGCACCTACAACTACAAGGACAACCGGGTCACCGATCACCGCATCGGTCTCACCATCAAACGTCTCGACTCGGTCCTCGAAGGAGATCTCGACGACGTCGTGTCGGCTCTCGCCACCGCCGATCAGGCCGAGAAGCTCGCCGGCGAGGAGTGAGCCCGAACCGGCGCGATCCGTTGAGAGCTCCCGCGCTGAGGGTGGATTTCTGCACACTCGACCGCTCACTGCTGACGATCCTTGGCCTCGGCTGGCAGACTCAGGGATGCCCATGGAGCAGATCCCACCGCATGAGCTGAGCCGTCTCGAGGCGATCGCGGGCCCGAGCAAGCCGCTGGAGGAATTGGTGGCGCGTCGTCTCGGCGGCGAGCCGCTGCAGTACATCGAGGGGTCGGCACCGTTCGGGCCGCTCGACCTCCTCGTCGACGAGCGGGTGCTGGTGCCCCGTCCCGAGACAGAGGGTCTCTACGAGATCGCGGTCCGAATGGTGCGCAATCCGGAGGTGATCGTCGACCTGTGCACCGGGTCCGGGGCCCTGGCGCTCGCGCTGAAGAAGGCTTTCCCCTCGGCTGCGGTGTTCGCCACCGACCTCTCCCCCGAGGCGATCGAGGTCGCCGCCGAGAACGTGCGTCGCAACCAGCTCGACATCTACCTGGCCGAAGGCGATCTCTTCGATCCTCTCCCGGCAGCGCTGCTCGGTGAGGTCGATCTCCTCGTGGCCAACCCGCCGTACATCTCGGAGGCGGAGTTCGAATCGTTGCCCAAAGACGTCAAACGAGAGCCCAAGGTCGCTCTGGTGGCGGGGCGGACCGGGCTCGAGATCATCCAGGAGATCGGGGGGTCGGCGGCGCGTTGGCTTCGACCTGGAGGGGTGCTGGTCTGTGAGATCGGGGAGCGACAGGGCGTGTCGGCGTCGATCTCGTTCGCCGACCTTCCCACGGTCGTGCGCAAGGACCTGAACAAACGGGACCGCTACGTGATCGCAGTCAAGCCGTGATCGAGGAGGCCGTGGCCGCCATCCTCGACGGGCAGGTCGTGGGTCTGCCGACCGACACCGTCTACGGGATCGGGGTCGACCCTTTCAACCCCGACGCCGTCGCCAAGCTATACGAGCTGAAGGGGCGGCCTCGGCACAAACCGGTCGGCGTTCTCGTGGCCACGGTCGACCAGGCCACCGAGATCGGGGACTTGTCGGATGAGGGTGCGGAGTTGGCCCGACGTCACTGGCCGGGAGCGCTGACCCTCATCGTGAGACCGAGAGTGGTGATGGCTGACTGGGTCGGCGACGAGCAACGACGGACGCTCGGGGTGAGGGTCCCCGATCACGATGTCGCCCGCACCCTTCTCGAGGTGTCGGGCCCGCTGGCGGTCACGTCCGCCAACGAGTCGGGAGGGCGTGAGGCCATGAACGATCGCGAGGCGCGCGACGTCTTCGGCGACCGGGTCGCGGTCTACCTGGAGGGGACCGCGACCGGGGGCGAGGCGTCCACCGTGGTGGATGCCACCGGCGGCCGACTCCAGGTGATACGTGAAGGCCCGATCCGGGTCGAGTGACCGTTACGCTCGGCCCATGATCTCCATGGACTCCATAGAGCAGGTCGATCCGGCGATCGCCGGACTCATAAGGAAGGACCTGGAACGCCAGAACTCCCACATCCATCTCATCGCCTCGGAGAACTTCGCCTCCCCGGCGGTCATGGCGGCGTCGGGCTCGGTGTTCACCAACAAATACGCCGAGGGCTATCCGGGGAGACGCTATTACGAGGGCTGTCAGGTGGTCGACGAGATGGAGCAACTCGCCATCGACCGGGCGACCGAGCTCTTCGACGCCGAGTTCGCCAACGTTCAGGCCCACTCGGGGGCGCAGGCCAACATGGGGGCTTACTTCTCGCTGATCGAGCCCGGCGACACCGTCCTCGGGATGCGACTGGACCACGGGGGCCACCTCACCCACGGATCACCGGTGAACTTCAGTGGTCTCTACTACGACTTCGTCGCCTACGGGGTCGACCCGGACACCGAGATCATCGACATGGACGAGGTGCGGAGGCTTGCCAGGGAGCATCGCCCCAAGATCCTCCTCGCCGGCTACTCGGCCTATTCACGAACCCTCGACTACCAGGGCTTCCGGGACATCGCCGACGAGGTGGGTGCCGTCTTCATGGTCGACGCGGCGCATTTCATCGGCCTGGTGGCCGGCAGGTCCCATCCGTCACCGGTGCCCTTCGCCGACATCGTCACCGGAACCACCCACAAGGCGCTGCGTGGGCCGCGCGGTGGCATCGTCCTCGCCAAGGAGGAGCTCGGGAAGATGATCGACAAGGGTGTGTTCCCCAACGTCCAGGGTGGGCCCATCGAGTCGCAGGTGGCGGCCAAGGCGGTCTGTTTCCTCGAGGCGATGCAGCCGTCGTACCGTGAATACACCGACCAGATCGTGACCAATGCAGCCGCGATGGCGACACGAACCCAGGAGGAGGGAGTCAGGGTCGTCTCCGGTGGCACCGACAACCACCTCTACCTGATCGACCTCCGCTCCGTCGACGAGGACCTGACCGGGAAGGAAGCGGCGCGGATGCTGGACGGTCTCGGCATCACTCTCAACTTCAACACCATCCCCAACGACCCCCGTCCTCCCTATCGGGCCTCGGGTCTACGCATCGGGACCCCGGCGATGACGACCCAGGGCATGAAGGAGGAGCAGGCGGCAGAGGTGGCCTCGCTGATCTGTCGTGCCCTGAGCCAGCGTTCTGACGAGGCAGCGATGTCAGAGATTTCGTCCCGGGTCTCGGAGCTGGCCGGCGAGTTCTCGCCCTACCCCCACGACTTCGCGGGGCATGTCTGATCTCGGCTAGTCGAGATTGATTGAGGTGATGGAGTCCCAGCCGGTGGTGTAGTTGGTGCCGGCGTTGATGGGGGAGCCGATGGTTCCGTTGGGTTTGATGTCGTAGTAGCGGTAGAGGCCGTCGTTGCGGTAGAAGAAGATCTGGTCGCCGCAGTTACCGGGGCAAATTGGGCTGTAATCGCGCGCATCGAAGAAGAATTGCGTGCCCCACCACCCCGAGGAATCCCCGTAAGCGCCCATCGCCACGAACCGGTACTTGTGGTTGAGGATATTGCTGCGATGGCTCGCAGAGTTCATCCACATCGTGTGCATCCGCTCGCAGTCAGACGAAGACGTGTCTCCGTGCATGGCGATGTTCTCGCCGGCCCTGATCCACGAGGGGGGGAGTATCTCGAGCTGCATCGAGTAGGACATGTGTCGGAACTCGTTGAACCGCATCCAGCGCGACCAGTCCCGGACCGCAGGCACGATGTCGGTGGCCATACGCAGAGGCTCGACACCGGCGTCGGCCCGCGCCTGGTTGGCGCGTTGCAGGAGACACCGCTCGAAGGACTCGGGGCTGGACGAGGCCTGGGCCGGTCGGGCGGCTGGCAAGGAGATCAAGGCGAGCATGACGACCAGGGCCACCAGCGTCGCCACCTTGGCTCGCCACGCCGGTTCGACCACGAGGATGTGTCTCTGTTTTCCGTGCCACCACCTATTTGAATCGGCATCGGAGCCGACCGCTTTAGGTGATCAGGTCGCGCTGGGAGTGACTGTCAGGCAGCAATCTCCGCGGCCAGGTCTGCCAGGGAACGCACCGTGGGCACACCGAAGTCACCGTTGATATCGAAGGGGTCCATGAGTACCGGATTCATGCCAGCCCGCTGCGCCCCGACTACGTCAAACGCTGGAGTGTCCCCGACATACCAGACCTCGGCCGGCGCCAGATCCATGACTTCGATGGCGAAGTCGAAGATGGCGGGATCGGGTTTTTCGACCCCGACGCCACCGGAGTCGATCACACAGTGCACCTCCACCCCTTCACCCTGGCCAACCTGGAGGATCCCCATGTCGCGGAGCCGTGTCTCGATTGTCCCGTCGGCATTGGAGACGACGCCCACCGGGACTCCGGTCTCGACCAGCGCTGCCAGACCTTCTGGCGACCCCTCGATCACCTGGGTCCACAGCCACCCCGTCACGTACTCGTTGCGGAGATGCTCGATCGCTTCCGGCACACGCTCCTCGGGGACATCGAGGAAGCGGGCGTACGCGCCCAGGTAGTCGGTCCACATCGGGCCCATGAACTCGTGACCGGTGAGGTCCATCGGGAAGGTGCGCAGAGCCACGTAGTGGGCCTGGTCGATGGCGGACCCGTCGACGACAGGATGATCTATTCGATCGAGGGCGGCGCGGATGTGGTCGTGCGAGGGGAGCAGAAAGACCCCTCCCACATCGAGGAGCACAGCGGACGGTGGATTCATGTTGTCCAAGGTAACCCGCCTCCTCCTAGACCCGCTATGTGCAGTCATGGTGAACATGTGGTGGCTAGTGTGCAGTGCCAGTTGTCGCCGCATCGGGACGGCGGCCGCTCCGTCTAGACGAGGAGGAAGACGTGAGGAGACGAATCAGGGTATTGGCGGTGATGGCCACACTGCTGCTTGTCGTGGCCGCCTGTGGTGACGGGGGAGCTGACAGCACCACCACGACCGCAGCCGCCGCGACCACAGCTCCCGGCGACACACCGACGACCGAGCCCGGCCCCACAACGACGGAGGCCGTGTCCGGTGACCCGATCGTGGTGGGGAGCACGTTGCCGCTCACCGGAGGTCTCAGCGCCACCGGCGTGATCCACCAGATCGCGGGTCAGCTCTTCGTGGATCGGCTCAACGACGCCGGTGGTCTGCTCGGCCGGCCCGTGGAGTGGAATCTCATCGACGACACCTCCGATGGCGCCCGGATCGCCGAGCTCTATGAACAGTTGATCGCCCAGGACGGCGTCGACCTGATCATGGGCCCCTACGCCACACCCAACATCCTGGCGGCGATGCCGGTGGCGGAGCGTCACGGCTATGTGCTGCCCCAGCACACCGCGGTGCTGGCGCCGGCTCTCACCTACGAGTGCCAGTTCCCCGGCTGGTCGATCGGCCCGGCTCCCAACGAATTCATCCCCAACCAGCTCGCCGACATGTTCGACAGCATGGGTGGTGCGGTGAGCACCGTCGCGCTGGTGACCAACGAGGGTGGGTCCACGAGTTTCGTGAGCTACGGGAGACCCGACGTGGAGGAGCCTTCGAGCAGCACGATCCTGCCCGAGCGGGGCTACGAGATCGTTGCCGACGTCCCCTACCCGATCGGGAACACCGAGTGGGGGCCCATAGCGGTCACGTTGCAGGATGCCGAGCCCGACGCGGTGCTGGTGATGGGTCTCGGTGTCGAGGCCAACGGCCTCATCGACGCGATGGAACAACTCGACTACTCGCCACCGGTGATGTTCGCCTTGTTCCCCGCCCCCGGACCGCTCCTCGGCTTGGGGGAGGCGGCCGAAGGTCTTCTCTCCGTCTCGATGTTCGAGCCCAACGAGCCGATCCTGGCCGGATTGGACCCGGAGTTGGTCGAGATCACCGAGGAGTTCTCGTCCCGTGTCGAGGCCGAGGGTCTGCCCTACTCCACCTTCGAGACCCAGGCCGCGGCGTCGTGGAACGCCTGGTCGATCCTGGTCCAGGGTGTGGAAGGCGCCGGATCGCTCGACCACCAGGCCATCTGTGACCACCTCCACGAAGGGGGTGCGGACCTGCCGTTTGCCGGCCAGGTCAGCTTCGACACGGAGCAGAACAACTTCTGGCCCTCCAACCAGGTGATCAAGCAGATCCAGGACTCTGACTGGGTCGTGGTCTGGCCCGAAGACCGGGCAGCCGCCGAGTTGCGCGGCCCCAACGGCTGAGAACACGCCCTGTATGGTCGGGCCGCTCGTGAGCTCGGGCGGCCCGATCATTCGCACTGAACAGTGACGACGCCCCTGGAGGAGGTCAGGTGAGCCAGCTTCAGGCCGCCATCTTCGGCGCCCTATCCGGCAGCCTCTTCGCGGTGATGGCCCTCGGCCTCTCCTTGGTCTGGGGCTTCCTCAAGATCATCAACCTGGCTCACTTCGGGATGATCCTGCTCGGCGCCTACCTGACCTTCGAGTTGGCGACCAGGACCGGCATGGACCCGATCCTCACCGTGGTCGTCGCCGCCGCTGCCATGTTTCTCTATGGCGCCATCGTCCAGGCCGGCTTCGAGCGCTGGGAGGTGTCCGAGTTCAACTCGCTCCTCATCAGTTATGGCCTCTTGATCATCACCGTGCAGGTGGTGAGCAACATCTGGACCGCCGACTTCCAGCGGATGGACGCCGTCGTCAACCCCTACGCCGCCCAGTCGGTTGCCATCGGGCAGCTGCGTTTCCCCCTTCCCACCCTCGTCGCCGCCGGATTCGCGGTCGTGCTCGTCGTCGTCGCCAAGCTGATCCTCGAGCGCACCTACACGGGCAGGGCTCTGCAGGCGTTCGGTCAGGACCGGCACATCGCAGCCGCTTTCGGGATCGACCACACCAGGTTGGGCATCCTCCTCGCCGGAGTGGCGGGGGCGACCGCGGGCATGGCCGGGATGCTCCACTCCCTCGGCGAGTCACTCCACCCCGATGCCCCCTTCGAATGGGTGGGCAGGGTCTTCGCCATCGTTATCCTCGGCGGGATCGGCAACGTGACCGGCACCCTCTACGCCGGGCTGTTGGTAGGAGCCATCTCCGGGCTCACCGCTGCGGTGTGGAGCCCTTCTGCGTCGCCGTTCGTCGTGTTCTCGATGGTGGTGCTGGCGCTGGTGTTCCGACCCACCGGCCTCTTCCCATCGAAGGCTGCGCATTGACATGAGGGACCGAGGCTGGATCGGGTTGGCCGTGGTCGCCCTGGGGCTTCTGCTCGTGCCTGTCCTGTCGGCCACCTTCGACTTCACACCGTTCTATCTGGTGTTCCTCAGCGGAATCCTCTTCTGGGCAGCCCAGGCGACGAGCTGGAACATCCTCTCCGGTTACAGCGGCTACTTCAGCTTTGGCCAAGGGGCGTTCTACGGGGTCGGTGTCTACTCGATGGCGGTTCTCTTCGGCCGCCACGGAATCGACTGGCTGGCCGCCACGATGATCGGCGGGGTCCTCGCCATGGTCCTCGCTCTCGGCATCGGGACGGTTGCCTTTCGTCTCCGCTCGCTGCGTGGCGAGATCTTCGCCCTGCTCACCCTGGCGGTCCCGTTCATCCTCGCCGCCGTCGTCCGGCTGAGCGACACGATCGACGGGGGTCAGGGCATCGTCGTGCCGGTCCCCGATTTCCCCGAGTTCCTGGGCTCGTTCCAGACCTTCTTCTTCGCCGCCAGTGCCGTGACCGGGTTGCTCGCCCTGACGATCGCTTTCGTCATGGAGCGAACTCGATACGGGTGGGCGCTGTTCGCCATCCGGGACGACGAGGCGGTGGCCGAAGGCCTGGGAGTGCCCACCTTCCGGCACAAGATGATCGCCATCGCGGCCAACGGGCTCATCGGGGGCATCTCTGGCGCCGTCGTCGCGCTGAACCTCGGTTTCGTCAGCGTCGAGGGCACCTTCAACCTGCGGGTGCCCCTGTTCGTCATCGTGATGAGCGTCCTCGGCGGCCGCAACTACTGGGCGGGGCCGATGGTGGGTGCGGTCTACATCCATACGTTGCAGAATCGCCTCGCTGTCAGCGGTTTCGACGGGTGGAGCCTGATCGTCCTCGGTGTGATCCTCGTGCTCCTCGTCCTGTTGGCACCCGAAGGCTTGATGGCCCGGTTCGCCCGGCGGCCCTGGTGGGTCGGTGGGATCTTCGTCGTCACCCTGCTCGGGCTCGGCTGGTGGGGTGGATGGGGTCAGCCAGTGGACTGGCTGGCCGCGGGGTTGGCAGCGGCAGCGGTCGTGGCCTTCCTCCCCGGCCGGCGACGTGCGACCGACACGGCGCGGCCGACGTCGGCCGAACCGGAAGACATCCTCGAGCCGGAGCTGGTCGAGGTCGGTGCGCCTCTGGTGGTCGCCGCAGACGTCACCAAGGAGTTCGGTGGGGTTCGTGCCCTGCGCGGCGTGTCCGCGACGATCTCGGAAGGGGAGCTCGTGGGGCTCGTCGGGCCCAATGGCTCGGGGAAGACCACTCTGGTCAACCTGATCTCCGGTGCCCTGCCTCCGACGTCGGGATCGATGTCGCTGCGCAGCACCGACCTGGTCCGTCTGCCCCAACATCGGATAGCCCATCTCGGGATCGCCCGGACCTACCAGATCCCGCGACCCTTCCATTCCCTGACGGTGCGCGACAACGTGGCCGTGGCCATCATGTTCGGGCGCGACCCCCACGGGCTCCACGACGCCCGAGATGCCGCAGACGAGTTTCTCTCCCTGGTGGGCATGGCTCATCTCACCGACCAGCTCCCGGGTCAGATCAACCTCCACGAGAGACAGCTCCTGGAGATGGCCCGGGCCATGGCGACACGTCCGTCGCTGCTCTTGCTCGACGAGGCGTTGGCCGGCCTCAACCCCGTCGAAGTGGACAATGCGGTCGCCGTGGTGCGGCGAATCCACGGGTCGGGAGTGGCCATCGTCTTCGTCGAGCACGTCCTGAGGGTGGTCAACCAACTCGCCACGAGGATCGTGGTCCTCGATCAGGGGGAGGTCCTCGCCGAGGGTGATCCGGCCGAGGTCATGCGCGACCCGGCCGTGATCCGCGCCTACCTGGGGAAGGAGGGCCGTGCTCGAAGTCACTGACCTCGACGTCTACTACGGAGACGCCCAGGCCCTCTGGGAGGTGTCGGTGCGTGTCGAGGAGGCGGAGGTGGTGTCGATCGTCGGGTCCAACGGAGCGGGGAAGTCCACCCTGGTGGGGGCGGTCATGGGGATACTCCCGTCGCGTCGGGGCCGGATCGTCCTGGATGGGACGGAGATCACCGATCTGGCAGGGCATCGGGTGTGTGGGGCCGGGATCGCCATCGTGCCGGAGGGACGACGTCTGTTTCCCGGTCTCTCGGTCGGAGACAATCTCGATCTCGGGGCGTTCAACGCGGAGGCCCGACGGCACCGTTCCGAGACGCTGGACCGGGTCCACGACCTGTTCCCCCGGCTCGGCGAGCGCTCCGGTCAGCGCGCCGGGAGCCTGAGCGGAGGTGAGCAACAGATGCTCGCCATCGGCCGGGCGCTGATGGCCCGGCCTCGTCTGCTCCTGATGGACGAGCCTTCCCTGGGGTTGGCTCCGGTGATCGTCGACGAAGTCTTCGAGGTGATCGAGACGGTGCGGTCGGCTGGTGTGAGCGTCCTCCTCGTGGAGCAGAACGTGGCACGTGCCCTCGAGGTCTCCTCTCGCGCCTATCTGCTCTCCGAGGGGCGGATCGTCATGGAGGGAGACGCCGCCGAGATGGCGGCGAGCCCTGAGATCCGACGGGCGGTGCTCGGTGTCTGACCGGTTGGACCGCGACGGGTGCTAGGTTCGATTTGGTCTAGGCAGTTCCCCTCGATACGCTTTGTGAAACATTTCACAAGCGCCCACACGTGAAGCAAGAAACCACCACACAACAGGTCCACTCCGCTGTCAACGAAGGCTGGATGGAAGGCGGATCGTTCCTCGGCTCGGTGCTCGCCGGAACCTTGCTCGGCTACTTCCTCGATCGCTGGCTCGGAACCGACCCGTGGCTGGTGTCGATCGGCATCATCGTCGGCGCCTACGCCGGCTTCGTCCAGATGTGGGGATACATCAAGAGGCTCGACGAGAGGCCCATCCGTGACCGTTGACGCCACCACGCCGGTGGAGATGATCCTCGCCCGGCACACGGCTCGACGGGCGCTCTACATCGGACCGCTCCTGGTGGCGGTCTTCTGGGTGACCGGGGGCTGGGACGGCGCCTGGAGCGCAGCCACCGGTGTGGTCCTCGTCGTGGTCAACTTTCTGCTCGCTGGGGCGATGCTCTCGATTTCGGCCAAGATCAGCTTGGCTGTCTATCATGCCGCCGCCCTGTTCGGCTTTTTCCTGCGGCTGGGGTTGATGGTGGTCACGGTGCTGCTGATAGCGCAGTTCCTCCCCATCGATCGTATCGCCTTCGGGATATCAGCGGTGGTGGCCTATCTGGTCTTGCTGTCGTGGGAAGCCGTCGCCGTTTCCAAGGGACGAGAAAGGAACCTGGATTGGACACCGTGATTCTCGCCGTCGAGGACTGCGACTACATCAACGAACCGCTGTGCACGCCGGCCGACGTCGCCGAGCTCTTCGTGTTCACGGAGGGTTTGTGGGGGACCCCGATCACCCGGACCATCTTCCTCATGGGTCTAGCCGCATTGATCGTGGTCGCCATCCTCTTCTTCGCCTATCGCAAGCCCGACCTGATGCGCAGCAAGTTCCAGACTGCTGTCGACGCCCTCACCGGCTTCGTCCGTGACGACGTCGCCATTGGCACCATCGGCCCGGAAGGGATCAAGTACTACCCGTACCTGCTGTCGATCTTTCTGTTCATCCTGGTCGGCAATCTCTTCGAGATCACACCGTTCATCAACTTCCCGATCACCGGGAGAATGGCCATTCCGGCGTTCCTGGCCATCGTCACATATGTCATCTTCATCGTGGTCGGGTTCGCCAAGAACGGATTCAGCTATATCGCCGACATCGTCTGGCCGAAGAGCGTGCCCCTGGCGATGCGGTGGCTCGTCGGGCTGATCGAGTTCATCTCGTACTTCTTCATCAGGCCGGTCTCGCTTGCGGTGCGGTTGTTCGCCAATCTCGTTGCCGGGCACGTGATGCTGAGCATCTTGCTCGTCTCGGGATTCGTGTTTCTGATCAACATCCCCGAGATTCCGATCAAAGGCGCGATGTTCGGGACTTTGTGGCTCGCGCTGGGTCTGGCAGTCTTCGTGTTCGAGATTCTGGTCTCTGTGCTGCAGGCCTACATCTTCACTCTTCTCAGCGCCGTGTACATACAGAGCTCGGTCCATCCCGAGCACTGATCGACAAGAAATGAATTTCTCGTAGACAACCCACGAGAGGGAAAGGAAACCAAGCAATGGACGCAGTTCTCGCCCTGGTGAACGCGGCGACGATCCTCGCCCAGGAGGCAGGCGGCATCACCGGCAACCTGAACGTCGTCGGATACGGTCTTGCCGCCATCGGCCCCGGCATCGGCGTCGGCATCGTCGCCGGCAATGCGGTGCAGGCAATGGCACGTCAGCCCGAGGTCGCCGGCATGCTCCGTACCACGATGTTCCTGGGAATCGCCTTCACCGAGGCACTCGCCCTGTTCGGGCTCCTCCTGTTCTTCATCGGCTGATGAATCTCGCACTCATCCTTCCGATGGCGGCCGAGGAGACCGAGGGCGGCTCCGGCGGGCTGGAGATCCTCCTTCCCCCGCTCAACGAGCTGATCGCCGGGATCATTGCCTTCGCGATCGTCTTCTTCTTCGTCTGGAAATGGGCGGTGCCGGCCATCAACCGGATGCTCGAGCAGCGCCAGGAGGCCATCGCCGGCCAGATCGAAGGAGCCGAGAAGGCGAAGGCGGAGGCGGAGAGCCTGCTGGCCGATTACAAGGGCCAACTCGCCGAGGCCCGCGCCGAGGGCAACAAGATCATCGAGGACGCCCGGCAGGCGGCCGAGCAGATGAAGGCCGACATCATCGCCAAGGCCGAGTCGGAGGCAGACCAGATCCGTACCCGTGCCCGCGAGGAGGCCGCCGGGGAGAAGTCGCGTGCCCTCGCCGAGGCCAGGAGCCAGGTCGGTGACATCTCCGTCGATCTCGCCTCCAAGATCGTCGGAGAGGCCCTCGACCAGGAGGCTCATCAGGCCCTGATCGACGGTTACCTGGCAGATCTAGAGAAACTCTGATGGCCGAGGATCGGATCGCCGGATACGCCCAGGGCATCTTCGAGATCGCCCGGGGCGAGGGCGTTCTCGAGAAGGTCGAGGATGAGCTGCTCACCATCTCCAGGGCGTTCGAGACCTCCCCTGAGTTGAGGTCGAGTCTCACCGACCCCCAACTCCCCCTCGAGAAGCGACAGAGCATCGTCGACGACCTCATCGGCACCCGGGCAACCTCCCTCACCGTGGGTCTGGTCCAGTTCTTGGTTGGCCAGAACCGTGCCTCCGAACTGCCCGCGATCGCCAAGGCCGTCGCAGGTGCCGCCGCCACTTCCCGGGACAAGGCCCTCGCCGAGGTCCGATCCGCCGTGCCCCTAGACGATGCGACCGTGCAGCGTCTTAGTGCCGCGCTCACCAGGGCGACCGGCAGCGACGTCGAGGTCAGGGTCGTCGTCGACCCCTCGGTGGTCGGTGGCATCGTCGCCACGGTCGGTGACACCGTGATCGACGGCTCGCTCGCCAAACGCTTCGACTCTGTACGCCAAGCTGTAAGGACGAATTGATCAACATGTCTGACTTGACCATCACCGCCGATCAGATCACCGAGACGCTCCGCTCCCAACTCGCCGACTGGGAGCCGGACACGTCCAAGGAGACAGTCGGCTACGTCACCTCCATCGCCGATGGTGTGGCCCGTGTCGAGGGTCTCCCCAGCGTGATGGCCTCGGAGTTGCTCGAGTTCCCCCAGGGACTGGTCGGCGTGGCGCTCAACATCGACGAGTCCGACATCGGTGTCGTGTTCCTCGGCGATTACAACCACATCGAAGAAGGGGACCCGGTCAAACAGACCGGCACGGTTCTCTCCGTACCCGTCGGCGATGCTCTCCTGGGACGGGTGGTCGACCCTCTGGGCAACCCGATCGATGGGAAGGGCCCCGTCAACACCACCGAACAGCGACTGCTGGAGACACAGGCTCCTTCAGTGGTGGAGCGTCAACCCGTCCACGAGCCGCTGCAAACCGGCATCAAGACCATCGACTCGATGACCCCGATCGGTCGCGGGCAACGTCAGCTCATCATCGGTGACCGGCAGACCGGCAAGACCGCATTGCTGGTCGACACCATCATCAACCAGAAGCAGTTCTGGGGCACCGACAAGGCCGTGAAATGCATCTATGTAGCCGTCGGCCAGAAGTCCTCGACGGTCGCCGAGGTGGTCGCCACTCTCGAAGAGCATGGGGCGATGGAGTACACGGTGGTCGTCCACGCCGCCGCCTCGGATGCTCCCGCACTCCAGATGTATGCCCCCTACGCCGGATCGGCCATCGGCCAGCACTGGATGTACAAGGGGGAGCACGCTCTCGTCATGTTCGACGACCTCTCCAAGCAGGCAGTGGCCTATCGGGAGATCTCACTGCTCCTGCGGCGTCCCCCGGGCCGGGAGGCCTATCCCGGAGACGTCTTCTATCTGCACAGCCGTCTCCTGGAGCGTTGCGCCAAGCTCTCCGACGAGTTGGGGGGCGGTTCGCTCACCGGGTTGCCCGTCATCGAGACGAAGGCAGACGACATCTCGGCGTACATCCCGACCAACGTCATCTCCATCACCGACGGCCAGTGTTTCCTGAAGACCGATCTGTTCTTCCAGGGCATCCGTCCCGCGGTCGACGCGGGACAGTCGGTCTCCCGTGTCGGCGGCAACGCCCAGATCAGCGCGATGAGGAAGATCGCGGGACCGTTGCGACTGAACCTGGCCCAGTTCCGGGAGTTGGCCGCATTCGCCGAGTTCGGCTCGGAGCTCGACGCCGCCTCCCTGGCCCAGTTGGAGAGGGGTCGGCGTGTCGTCGAGGTCCTCAAACAGCCCCAGTTCCAGCCGGTTCCGGTCGAGGAGCAGGTGCTGGTGCTCTTCGCGGTGACCGAAGGGCACATGGACGACGTGCCCACCGAAGACGTGAAGCGGTTCGAGCGCGAGCTGCGGGAGTACTTCCGCAATCGTCATGGCCATCTGCTCGAGACCATCGAGGAGACCGGCAAGATGCCCGAGGGCGAAGACTTCGTCTCGGCCATCGAGTCGTTCAAGCAGACCTTCGCAGCCACCGAGTCCGTCGAGGAATAGCAGTTGTCCAGCGCCGCGCTCCGTGACACACGACGCCGGATCTCCAGCATCGAGGCGATCAAGAAGATCACCCGCGCCATGGAGCTGATCGCGGCCAGTCGCATTCCCAAGGCCACTGCCCGGGTCGAGGGCTCCAAGCCCTATACGGCCAAGCTGGTCGAGGTCATCGAGAACGTCGGGGGGGCCAACGCGGGTGCGTCCCACATGCTGTTGGAGCGGCGTGAGGTCTCGACCGTTGGGATCCTGGTCATCGCGGCCGACCGTGGCATGGCCGGAGCCTATGCCTCGAACATAATCCGACTCGCCGAACAGCGGATCAGCGAACTGCAGCGCGCCGGCCAGGACGTCGCCGTCTATGCAGTGGGCAAGAAGGCGCAGAGCTATTTCCGTTACCGCGGCTACCGAATCGAGCGGGCCTATCTGGGTGTCACGGACACTCCGGGATACGCCAACGCCCGTGCCATAGCCAACACCATCATGGAGGCGTACGCCTCGCGGCGCATCGACAGCCTCGAAGCCTTCTACACCCGGTTCCAGTCCGCCATCACCCAGGTACCCACATCTGCGGAGGTGCTGCCCATCACACCGCCGACCGGTGAGGAGAGAGAAGGCCCGGCCATCTCCTACGAGTTCGAGCCGTCGCCGGAAGAGATCCTCAACAGACTGCTCCCCCGATATGTCGAGGCCTTCATCTTCAACGTGCTCCTCGAGGCGTCGGCCTCGGAGCACAGTGCGCGACGTCGCGCCATGAAGGCGGCGACCGACAACGCCGAGGAGCTGATCAAGACTCTCACCGTACAGGCCAACCGGGCTCGTCAGGCCGAGATCACCACCGCCATCACCGAGATCGTCGGGGGCGCTCAGGCCCTGGCCGAGACCAGAAAATGAACGTTGACCATTCCCACAAGGAGCTGACAGATGACTGAGAACAAAGGAGAAGGCCGGATCGTGAAGGTGGCCGGCCCGGTCGTCGACGTGGAGTTCCCACCCGACCAGCTGCCCGAGATCCTCAATGCCGTCGAGGTCTTCTTCACCCTCGGTGGTGAGGAGAAGAAGGTGATCGCCGAAGTCGCCCAGCACCTCGGAGGGTCGAAGGTCCGAGCCATCGCCCTCGCCCCGACCGACGGGATGACCCGTGGCTCACTCGTCGTCGACACCGGTTCACCGATCACCGTGCCCGTCGGCGACCAGACCCTCGGCCACATCTTCAACGTCTGGGGAGACTCCCTCGACGCCCCCGACCAGGACTTCTCCGAGCCGCGCTGGCCGATCCACCGCACTCCGCCGAAGTTCGAGGACGTCGAGCCGCAGAAGAACGTGTTCGAGACCGGGATCAAAGTGCTCGACCTCGTCTGTCATTATCTGGAGGGTTGGAAGATCGGGCTATTCGGTGGTGCCGGAGTCGGCAAGACGGTGCTCATCCAGGATATGATCAATCGTGTCGCCACCCAGCACGGTGGAGTCTCGGTGTTCGCCGGGGTCGGAGAGCGCACCCGTGAAGGCAACGACCTCTTCCTCGAGATGCAGGAGTCGGGTGTCATCGACAAGGCCGCACTCGTGTTCGGGCAGATGGACGAGCCGCCCGGGGTCCGTCTCCGTGTCGCCCTCTCGGCTCTGACCATGGCCGAGTACTTCCGGGACGTGCAGGGCCAGGATGTGCTGTTGTTCATCGACAACATCTTCCGTTTCACCCAGGCCGGTTCGGAGGTGTCGACACTGTTGGGCCGGATGCCGTCGGAGGTCGGGTATCAGCCCAACCTGGCCGACGAGATGGGCGTTCTCCAGGAGCGGATCACGTCGCTGAAGGGCCGGTCGATCACCTCGCTGCAGGCGATCTACGTGCCGGCAGACGACATCACCGACCCGGCGCCACACACCGCCTTCGCCCACCTCGACGCCACCACGGTGCTGTCCCGGCCGCTCACCGCCCTCGGTATCTACCCCGCGGTGGACCCCCTGGACTCGACCAGCCGCGCCCTCGACCCCCAGATCGTTGGGGATGAGCACTACAACGTGGCGGTGGAGGTGCAGAGGATCCTGCAGCGGTACAAGGACCTCCAGGACATCATCGCCATCCTGGGCATCGACGAGCTCTCCGAGGAGGACAAGCTGCTGGTGGCCCGGGCCCGCAAGATCCAGCGCTTCCTTGCCCAGCCGATGTTCGTCGCCGAGCAGTTCACCGGCCAGGAGGGCATCTACACCCCGCTCGAGGAGACCATCGCCTCGTTCAAGGCCGTCATCGACGGTGAGATGGACCGCTTCCCCGAGCAGGCCTTCTACATGGTGGGTGGGCGTGAGGACGTGGAGAAGCGGGCCTCCGAGATGGAAGGTGCCGCGGCCTAGCCATGGCTAAAGCCTTCCAGGTCGATGTGGTCTCACCCGAGGAGACCGTGTGGAGTGGGCAGGCGGTCATCGTCGTCGCCCGCACCCCTGAGGGCGAGTTGGGCATCATGGCCGACCACGAGCCGATGATGGGGGCGCTGGCCACCGGACCGGTGGAGATCGAGTCCGCGACCGGCCAGCGCACCACGATCGGGGTCTACGGAGGGTTCATCCAGGTCCTCGACAACCAGGTGACCCTGATCACCGACCGCGCTCAGGTGACCAGCGACACCGCGGAGGCGAGGGAGGTGGCGGCCGAGCTCGCCTCGGAGGAGGCCGAGTCCGATCATGCCGAGGTGGACGAGCCCGCCTAGGTTGAGCGGCAATGCCGGCGGCCGACATCCCACTGCTCGCTCTCCTGATTCTCCTCCTCATGGCGGCCGTGTTCCTGGCGGCCGCCGAAGCGTCCCTCCTGCGGGTCAACGAGGCCAGGGCCCGCTCGGAGGCCGCCACCGGGGGAAGGAGGGTCAAACGTCTGCTCCACCTGGTCGAGCGGCTCTCGGAGGTGCTCAACCTGATCCTCCTCCTCGCCCTTCTCGCCCAGATCGGGTCGGCCACCCTGGTCGGCATCCTCGCCCAACGCTGGTTCGGCAACGTGGCGGTGACCGTGGCCTCGATCGTCCTCACCATCTTCCTGTACATCTACGGTGAGGCGATCCCGAAGACCTATGCGGTGCGCCACCCGATGAGCACCGCCCTGTTCGTGTCCGGCCCGATCACTTTCCTGGAGCGGCTGTTCCGGCCGGTGGTGCGTTTGCTCGTCTGGATCGCCGATATCCAGATGCCAGGCAAGGGCGTGACGACTTCCTCGGCGGTGACCGAAGACGAGCTTCGGTATCTCGCTGTGGAGGCAGCCGACGAGGGCGAGATAACCGAGGGTGACCGGGAGCTAATCGACAGGGTCTTCCGGTTTGGCGACCGCCGGGTCGACGACATCATGGTGCCGCGCCCCGATGTCGTGGCGGTGCAGATGGCCACTTCGATCGACGAGGCGCTCGATGTGGCGCTCGAAGCAGGTCATCGTCGTCTGCCCGTCTACACCGACAACGTCGGGAACATAACGGGGGTGGTCCGGCTTCGCGACCTGATCGCGGCCCGGGACGAGGGCGTCTCGGATCTGGCTGCGGTTGCGTTCGAGCCGCTGGTCGTCCCTGAGTCGAAACACGTCAGCCAGCTTCTCGCCGCTATGCAGGATCGGGGCACGACCGTGGCCATAGTGGTCGACGAGTACGGGGTGACGGTGGGGCTGGTGACTGTCGAGGACGTCGCCGAAGAGCTCTTGGGAAGCATCAGCGAGGAGGAGTCCCTTCCTGCAATCCAGGCCGTCGGGGAGGGTCGCTGGCTGGTGGCGGGATCAGTCCCGGTCGAAGATCTCGGGGACGAGTTGGGTGTGGATCTTCCCCGGGGCGAGTGGAACACCGTGGCCGGGATGATGCTCGGCCTCGCCGGGGAGATCCTCGCTCCCGGGTCACGTGTCGAGGCCAGCGGCCACTCGTTCGAGGTGTCCTCGGTGCGGGGCCGACGGATCACCCTCGTCGACGTCAGGGATACCCGCTCCGACCACTGAGGGGGCCAGCTTTCCTCAGGAAGTGGGACCCGTATCCGGGTCCCACCGCCTCGAGAAATGTGGGTCTGTGCGCCTCGAGAATTTCTCGAGGCGCACAGACCCACATCCGGGTCGTACTTCCTGAGGAAAGCGTCAGTCGTCGAAGGCTGCGGCAAAGGAGTCCACCGACTCGGGGAGACCGTTGCCGATGGCGGCGGCGATCACGGGGAAGAACATCGAGGAGAGCAGGCCGACGCTGGACACGTCGAGCGTGACGGTGATGGCGGTGCCTTCGCCGTCCGGTGCGATGTCGACGGTGGTGACACCCTCCACTTCGCGGTTGGCCACATTCCACGACATCGTCTCCCGCTCGACTCGCTCCCGGGGGGTGGCTACACCGAGGTACCTCCTTCCGGCAGCGACGGTCTCGAAGGAGAATCTCACGAGCCGGCCACGCTCGTCGATCTCGGGGTCGACGACCCGGTCGACACCGCCGATCGCCTCCCAGGTCTCGGGTCGGTCGAGGGCGGACCAAACCTCGTCCACCGATGCTCGGGTCGTCGCCTGATGGGTGAAGGTCTGGGCGGGCACGGCGGCAACCTAGCCGCCCGGGTCGAACACCGGTAGCGTCACCTGATGGCCGAGTTGAGAGATCGTATCGAGGGAATTTTCACACGCGCCCCGTTCATGGAAATGCTCGGGGTGCGTCTCGTCGACGTGGGAGAGGGTTGGGTGGAGACCGAGTTGGAATTGGAGGACCGTCTCACCCAGCAACACGGGTTTGCCCATGCGGGCGTCGTCTCGACTCTCGCCGATCACTCCGCCGGCGCCGCGGCCACCACCGCGATCGGCGAAGACCAGTCGGTGCTCACGGCCGAATACAGCATCCACCTGCTCCGACCAGGATCCGGTGCCAAGCTCGAGTCTCGGGGCGAAGTGGTGAGAGCGGGGAGATCGTTGATCGTGGCCCAGGCCGACGTGTGGGCCGACGGGAGCCACTGCGCCCGCTACACGGGCACCATGGCCGTGGTCGACCGAACCATCGCCTCCTAGTCGAAGGTTCGTCTCAACCGCTCCAGCCGGGTGTCCCACTCATCGCCGACCGTCTCCAGCCAGGTGGCGACGTCGCGCAACGGTGCCACCCGCGCCGAGTAGACCACCTGACGACCTTCCTCTCTGCGGTCGACGAGACCCACCGAGTCGAGCAGGTTGAGATGCTTGGCTATCGCCTGACGGGAGATGGGAAGCTCGGTGGCCAGCTTCGATGCGGAGGCAGGCCCCTCGGAGTTGAGCCGTTCGAAGACTGCCCGCCGGGTGGGGTCGGCCAGAGCGGCCAGGAGCGGCTGTGGATCGGTCATGCCGCCTTGCTGAGGAACACCGGGGGCGCTCCGCTGATTCGGTACTCGAGGAGACGCTCGGTGATCGTCACCCGGGATCCTCGTTCGTGAGGCTCGATGTCGATGGTGACTTGGGAGGGCTCCCCGTCGACCTCGCGCCACGACCAGGTGATCGACTCGCCCGGCTCGACCTCTTCGACGGTGCCGATGACGTCACGGTCGGGGACGGTCACTGCACCACCCCGGCGCGGCTCGACCCGTACCCCCATCCACTCCTCGGCCAGGTCGCCGTCGGTTATGCGCTCCCAGACCTCGTCTGGCATTGCGGGGAGTTCCACGCTTCTCTCGATCTCGGGTAGGTCAGCCATGAAGTGCAACTTAGCAGTTGCGTCACGTGTTAGGCTATCTGCAACTCAATGGTTGCGAAAGGACATCATGCTCGTACCGACAGTCATCGAACAGACCTCTCGTGGTGAGCGGGCCTTCGACATCTACTCGCGACTCCTCGGCCATCGTGTTGTGTTTCTCGGCCGTCCCGTGGACGACGAGATCGCCAACCTGATCGTGGCTCAGTTGCTCCACCTCGAGTCGGAGGACCCGGACAAGCCGATCTCGCTGTACGTCAACTCTCCCGGGGGGTCGATGGACGCGATGTTCGCCATCTACGACTCGATGCAGCACATCAGCCCCGCGGTCCACACCACCTGCATCGGCATGGCGGCCTCGGCGGCTTCGTTGATCCTGGCGGGCGGGGAGGCCGGGCAGCGGTCCATCCTTCCCCACGGTCGGGTGATGATCCATCAGCCGTGGGTGCAGAACGTCGGCGGGCAGGCATCGGACATCGAGATCCAGGCCACCGAGATCCTGCGTCAGCGTGAGCAGGCCAACGACATCCTCGCCCGGCACACCCGTCAGGACATCGAGACGATCCGTCAGGACACCGATCGTGACCGGTGGTTGACCGCCGACCAGGCCGTGGAATACGGGTTGGTGGACACCATTCTGGCGCCTTCGGCCATCCCGGCCGGTCTCGAGGGGTGAGCGGTACCGGGTAGGGCTAGTTTGTTCCGGGTGACCGGGATCGATCAACAGCCACAGCGGGTCTCCTTCGCCAGCAAGTACGCCAAAGTCGGCGACCTGAGGATCGCCTACGAGATTCGGGGCAGTGGTCCCGTCTTGGTCATGGCCGGGACCAGCTTCACCAATCAGGAGGCCCTCCTGGACGATCCCGGTGCCGCCATGTTCATCAAAGGTCTGGCCCGATTCGCCACCCTGGTCAGATTCGACGTCATCGGTGTGGGAGGATCCGACCGACCTGCATCCGAAAAGGACGTCCCTTCCTTGTCCGATCAGCTGCTCGCAGTTCTCGATGCGGCAGAGGTGGAGGATGCCACGATCATGGCGCTGCTCCAGGGAGGGCCCAGGGTCGTCGAGTTCGTCGTGCGCAATCCTGAGCGGGCGGCCGGGTTGATCCTCTGGAACACCTCGGCCCGCATGCTGCGAGACGAGGACTACGAGATCGGCCTCGATCCTGCCGCCTACGACCAGCTGGCCGCACTCGTCCTCGACCAGTGGGGCACGGTGTCGGTGGCGCGGATGAATCTGCCCAGCAGGATGGGGGATGAGAGGTTTCTCGAGTGGTACCTGCGCTACATGAGGGGCTCGGCGACCCCGCGGCAGGTGGAGGTGAACCTCAGGGAGGCCAGGGACGATGATGTGCGCTCTCTGCTGCCTCAGGTCCCCGTCCCCACCCTCGTGATGGCCAGGTCGGGCTATGTCGCCATTCCGAGCTCTCATGGCAGATACATAGCCGACCACATCCCCGACGCCCGGTTCGTCGAGGTCCCAGGTTCGGACGGCCCGATCTATTGGGAGACGCCCGAGCGGATCCTCGAGCATCTCGAGCGGTTCGTCACAGGGACGGTGCAGACCTCACATGCCCGCCCGGAGACCCTGACGTTGTTGTTCACCGACATCGTCGGGTCGACCGAGATGGCCATGGAGAAGGGTGACTCGGGGTGGTCTCTGCTGCTCTCCCAGCACGATGAGGTCTCGGCGAAGTGGATCGACGCCCTGCACGGCCGTGTGGTAAAACACATGGGCGACGGCGTCTTCGCCGAGTTCTCCAGCCCCAGCCTGGCCCTCACGGCAGCAGGCTCGCTGAGATACGATCTCCGGCGTCTGGGGATCGAGGTCCGCATCGGGATCCACACTGCCGAAGTCGAACGTAGAGGCGACGATCTCGAGGGTCTGGGAGTGGTAGTCGCGCGAAGGATCATGGAGTCGGCGTCGGGAGGAGAGATCTTGGTCTCGCGAACCGTCTGTGATCTCCTCACCGGGTCCCAACTCCACTTCGAGGGTGCCGGGAAACACCAGCTCAAGGGGCTCGGCGGCGAGTGGCACCTCTACCGTCACGTGTGAACAAATCACCTCGCCCTGCACGGGCCTGGTTTGTAGACTGAGCCCGTTCCCTCACCCCACTCATGCTGATCGCGCGCGACCTCCGAATCGATGCAGGCATCCGGACTTTGGTCCGGGATGTCTCTTTCAGCGTGCAGTCGGGCGATCGCATCGGCCTGGTCGGGCGCAACGGCGCCGGGAAGACCACCTTGATGCGAACCCTGATGGGCGAGCTGCAGCCGGCCGAGGGCACCATCCTCCGCTCCGGCAATATCGGCTACTTCTCCCAGGAGGCAGCCTTGCCCGAACTGGAGCATCCCGACGCCACCGCCCTGGAGAGGATCCTCATGGCTCGCGAGATCGGAGCCATGCAGCGGCGCATCGAGCAGTCCCGGGCCCGTCTCGAAGGGCTCGACGGTGAGGAACGTGACCGAGGGATCGTCCGCTTCTCCCGGCTCCACGACGAGTTCGAGGCCAAGGGTGGGTTCGCCGCAGAAGCGGAGGCGAAGCGGATCGCCTCCAATGTCGGCATCGGCAACGACGAGCTGGAGCAGCCGGTCAGGACCATGTCCGGTGGGCAACGCCGTCGTGTCGAGCTGGCGCGTCTCCTCTTCGCCGAGACCGACGTGATGCTGCTCGACGAGCCCACCAACCACCTCGACCTCGACGCCAAGGCCTGGCTCATCGAGTATCTGAGCACCTACAAGGGCGGGATGCTGGTGGTCTCCCACGACCTGCCTCTGCTCGACGAGGCGATCACCTCGGTGCTCGCCTTGGAGCACGGAGAGATCGAGGCCTACCGGGGCAACTACTCCCATTACCTGGAGGAGCGGGAACTGCGTCGGGAGCGTAAGGAGCGGGAGCGTAAGCACCAGGACGAGGCCATCGCCCGGCTCGAGGAGAACATCCGCAGGTTCAAGGGGACCACCGAGAAGATGGCCAAGACCGCCCGCGCCTGGGAGACCCGGGTGGAGCGGATGAAGCGCGACCTGGTCGAGGTGCAGAAGTCCGGCAAGAAGGTCAGACTCGCCTTTCCCCAACCGGAGCGATCCGGAAGGGTCCCGCTCGCCGCATCGGGTCTGGCCAAGTCCTTCGGTGACAACATCGTCTTCGTGGACATCGAGTTCGCGGTCGAACGTGGGGAGCGGATGCTCCTGATCGGGCTCAACGGCGCCGGCAAGACCACCCTCTTGCGTATCCTCGCCGGCGTCGAGACCCCCGATCTCGGCGAGGTGTCCCTCGGGCATCAGGCGAGCCTGGGCTACTACGCCCAGGAGCACGAGCAGATCTTCGACGGTGTCACCGTCTTCGACCACATGCGCAAGGCCGCCCGGCTCCCCGATTCGACCCTGCGGAGCCTGCTCGGTCTCTTCCTCCTCTCCGACAAGGTCGACCAGGACGCCGCCACCCTCTCCGGTGGGGAAAAGACCAAACTCGCCCTGGCCATGCTGGTCGCCTCACGCCCCAATGTGCTGCTCCTCGACGAGCCGACCAACAACCTCGACCCCCAGGCGAAGGAGGCTCTGCTCGGGGCTCTGACCGTCTACGAAGGGACGATCATCATGGTGAGCCACGACACCGACTTCGTCGCCGAGTTGATGCCCGATCGGGCCGTGCTGATGCCGGAAGGCGAGATGAAGTTCTTCGACGAGGAACTGCTCGACCTCGTCGCCCTGGCCTGATACCCCAGCCCCCGACACGTCGGTACAATGGTCTTCCCGTGTCGGGAACCCCTTCGATCCGCAACGTGGCTTTGATCGCGCACGTCGACCATGGCAAGACGACTCTCGTCGATGCCATGCTCAACGCCGCCGGTGTCTTTGCCGCGCACGAGACTCCGGTCGACCGGGTCATGGACTCCGACGACCAGGAGCGGGAGCGAGGGATCACCATCCTGGCCAAGGCCGCCGCCATCGAATGGAGCGGCACCCGGATCAACCTGGTCGACACCCCCGGCCACTCCGACTTCGGCGGCGAGGTCGAGCGCGCCCTGGCCATGGTCGACGGGGTGCTCCTCCTCGTCGACGCCGCCGAGGGGCCCATGCCCCAGACCCGATACGTCTTGTCCAAGGCGCTGGGTCGTGGGCTGCCCGCGGTGGTGGTCATCAACAAGGTCGACCGCGCCGACGCCCGGATCGACACGGTGGCCGACGAGATCTACCAACTGTTCTTCGACCTCGGGGCCGAAGACCATCACATCGAGTTTCCCTTCGTCTCTTCGATTGCCCGTCTGGGCCGGGCGGTGCGAGGTGTCGCCATCCCTCCCGAAGACAGCGACCTTTCCCCGATCCTCGACTCGATCGTGGAGACGATCCCAGCTCCCTCGGGAGACCCTCACGCTCCGTTGCAGGCCATGGTCACCAACCTCGACGCCTCCGACTACCTGGGTCGGCTCGCCATAGGACGGGTCGAGCAGGGAACACTCGCCGCAGGCACACGGATCGGGCTGATGCAGGCCGACGGAACCATCGTCGAGCGGAAACCGACGGCGCTGCTCGGATTCTGGGGTTTGGGCCGTGTCGAAGTGGCGGACCGTCGCGCCGGCGACCTCTTCGTCCTGGCGGGCTTCCCCGAGGTCGAGATAGGCGACACCCTCATCGATCCCGACCATCCGCATCCGTTGTCCCGGCTCCAGGTCGACGAGCCGGTGCTGCGGATGACCTTCGGCGTGAACACCTCACCGATGGCAGGCAGATCGGGGACCATGCTCACCTCCCGTCAGATCAGGGCGAGACTTGAGCGCGAAGTGCTCGGCAACGTCTCCATCCGCACTGCCGACACCTCCAGCCCGGACGCCATCGAGGTGGCGGGTCGTGGGGAGCTGCAGCTGGCAGTGCTGATCGAGTCGATGCGACGCGAGGGTTTCGAGCTCCAGGTGAGCCGGCCGGAGGTGATCACTCGTGACGTCGACGGTGTCCGTCACGAGCCGATGGAACGCGCCTTCGTGGATGTGCCAGACGACTATGTCGGCGTCGTCACCCAGTCGATCGCCGCCCGACGCGGCCGGGTCGAGGACATGAAGCCCGGCGAACGGGGGAGGACCGTGGTCTCCGCCACCGGCCCGGCCCGTGGTCTGATCGGGTTCCGCTCAGAGCTGATGAGCGCCACCAGGGGCACCGCCCTGGTCAACCAACAGCACGAGGGCTGGATGCCCTGGGCCGGGGAGATCGAAGGCCGCTCCGGCGGGGCGATGATCTCGGACCGGACCGGGACCGCCACCGGGTTCGCCCTCGACAACCTACAGACCCGGGGAGAGCTGTTCATCGAGCCGGGTGACCCCGTCTACGAAGGGATGATCATCGGGGAGAACTCCCGGCCCGAAGTCCTCTTGGCCAACCCGGCCAAGACGAAACAGCTCACCAACATCCGCGCCGCCGGGTCCGATGAGGCGATCAAGTTGAAACCTGCCCGTCGGCTCACCCTGGAGACGGCCATCGAGTGGATCGACGACGACGAGCTGGTTGAGGTGACCCCCGATGCGATCAGGGTGCGGAAGCGTCACCTATCGGAGCCGGAGCGGCGACGTCACAACAAGTAGCGGTCGGCCGCTCAGACCTTTCTGCGCTCAGTCGTCGACCCGGACCTCGAAGCCCTCGTCGACGAGAGCCATGGTCAGGGCGTCCTTGCCCTCGCCTTTCACCGAGATGGTGAGGATGCCGCCCCCGCCGTGCTCTCCGTGACGAAGCTGGAAGTCGCGGACGTCCACCCTGCTCGTCTCCAGGGCATGGCCGACCCTGGCGATCTCCCCGGGTCGGTCCATCAAGACGACGCGGACCTGGGTGTGATGCTCACCGAGCCTCGCCCGGGCCACGCGGGCCGCTTCCAACCCGGCGTCGAGGTCCCCGGTCGAGTCGTCGCCGATGACCCGTCGCCATCCCTCCAGCGCTTTCTGGAGCTCTTCGATCGATGCATCCACCTGGCCGGCGTTGGCGGTGAGGACCTCCGCCCACCAGGTGCTGTCTCCGGCGGCGATGCGGGTCAAGTCCCGGAAGCCGCCACCGGCCAGGCTGAGAGTGGCTCCGTCGGCGTCGGCCAGATTCATGAGGGCGGCGGCGATGACGTGGGGGAGATGGCTGACCCGGGCCACGGCCGCATCGTGCTCCCCTGCGGTCATCACCAGCGGGTTGGCGCCGAGCGACCGGGTGATCTCTTCCATTCGGGCGATGTCGCCCGGTTCGGCGCCGTCGGAGGTGAGCACCCACGTGGCGCCGTGGAACGTCGTCCGGGTGGCCAAGGACGCACCGGTGGTCTCTCCACCGGCCATGGGATGGCCGCCGACGAAATGGGGGAGCTGCGATGCCGCCGCGATGATCGGGGCCTTCACCCCAGCGATGTCGGTCACCAGCGTGTCCGTGTCCATCTCCTCGAGTGACCTGACGATGGCGTCGGGCGGTGCCGCCAACACGACGAGGTCGGCGTCCGTCCCGGCCACGTCCAACTCCGATCCGATGGCACCCCGTCGCGAAGCTTCGGCCAGAGCCTCGGGATCGGGGTCCCAACCCGCCACCTCCCAGCCCTGAGATCGCAGACCGAGACCGACCGAAGCTCCGAGGAGACCGGTCCCGTGGATGATGGCGCGTCGGGTGGACATGGGAGACGCGAGGTTAGAGACACCAGTGGGTAGTGGCTATGCGTCGAATGAAGACGTCTCAGTCGTCGTCGAAGCGGCAGGTGCCGTCGCCCAAGACTTCCCGAGTCCCGTCGATGCATTCGACCAGCTGATCCTCTCGTTCGGTCACGTCCGGAGGCGGATCGCCGTCGGGAACAGCGAGTCTCCACGGGTAGCGGGTGTCCCAGATCATTATCGCGACCAAGTCACCGGCCGAGTCATAGCCTCTGGCCAGTGGAAACGTTCCGTCGCCGTAGCCGTTCTGAAAAACGATGGTGTCGTTCCCGTCGATGCCGTCCAGGTCTCCTGCGAAGACGTCGGTTTGTTCGAAGTCCCACCCTTCCATCACCTCGCGGCCGACGGGATTGAACCCGTCTTCGTCGTCTTCCTCATTCCCGGCTCGCTCGATGACGGACATGGTCGTCACCCCGCCGACGCCACCGTCGGTGCTGTACGCGATCTCGAACTCACCCCAACGAGCGACTTCGCTCTCCGGCCGTTGGATGCGAACGCCGAGGATGGCCGTCCAACCCTCGAACACCTCCCTGATCAATGAGACCTCCAGCTCCACCGTGCTGCCCAGGTCGACGACGGTGCTCTCTTCGGCGAAGAAGGCCGGATCCACCTCGATGCTGCTGCCATTCATCACCCGCAGATTCCCATCCGGCACCAACAAGGTGGTGAGCTCCTCGAAGCGGATGCGCACATTTTCGGGCACCACGAGCTCGTACGGTCGACCTGATGGATCCAGACTCACTTCCAGGTCGACCACCAACGTCTGTTCGTAGTCTTCCCAGCCCAGCCAACCCGATCCATTGCCAGTGAAGTCGGCGGGGCAGTCCAACTCCTCGGGTGGTGTCAGGTCTGGCCAGGGCCGGCTCGCCGGCATGAACTGCAGCTCGGACACCTGCCGGACGACGTCTTTGGTCATCAGGCGCAGTCGCTGCACGGCGTCTGTCTCATCGAGCCAGATGTCCAAGACCCAGACGACGTTTGTCACCGGATGCCCCATCACCGTTGCGGCCGGGAGCAGTCGAATGTCTTGGTCGAGCGACAGATTGGGTGCCGGATGCGACTCGAACCGCTCGAACGTGGCTCCTCGTCGGTCGGAATTCGTGACCGGGGATGCTCCCGTCAATCCGAAAGCCTCGAGCACGCCGCGCCTCGTTCGCAGTTCGTCGACCGACGCTGGTCTTTCCCGCGAGTTCTCACTCAGGTCGTCCCTGTAGGCCCCGGCCGCCTGGTCACGTGACACGTATCTCCGGACCACTTGCTCGCCCTGGTTGGCCAACTGTTGGTTGGCCAACTGGACACGTCTCTCATGCTCCTCACCGACACCCCACACGTGATCCGCTCTCAAAGTGCCACGGCCCGGGTCTCGAAAGCCGAACGAGACTTCCACCTCATCGACCGTCGAATAGTCCAGGTACGCGCTCTCGAGGCGGCAGACCGCCCAGCGATACGAGCCCGGGCCGCTAGAGGCAGGCGTCGTTATCTCCAATGTCGGCACCGGCTCACCGCCGGCGTCGTCCTCTTGGGTGCAGGCCGCGAGGAGGAGGACGAGCATCAGCCCGGTGTGTATGACCATTCGCTTCCGCGTCGCCAGCCCGGCTCGTCTCCCCGGTCGGTGTCGTCGGCTCAGTCGGCTCTCCCACTCATACCGAGACAATGCTACGGCGGAGTCGACTTCGGGCCTTGGGTTGACTAACCGGGTGTTCACGGGCACAATCCCCCCGATGAGCCGCGACGCTGCTGCCACTCAGGACACCCGGTCCTTCGGCGCGTTCTACTTCGTCGGCTATTTCGGCGCCTAGCGCCGACCTACCCCCACCCCCGCTGTTCCCTGCCCGATCCCGAATCCGCTTCACCGCGTGTCCTGAATGGAGATCCCGATGTACGGCATCCTCGATTCTTCCGAAAACCCTGAGAACAACGACCAATCAAACGAGCTCGACGACCTCCGTGGTCTGGTCGACAGCATCGACGACGGCATCCTGGGCTTGCTGGCGGAACGTCGCCAGGTGGCCCGCAAGATCGCTGCCGAGAAGCAGCGGGCCGAACGTCCTTTTCGCGACGATCTCCGCGAGGAGGCGTTGCTGATCGAGCGTCTCGCCGCCGCCGGGAAGTACGAGCTCGACGCCGACCTGGTCTCCCGGGTCTGGGAGCAGATCATGGCCGACTCCCTCAGGGTCCAGTTCGACTACGTCCAGAACAGCGTGAATGGTCGCAAGGACGCGGTGGTGATCGCCATCCAGGGTGTCGCCGGGTCCAACAGCCATCGAGCCGCCCTGGCCCTCACCCCGGACATGAGAGAGCGCGAGTTCGTCGCCTGCACACGTTTCGCCGATGCGGTCACCGCGGTCAAAGACGGCCGTGCGAACGTCGCCGTGCTCCCGATCGAGAACACGACCTCCGGCGCCATCGCCGAGGTCTACGACCTCCTCCTCGAGTCGAAGGTCTCCATCGTCGGTGAGGTGAAGGTGCATGTGAAGCATTGTCTGGTCGGGGTCAATGGCGCCTCCATCGCCGACCTCAAGACCATCCACGGTCATCCGCAGTCGGTGGCGCAGTGCTCCAACTTCCTCGCCGGGCTGGCCGACGTCGAGGTGATCTACGCCACCGACACCGCCCTCTCGGCGAAGCGAATCGCCGAGATCGACAACCCGACCGTGGCCGCCATCGCCAACGAAGAGGCTGCCGACCTCTACGGGCTCGAGATCCTCGAGCCCGGGATCAACAACCGGAAGACGAACTACACCCGGTTCGTCGCCGTGGCGGCCGAGCCGGCCACCGTCGACCCTCAGGTTCCGGCGAAGACCTCACTCGTGCTCTCGGTGAGCAACGAGGCCGGCTCGCTGGCCGAGGTCCTCAACGCCTTCCGCACCGAGGAGATCCCGCTTGTCAAGCTGGAATCGAGGCCGATGGTGAACAACGCCTGGCAGGAGATGTTCTATATGGACTTCGAAGGCAACCTCGGCGACCAACGGGTGCAGCGGGTGCTCGAAGAGGTGCGTCGGCACACCATGTACCTCCGTGTCCTCGGCACCTACCCGTCACGTGACCTGAGACCGCACCGGCGGCCGTCCCCGCAGCCGGAGCGGGTCATCCAGGTCTCCACACCTGGGTCGCAGCAAGCCGAGAAGTCGTCGTCGGATGGCCCCTACCGGCTCGCCGGGAGAAAGGACCTGGCCACCGAAACCGTGGTCGACGTCAACGGCGTGATCATCGGTGGCCCGGAACTGGTGATGATCGCCGGTCCGTGCGCCGTGGAGTCGATCGACCAGGTGATGAAGACCGCCAAGGCGGTCAAGGAGTCCGGCGGGAAGCTGCTCCGGGGCGGGTGTTTCAAACCCCGCACCTCGCCGTACAGCTTCCAGGGTCTCGGCTGGGAAGGTCTGGACATGCTCGCCGAGGCCGGACGGGTCTACGGGCTCCCGATCGTCACCGAGGTGACGGCACCGGAGCACGTGGAGAGGATGGCCGAGAAGGCCGACGTCCTCCAGATCGGGACCCGCAACATGCAGAACTTCGCCCTTCTGAACGAGGTGGGCCGCATCAATCGACCGGTCCTGCTCAAACGGGGGATGAGCGCCTCGATCGACGAGTTCCTCCAGGCGGCCGAGTACATCCTGGCCGGGGGCAACCAGAGGGTGATCCTGTGCGAGCGGGGGATCCGCACGTTCGAGACCTCGTCGCGGAACACCCTCGACGTGACTGCGGTTCCCGTATTGCGTCGGCGTACCCATCTACCCGTGATCGTCGACCCCTCACACGCCGCCGGTGATCGCGACCTGGTCGTTCCGCTGGCGACGGCGGGTGCCGCCATCGGCGCCCACGGGATCATGGTGGAGATCCACCCCGACCCGGAGAATGCCTTGAGCGACGGCCCCCAGTCGCTGACCCTCGAGGCGTTCGACCGGCTGATGGCGACGTTGTCCCAACGGGTGCAACCCGGGATCACCCCTTGACCACGGCGAGCGGCCGGAGTCGGGCGACCTTGCTGGCGAGCCCGGCCCGGTCGCAGACGTCGACCACGGCCTCGACGTCCTTGTAGGCGTAGGGAGCCTCCTCGGAGAGGAGACTGACCGACCCGGGGCGAACCGATATGCCTTGCTCGCCGAGTGCCTGGCGAACCTCCCGTCCGCTGCTGATGGACTTGGCCTGCTTCCTGCTGATCACCCGCCCGGCACCGTGGGCCGCCGAGCCGAATGCCGGGTTGGCGGATCCGCCCCGCAGTACCCAGGACGCGGTGCCCATGCTGCCCGGTACCAGTACCGGTTGACCGACGTCACGGAGCTCGGAGGGCAGGGCGGGATGACCGGGGCCGAAGGCGCGGGTGGCTCCCTTGCGGTGGACACACAGGTCGAGCCCGGATCCGGCGACTTCGTGACGTTCCAGCTTGGCCAAGTTGTGGGCCACATCGAACACCAGGTAAATGCCGGTCTCGTCGGGGGTGGTCCCCAAGGCGGCGGCGAACGACTCCCGGGTCTCATGGGCGAGGATGTGACGGTTTGCCCAGGCGAAGTTGGCCGCCGCCGCCATGGCAGCCAGATAGTCCGCCCCTTCGGCCGACTCGACGGGGACACAGGCGAGTTGACGGTCGGGCACGGTTATCCCGTGACGCGACATCGCTGCTCCCATGCCACGCAGGTGGTCGGTGCAGACCTGGTGCCCGAGACCGCGCGAGCCACAGTGAATCATCACCACCACCATGCCCTCCGCCAGGCCGAAGGCTCTCGCCGTCATCTCGTCTTCGACGGCGTCGACCACCTGCACTTCGAGGAAGTGGTTTCCCGACCCCAGCGACCCGATCTGGTCTTTGCCCCGGCTGGTCGCCTTGTCACTGACCGCCGAGGGGTCGGCTCCATCGGAGCGCCCCTGCTCTTCGCACCGACTCAGATCGGCCTCTACTCCGTACCCGGCCCGCACCGCGGCCACCGCCCCCTCCTCCAAGATCGCCCCGAGGAGATGCCCGGGGGCGATGGCTCCCCTGCCGGGCCCCCGTGGAATCCTCCGGTCGAGCTGGTCCAGGATCTCCTCGGCGTGGGTCTCGAAGTCGGTGCGGTGGTATCGCGATCCGATGAGACGGACACCACAACAGATGTCGAAGCCGACTCCACCGGGGGAGACCACCCCGCCGTCGGAGACGTCGGTGGCGGCGACACCGCCGATGGGGAAGCCGTAGCCCCAGTGGATGTCCGGCATGGCGAACGACGCCTCGACTATCCCCGGTAGATGGGCCACGTTGGCCACCTGCTCGATGGAGCGGTCATCCCTGATGGCCTCCATCAACCGGTCGTCGGCGAACACACGCCCGGGGACGAGCATCCCCCCTTCGGGGGCGATCTCCCAGATCGTGTCGGTGATGCGCCTCGGCTCCATGTCTGAGTAATACTCGTCCCGGGAGAGGTTCAAACGTCGAAGTAGACCCGGCCGTACCAGTGGTGCGCCGATTCGGTGACCTCGAGTTGGTGGTAGGTGACCGCCTTGATCGGGGGCCCGGAGAACTCGACGTCTCTCATGGGCACTCCCATCGCCCGCACATGAACGGAATGGCCGTCCCCGCCGGTCACCGTGAACCGGCAGAAGTGGAGATCTCCGGTCTCGGAGAGATAGAGCAACTCCGACAGAGTGTCGACGACCAGGTCCTCGTTCGATTCGGAGGAGATCTCCAACTCCGAAGCTCGGCCGGTGGCACAATCCGCTTCCGCCATCAGCTCGAACATCCCTGTGGCCAACTCCTCGACCAACGCGGCGAACGTGGGCGCGGTCGCCTCGATCCCGGTGTCGGCGGTGTGGGGGAGAGGAGCATGGGGCACGATCGAGGTGAAGGCTAGCCCGCTTTGCAAACGAACGTTCGTTCGCCTAACATGGGCTCATGTCACAAGAGGAACATGGGCTCCTGTCACAAGATGAGAGATTCCAGGCGATCATCGACGAGGAGTCGAAGATCGAGCCGACCGACTGGATGCCCGAGGGCTATCGCAAGACCCTGATCCGTCAAATCGCCCAACACGCCCACTCCGAGATCATCGGGATGCAACCGGAGGGCAACTGGATCACCCGGGCCCCGAGTCTGTATCGCAAGGCGATTCTCATGGCCAAGGTCCAGGACGAGGCGGGGCACGGGCTCTACCTCTACTCCGCGGCCGAGACCCTCGGGGTCACCCGCGACCACCTCCAGGAGCTGCTCCACCAGGGCAAGCACAAGTACTCCTCCATCTTCAACTACCCCACGCTCACCTGGGCTGACATGGGTGCCATCGGATGGTTGGTCGACGGCGCCGCCATCACCAATCAGGTGATGCTGACCCGATGCTCCTACGGGCCCTACGCCCGTGCCATGGTCCGCATCTGCAAAGAAGAGTCCTTCCATCAGCGTCAGGGCTACGAACTTCTCATCAGGCTCTGCAACGGGGCCCCGGAACAGAAGCAGATGGCCCAGGACGCGCTCGATCGCTGGTGGTGGCCATCGCTGATGATGTTCGGGCCCAGCGACGCCGACTCGGTGCACTCGGAACAGTCCATGAAGTGGAAGATCAAGCGGGTGTCCAACGACGACCTGCGCCAGCAGTTCGTCGACATGACCGTCCCCCAAGCCGACTATCTCGGGCTCACCATCCCCGATCCGGACCTCAGGTGGAACGCCGAACGTGGCCACTACGACTTCGGCGACATCGACTGGGAGGAGTTCTGGCGGGTGGTCAAGGGCAACGGCCCCATGAGCCGCGACCGCATCGAGCACAAGAACCGTGCCTGGGAGGATGGCGCTTGGGTTCGGGCCGCGGCCACCGCCTACGCCGCCAAGCATGCAGCGAGGGCGGCATGACCTACGACGTGCCCGTCGCACCCGGTGAGAAGGCCGAGCTGGAGGAGCGCATCGAAGGCGTCGGGGAGGGTTGGCCGATGTGGGAGGTCTTCGTGAGGGCCCGCCGCGGCATCTCCCATGTCCACATCGGGAGTCTCCACGCTCCGGATGCCCGTAGCGCCCTGCAGAACGCCCGCGACGTCTACACCCGCCGCGGGGAGGGAGTCAGCGTCTGGGTGGTCCCCAGCAGCGAGATCCACGCCTTCGAGCCCGAGGCGGCCGCCGAGTACGTCGAGGCCAACGAGAAGGTCTACCGCCTGGCGACGACCTACGAGATCCCCGACGAAGTGGGGCAGATGTGAGTGAGCAGATCGTCAGTTCGACGCCGCAGGGGATGCCCGCGGTCGAGATGGACCCCCGTCTGCGGGAGGTTCTCTCTCACGCCGACGACAACATGGTGTTGGCGCAACGGCTCGGGGAGTGGATCTCCTACGCCCCCGACCTCGAGATCGACATCGCCCTGGGCAACATCGCACTCGACCATCTCGGTGTGGCCCGCGCCCTGTACACCCATGCCGGGGAGATCGAAGGTGAGGGACGGTCCGAGGACGACTTCGCCATGAGACGGACCGAGCGAGAGTTTCTCAACCTGCTCCTCGTGGAACAGCCCAACGGCGACTTCGCCCAGACCATCGTCCGCCAGTTTTTCTTCGACGTCTACCAGCGGCTGCTCTGGGCCGAACTCGCAGAGTCCAACGATGAGACTCTCGCCGGTGTGGCGGCGAAGGCGGGCAAAGAGGCTGCCTACCACTACGAATTCTCCAGCAGTTGGATGCTGCGGCTCGGGGACGGCACCGAAGAGTCCCACACCCGTGCCCAGGACGCCGTCGACACCCTCTGGCGGTTCACCTCCGAGCTGTCCGAGCCCTACCGCGATTTGTGGAGGACTGAGATCGACGCCGTCTTCGCACAGACGGGCCTGCGCGTCGCCGACGACCAGTATCAGCGGTCCGGCGGTCGGGAGGGCTTTCACACCGAGCACCTCGGCTTTCTCCTCGCCGAGATGCAGTGGATGGACCGGTCTTACCCGGGGATGGAATGGTGACGGTCGCCACCGATCTCCGTTCCGTGGTCGCCAGGGTGGTCGACCCCGAGATTCCGGTGCTCACCATCGAGGACCTCGGGATATTGCGCTCCGTCGAGATCGACGGCGACCATGTCGTGGTCACCATCACGCCGACCTACTCGGGGTGTCCGGCGATGCGTCAGATCGAGGACGACATCGCCGCCGCCCTCTCCCGCGAAGGTGTGCACTCCCACGAGGTCAGGGTGACTCACAATCCGGCGTGGACCACCGATTGGATCAGCGAGGACGGGCATCGCAAGCTGAGAGAGTTCGGCATCGCCCCGCCCACCGGGTTGTCGGAGGTCGTCTGCCCCCGGTGCCAGGACGACCACCCCGAGATGATCGCTCGCTTCGGCTCCACGGCTTGTAAGGCACTCATGGTGTGCTCGTCGTGCGGCGAGCCGTTCGACTACTTCAAGCAGTTCTAGCTCACAATGAGCAAGCTCGAGTTCCACCCGTTGAGAGTCACCGAGGTCACTCCCTTGACCGAAGACTCGGTGGCCGTCACCTTCGACGTCCCCCCGGACCTGGCCACCGTCTTCGACTACATCCCCGGACAACACGTCACCGTGCGCGCCTTGATCGACGACGACGACACCCGTCGCTCCTACTCGATCTGTGCCCCGGCCGCGTCGGGCAAGCTGCGGGTCGGGGTGAAGAAACTCCCCGGCGGGCTGTTCAGCGGCTACGTCACCGAAGTCCTCCGAGCCGGGGACGTCCTCGAGGTGATGCCCCCGGTGGGGGAGTTCACCATCGACATCGACCCGACCCGACCCCGCAAGGCGGTGGCCATCGCCGCCGGCTCGGGGATCACTCCGGTGCTGTCCCTGGTCGGCAGTTCCCTCGAGTTGGAGCCGTTGTCGAGTTGGACTCTCCTCTACGGCAACCGAACCGCGAGCTCGATCATGTTCCTCGACGAGTTGGAGGGTCTCAAAGACCGTTATCACCCCAGGTTCCAGCTGTTCCACATCCTGAGCCGGGAAGGATCAGATGTGCCGTTGCTCTCCGGTCGTATCGACGACGAGAAGATCAGGGTGGTCCACGACCGGCTTCTCGGCACCGGAGAGGTCGACGGGTGGTATTTGTGTGGGCCCTTTGACATGGTGATGAACGCCCGGGCCACGCTGGAGGAGCTGGGTGTCGAACCTTCCCGGATCCACGACGAGCTGTTCTTCGCGGGCCCGTTGGACGAGTCCGCGCTTCCGCCCGAGCCCCCGGTGGGCGAGGGGAGCGTCGATCTCACCGTGATCCTCGACGCCGCGCTGAGAGTGCGAAGCGAGCTGCCGTTCTCGTGCAAGGGCGGCATGTGTGCGACCTGCAAGGGCCGCATCGAGGAGGGCGAGGTCACGATGGACAAGAACTACGCCCTGGTCGACAGCGAAGTCGAATCCGGTTTCGTCCTCACCTGCCAAGCCCACCCTGTCACCGATAAAGTCGTCGTCCGTTACGACCATCGCTGATGGTCACCACCCGTAACTCCCGCGAGGACGTGGTGAGGGCCGCCGGGCGTCTCTTCGCCGACCGGGGCTATCACGGCACCTCGATGCGTGACCTCGGCAAGGAGTTGGGCATGCTCGGCTCGTCGCTCTACTCCCATGTCGCCTCGAAACAGGACCTGCTGGTGGAGGTGGTGGAGGAAGGCGCCCGTCTCTTCGAGCAATCGGCCGAAGAGGCCCTGGCCACCGAGGGAAACGCCGCCGACCGGCTCGAAGCCCTGGTAGCCGGCCATGTCGGCGTGGTCATCGACAACATCGAGGTGGCTCGCACCTTCCTCAACGAGGCCAGGATGCTCGACCGCGAGCACCGCTCCCGAATCGTCGACGCTCGCGACCACTACGAAGAGGGGTTCCGCTCGGTGATTCGGGAGGGCATCGAGGACGGATCGTTCCGTGTGGGCACCGATCCCAAGACTGCGTCGATCTTCATCCTCTCGATCCTCAACGCCATCGAGCGCTGGTACCGGCCCGACGGTGACCTCGATCGTGGCGGCTTGATCGCGGAGCTGACCGGTTTCGTGCGGGCGGCGCTGGCCTAACGGATCGTGGGGCGGTTCAGTCGGCCCGGATCGGCGGTCGTTCCAGTGCCCGTTCGAACTCGGAGCGGTCGTGCACTGGCTCCCCGTGGGAGATGATGATCCTCTCCAATGGAAGATCGAGCATGGCCCGGAGAGCCGGCACCACCCTCTCCTCGTGCCAGGGCGTCCACCACACTTGGAGCCACCCGCCGAGCGTGGTCAGGGCGTCGGCGAAGACGATGGTGCGGTGCTCGGGCAGCCATACGGGCGTCTCGTTGCGCAAACGCCCGTCATAGAGGGCGGTGAACCCGCCCGGCAACACCGAGCCCGGCAGCACGAGCTCGAGATCGGTCTCTGGCACGTCGTCCTTCTGAAACACGTCCGGTCCGTATGCGGGGATGTCGTAGCGGGTGACGAAGAGGTCGACGCTGCGCACATGGTCCGGCTTGAGGATCACGGCCATGGTGGGTGGCGTCGCGTCGAGACGTTCCCAGATTCCCGTCCCCTGGGGTGGGGCCACGGCATCGAGTACGGCGACCTCGCCTCCTTCCTCGACGCACACCGACGTCACCACCCGGTCGTGTCCCTGCTCGGGCCACCACGTCGGGTGGTCGATCCTCCAGATCCACAGACCTGCATCGACATCGACGATCATGGCCAGCCCCGATGGTGGGCCCGAAACTCCCGCACCTCGGCGACCGTACGCGGTCCCCAGGACCGTGTCGGCACGGGGTGCTCGGTGCGCGCCTGTTCCAGGTCCTCACGGGTGAAACCGACGGGCTCGGTGATGGGCTCGATCCCGTAGAGGTTCGCGGCGTTCCAGCCGAGGATCTTTGCCTTGACCCCTCTGGTGAGTGGCGGGTAGCCGAACCGGTCCTGGAATTCCCGCGGTATCTCGAAGGCGCGAAAGGCGTCGATCTGACCTTGAGGCGACCCATAGAAGATCGAGTCCGTGCCCCACAGGATGTTGTCCTCCCCGAACGCGACCAAGAGCTTGCCGAGCAAGTGGGCGGCCTCGTCGGGCCTGTGGAGCAGGTGCCACCACGTCGAGCCCAACTCCGCGTAGACATTTTCACCGGGTCCGACACCAGCTTCCTGCACCGAGGTGATCAGCCGGTTGACCCCCAGGTGGGCCGAACCCGGGGTGTAGGGACCTTCCCGCTGGGCGACTTCGAAACCGGAGTGGTAGACGACGAACGAGACATCCCGGTGTGCCGCGGCCGCCGGGCCCACGTCCACCGGCGATCCGTGGCGGGTCTGATTGGAGAGACCTTTGTGGACGAACAGGATCGGTGTGCCGATCGTCACCAGGTGGTCGAGAAATCTCTGGCCCACCTGGCCGAGGTTGGGGTCGTGATCGTCGAGCCACCAGTGGATGCCGGAGGGGAAGTGGGTGAAGGTCTTCCAGCCGGCGATCTCGTTCTCCTCGACCGTCCGGGTCATCTCGTCGAGGACGGACTCGATTGGAGCGGTTTGGGGGAGAGCCAGTGCGTTGACTACCACCCGATCGTCCCCGGAAAGCGCCCGGACGAGTTGTCTCGTCTCTTCCATGACCTCGTTCGACAGTGGGCTCCCTTCGGGATTGATCGGCAGACCCGATAGGGCGGTCATCGTGGTGTCGGAGCGGATGAAGATCTCTTCGAGGAAGTGGTTGGTGGCGAAGCAAGCCCTCGGGTCGTCCTCCTCTTCACAGCGTGCCTGGGGGAACTGGCTTCCCCAGAACCAGTCCCCTCGGGTCGACGGGTCGAGGTCGTATTCGAGGAGATGGCCCTGCACGTCGAAGACGAACTGTGTCGGCCCGAGAATCGACCGCGCCGCGTCAGTGTCGAGCCGTGAGGTTGGGTCGAACGGATAGAACGAGCCCGGGCGAAACCCCCTTGCTCCGGCCACCGCACCGTCGATGGCGGCGAGACAGATTGCGAGGGCGGTCGCGGAACGGAGAAAGTCGCGTCTACCCATGCCGGTGCGTTGCATTGCCCGATCGATCTCGGCTCGGGCGGACCGTTCGGCCGCACGGCGTACCGGGGTGATCGGCTCGGGGTCGTACTCGCCATTGGAGCACTGTTCGAAGTCGATCGGCAGACCAGGGTCCTCATCGCGCCATCGGACGGACATGACCCTCTAATACTCGCGCAAGCACCGTGTTTGGGCGGTTCGCGGAACGGTCCTTACTCTGGAGCGATGTCCCGTCGACCTCCGCTGGCGTTCATCTTCACCGTCACGCTCACGGGGATCCTCAGCAACACCCTGGTGACACCGGCCATCCCCGACATACTCGCCGAGTTCGGGATGCCCGACGGGAGCGCCGGGACACTGGTGGCCACGGGGTCGGTGGCCGGGATCGCGGTGGCACCCATCGCCGGGTTCCTCGCCGACAGGTTCGGGCGACGGATCGTCCTCACCGTGTCACTGGCCGTCTTCGGGGTGTTCGGAGGGCTGGCCGCGGTTGCGCCCACCTTCGAGATCCTCCTGCTGGCCCGTTTCATGCAGGGGACGGGATCGGCTGCCTTGGTGAATCTCGCCGTGGTGCTCATCGGAGACAACTGGACCGGCGGCGACCGAACCCGTCTCATCGGACGCAACTCCGCGGTCTTGACCGTTGGGCTCGCCTCTATCCCGCTTCTCTCCGGGGCGGTCACCGAGGCGTTCAGTTGGCGGGTCACGTTCGCCATCTACACCGTGGCGTTGGGCACCGCAGCCATCGCCTGGGTAATGCTCGATGGCCGCCGGCCGGCAGACCCTCCCCATGTCAGGGAACAATTCGGCGAGGCTGTCGTGGTGCTCAAACAGCCGATCCTGAGGGCCAGCCTCCTCTCCGGGTTTCTGGTCTTCGTCGCCATATTCGGTTTGTTTCTCACGGTGCTCCCTGTCCATCTGGCCGATGTCTTCGGCATGGAGGCCGGGGCGCGGGGCGTTCTCATCTCGTTGCCGGCTCTGACCGCCACCCTCGCCTCGTTCAACCTGGGCCGGATCCGGGCGAAGGCCAGCCCTCGTGCCGTCGTGATCCTGTCGTCCGCCGTTCTCATCGTGGCCTACGTGACTCTCGGGTTGACCACGACCCTGCTGGTGGCGGTGGTGGCCGCGCTCCTCTACGGGACCTCGGAGGGGCTGTTCATCCCGCTGCTACAGGACTTGACCCTCGACGACGCACCCGACGAGCACAGGGCCGTGGTCATCGCCGTCTGGGTCGGTTTCGCCCGGCTCGGCCAGACCGTGGGGCCTCTGCTCGCCGGCGTCGCCATGGGATTCCTGGGCACCGGTTCCACCTTCGTGGCAGGAGCGGGGATTGCCGGTCTCATCCTCCTCGTCGGTCTCTTCGGGCCGTTCCCGTCCCGCGTGAGGGGGGCGCCCACGGGACGCCCCCCTTCACTCGGGTAGCTCGGGCTCAGGAGCCGTGCTTGGTGATGGTCACGGTCCCCATCTCGTTGGCTCCGTAGCTGTAGGTCTGATCGAGGAGGTCGATGACAGTCCAATGGACAGCCACGGCCTGCATGCTC